>WSZJ01000128.1 GCA_009773755.1 Planctomycetota bacterium | reverse complement strand
GCGAGGGCGGCGCCCTGAACCAGCTGGGCACCCTGGAATTGCGCCTCGGCGACATCGACGGCGCCGAACGCACGTACCGGAAGGCCCTTGCGATTTTCCGCCGCCTCCGCCACCACCACCTTGGCGTCTCTCTCGGAAACCTCGCCATCCTCTACCGTCAGACGGGACGCGTGAAGCTGGCGGAGCGCGCCTTCGAGCGGACGCTCGCGCTTCATCGCCAGTCCGGCAACCGGCGCTTCGAAGCGAACACGCTGGGCAACCTCGCGCTCATCTACGCCGAGACCGGCCGTCCCGCGGAGGCCGAACGTCAGTACCTTCAGGCGCTGGCAGTCCAGCGCGAAGTCGGAAACCGCAGGGCCGAAGGGGAGGTCCTTTCCAACCTCGCACGGCTCTTAACCGACACGGCGCGCCCGGCCGAAGCAGAGAGGACCTATCGGCAGGCGCTGGCGCTTCTCCGCGAAATGAACAATCGGAACGTCGAGGGAATCGCGCTCGGCAATCTGGCGAGCCTGTATTTCGTGACGGGCCGGGTCGTCGAGGCCGAGGAGACCTTCGAAGCGGCGCTCGCGATCAGTCGCGAAGTGAGTGACCGGCGAAGCGAGGGGATCAGCCTGGGCAACCTGGCCGAGCTGTACCAGGCGACCGGACGGCACGAAAAGGCCGAGCGCACGTATGAGCAGGCTCTCGCGATGCAGCGCGAAATGCGGAATCGGCGGGGCGAAGGCATCTCCCTCGTGAATCTCGCCGGCCTCTGCCAGGAAACCGGCCGCACCGACCGCGCTGAGGTCCTCTTCCGCGACGCCCTCGCCGCCGCGCGCGCCGTGGCCGACCGCCGCCTGGAGGCCTTCGCCCTCGGCAGGCTCGCGGGTCTCTTCCGGGAAACGCGGCGCCTCGACGAAGCGGACCGGGAATTTGCGGAAGCGCTTGTACTGTCCCGCCAGTCCGGCGACCGGAGCCTGGAGGCCGGGCACCTCTGCGGGCAGGCGCTCTGTCTCCTGGCGCGTGGAAGCGCGGCCTTCGCGGCAGACGCGTGGCGGAACGGCATCGAGATTCTCCGCGGCCTGCGCGCCGGCGCCGACATCGCCCGCGAGACCAGAGCCATGCGCACCGCCTGCGCGACGGCGGGCGTGGCGGAGTTCGGGGAAGACTCGAGGTAGGAGCCGTCTTCTTCGCTTGCCTCCGCTTCGCCTGTTCGAGGAGCGGCGCGCACGCGTCGCGGAACAGACGTTCAATCCCGGAGTTCATGGAGCGCCGTCCAGCATCTCGATGCCTGCGTTGGCACACGTCCGCTGCAGGCTTCGAGTCCTCCCCTGAAGCGCCGTCACATCGCCGACCTCCCGCAGGATGGCCGAACCGTTTCGCCACGCTTCACGGGCTTCGTCTGTCCGTCCGAGCGCGACGAGGATCTCGGCGTAATTGCACAGGTCCTTGCCTTCGCCTCTCCGGTTGCCGACCTGGCGGTGGAGAACGAGCGCCTGCAGGCAGATCCGTTCCGCGTCGGCCAGGCGACCCGTTTCCCTGTAGAGCTCGCCCAGATTCCCCATCTCTACGCCCTCGGAGCGCAGGTTTCCCACAACGCGGTGAAGCGCAAGAGACTCCTGATGGAGTTGCTCCGCTTCCGCAACCCGGTCGCGCTCTCCGTAGAAACTCGCGAGGTTTCCCAGCACGATCGCCTCCCCGGTCCGGTTCCCGACGTCACGGTGAATCTCGAGCGCCTGCCGGTACGTCCGTTCGGCGTCGGCGTGCTGACCGGAGCGGAATTGCAGAATCGCGAGGTTCGCGAGGGCGCTTCCCGTCTCCCGTTTCTGTCCCAGCTCCCGGTGGATGGCCAGGGCGCGTTCCAGCGTGCTCAGGGCGAGATTCTGTCGTCCCGTTTGATTGTAAAGGCCGGCCAGGGAGTCCAGGTAGGTCCCCTCCGCCTCGCGGTAGCCTGTCTCCTTCAGGTGCGCGAGCGACTCGCCGAAGGCCCGCTCGGCCGCTTCGATCCGCCCTGTCGACCAGAACAGGACGGCAAGACTTCCCAGCGCGATTGCTTCTTCACGCTGTTCGCCAGCGTGGCGGGCGTCCTGCAGGACTGACTCCCAAAGTCGCTCCGCTTCGTCGTTCCTCCCCAGGTCGCGATTTACGCTCGCCCGGACGGCGGCGACCTTGCGCGCCGCCATCGCTGAACCCGTCGACGCCGCAAGTTCGCCCGCCCGATCCAGAAATCCCCCGGCCAGCGCCGCGCGTCCCGTCTCCTGGGTCAGCGCAGCGAGCTCGCACAGGGCGAGACTCTCCAGCCTCCCGTGGCCCGCTTCACGGAAAAGCGCGAGCGCCTCCTCCAGCCGGCGCTCGGCCTCCGCGCTCCGGCCCGCTTCGCCTGCAGCGTGCGCCGCTCTGCGAAGGGACTCCCCCTTTTCCGCGCCCGCGAGGAAGAAGGACAGTTCCTCCCAGAGCCGGCAGGCGGAATCGTGCCGGTAGTTCCTGGCAGCGTGCATGGCGGCCCGGTGCAGGTAGAGCGCCCTCGTCGGATTCCGCGGTGTGCCTGATTCCCGGACTCCGCCCTCCGACAAGCGCGCGTGCTCCGCCAGCTCTTCGGCGAAAGCGTCCGTCGAATGGGGCGCGGCTTCCTCTCGTGCATCGCCGCCCAGCGGGGGAAGCGGAGGCGGCCGGCCGCCGAGAAGGCTCTCCATGGCCGCCAGCGCCACGCCGTGCAGCCGCACGCGGTCGCCCGGCAGCTGAAGCTGGTACGCGGCATCCCGCAGCAGTGCGTGCCTGAAAACGTATGCGGATTCTGCGTTCACGCGGACGCTACTCTAACGCAGGAAGCCGCGCTTCCGCATTCAGGGCTCGACCAGCCTGAACAGCCGACGGCGCCCTTCGACGCCCTTCATCTCGTGCTCTCCGGCGTCGTTGAGCGTGAGGCCGGAGCCTTCGAGCAAGGTCGCGGTCGTGCCGGAAAGCAGGACTTCGCTCGCGCCGGCGAGCGCCGCGATCCGGGACACGATGTGAACGGCCATTCCGCGGAGATTGTCCGCGTGGCGCTCGACTTCTCCGCTGTGCACGCCGGCCCTGACTTCCAGCCCGTCGAGGCGCGCGGCGCGACAGATCGCGGCCCCGCAGCGAACCGCCCTCGCGGTTCCGTCGAACATGGCAAGGAACCCGTCGCCCGTCGTTGCGACCTCCAGCCCGCGGAACTGGTCGAGCTCCCGTCGGACGCGATCGCTGTGGTGCGCGAGACAGTCCTTCCAGGCGACGTCCCCCATCCGGCCCGCCAGGGCCGTGGACCCGACGATGTCGGTGACGAGAAGCGTCGCGAGGACGCGTTCCTCTCCCGTCTTCGGCTTGGCCCACCCCCGGACTCCGTTGAACATGATCATGACGCACGCCTCTTCTCCCACCACGAACGCATCGTGCCCGGGCGGAATATTGAAGACGTCGCCTGCGCCGAGAATCCTGCGCGCGCCATCGACCATTTCGACCTGCATGCGGCCGGAAAGGACCACCCCCTGGTGATGGTGGCGGCAGTCCGGCGTGCCGGCGACCGGCTTGACGTCGCGGGACCAGATCCAGCCCGGCTGATAGACGTAGCGGCCTACAAATACCTCTCCCAGGGTCACGACCTGGCCGGTGCAGTTCGAGACCTTGACCAGGTCGTCGGGTTCGTCGAAGCGCTTCGACATCAGGCCCGTCATGCGTTCTCCCAGCGCGAATCGGACTACGTCGCCCGGCCGGAGCCTGAACGACCTGGCCGGGCCGGCGAGCGCCGGCCCGGCACAGGTTGGTTTACTTCTGTTTCCGCTCCAGGTTGTCCAACTTGGTCTGAACAACTTCCTGCAGCTCCTCCGCGCGCTCGATCAGGGACGTGCGGACCGGATGCTCGATGATCTTGGCCAGTTTCTCGAGGGCGGCCTCGAAGTTGTTTTTCTTGTAGTCCTCACGGGCCACGTCCAGCAGCTTCTCCAGCTCCAGATAGACCCGGTCGTACGATTTCCAGAGCGCCGGAAAGTGCTGCGCCAGGGCGTTCTCGAGGGCGTCCTTGAGGGCCACATTGCTCTTCACCTCGGGAAGGATGCAGACGAACTTCCCGGTGGGGCTCGTCACGACGATCGCCGGCATTTTCGCGGGGTCCAGTCCGCGCTTCTTCAGCAGCCCGGCATCCTGCTTCGAGGCATCGACCTTGTAGCAGAGAAAGTGCTTCGAGGCGCGGGCCACGTCTTCGGTGTCGAAGAAGTCCCGGGTCCAGGCCTGGCTCTTCTTGCCGCGCGGGTCGGAGGAATCGGACCAGTAGAAATAGATCAATCCCGGCTTCTCGTTGTCTTTCGCCCAGAGCGACAGGCCGAACTCGTTGCTCGCCGCCTCCACCTTGTCTGTCGCATTGGGGCTCGTCACCAAAACCTCTTCACGGAGGTTTGCTTCTTCAGGCTCGTACCACGTCAGCCGTGGACGCGCCTTGCGGCATCAGCCCGCGTCAGCGGGACGGGGTGCGCTGGCCACCAGGAGTACGGCCAGGCACGCCAGGGACCCGAATTGCGTCGTGTTCATCGCTCCTCCTTCTGGAGTTCGCACTTCCGGAATGTCATTTCAAGCGCACCAGCATCATACGGGTCGGCGACCGGCAATCTTCCGGGATTTGCGATATCCGGGTTCGAAACAGGCATCGGGGCCGCCGGAGGCTACTTCGGCTGCGGCACGATCCTGAGGTACGGCTTCGGCGACTTCCAGCCGTTCGGGTACTTCTGCTTCGCCTCCTCGTCCGACACGGCCGGCACGATGATCACGTCGTCGCCCTGCTTCCAGTTCACCGGCGTCGCAACTTTGTGCTTCGACGTCAGCTGCATCGAGTCCACCACGCGCAGCACCTCGTCGAAATTCCGCCCCGTGCTCATCGGGTACGAAAGCATCAGCTTGATCTTCCTGTCCGGTCCGATCACGAACACCGTCCGGACTGTCGCGTTGTTCGCCGCCGTCCGCCCGTCGCAGGTCGTCCCCGAGTCGGCAGGCAGCATGTCGAACGACTTCGCGACCTTCAGCTCCGGGTCCCCGATCATCGGGAAGTTCACTTTCGCCCCCTGCGTCTCCTCGATGTCCTTCGACCACTTCTCGTGGCTCCCCACCGGATCCACGGAAAGCCCGATCACCTTCGTGTTCCGCTTCGCAAACTCCGGCGCCAGCTTCGCCATGTAGCCGAGCTCCGTCGTGCAGACCGGCGTGAAGTCCTTGGGGTGCGAGAAGAGGATCGCCCAGCCGTCGCCGATCCACTTGTGGAACTCGATCGGGCCCTGCGTTGTCTCCGCGGTGAAGTTCGGAACCTCGTCGTTGATGCGAAGGGTCATGGTCTTCCTCCTCTTGTTTCGAAATGAATCGGGCTGAAGCGGTCAGTTTTTACACGAAACGATCGGCGGCTCCCAGAGATACTCTGAAGCGTGCCGGCCTGCACCAGAACAGGATGTCCGGAGGGTTCGGCAGCAGAGAATCGACTTTTTTCTCCGGGATCGTTCACGCGCATCCGGATGAGGCAGCTTCCCTTCGTCGGGTCGCCGAAATCGCCCGGGACCCGCTTCCCGGTCACGATCATTGGGGCGTCGGGACCGGTCGCGAGTGGGGACGGCGAAAGACGCGCGGATGGATGGCAAGGAATCAACGTGGAGCTACTTAGGCCCTGTACAAATCGACGTGAGCACAGGATACCTTCGAGCACGTCCAGGCCTTCACCTTGATCGCCTTGGACGGATCAGGATCGTCGGCGTGCTGCAGCACGAATGCCCCGGTCTCCACCATCGTGGACTGGCACTTCACGCATTTGGGGGTCGGCGGTGCAAGAGCCATGATTCCCTCCCTGATTCTAGGGCCGGTGCCCCCGCGGCGGGCGCGGCGACAATTCAGGCAACCCCGTGCGGGGACGGCCAGGAATTGAAGAAGACATTTTGAATAAGGCCCCACGAAATGGCAAGTCACTGGAGATTCTCGCCGCGGCGAGCTTCGACTCCATTTCATTGAGGAGGAGCGCGCGCACGACCTCGTCGGGTTTCTGCCAGGCGTCGCGCTCGGGGCCCTCGAAGCGGGCGACCCAGCTCTCGACATCGGCGAAGGAGTGACCGTGGTGGCCGGACTTGTCGCCTCGGCGATCGTGTTTGTGCGGATGAGCGGGAACCTCTGCCCGCAGTTCCAGGTCGACCAGCACCCCGTCGGCCGGCTTGGTGGAGACGCCGGCGCGGGCCTTCGGCGGTTCGCCGACCCCGCTGAACTTGAAGATCTTCACCATCGCGCCGACGACGAGGCCGACTTCGAGCAGGCCGAGGGAGCGGCCGGGGCAGAAGCGCGGGCCGTGGCCGAATCCGAAGTGAGGCATGTCCTTCGGGGTGATTCCTTTCCGGGCGAGGAACTCCCAGCGCTCCGGCGCGAACGTTTCGGCGGGGAAGCCGGTGACCGCAGTGCCCCAGAGTTCCTCGCACCGGTTGGCGTGCCAGACGTCGAGGGCGATGTGCGCCCCCTTGGGGATGAGCATCTTCCGGTGATCGGCGGTCTCGATCCAGGTGTCCACCGTGGCGCGGCGCGGGAGGAAGTAGAGCGCCGGGGTCAGGCGCACGGTTTCGTCGAGCACGCGGTTCAGCATTGCCGCGCTCGCCAGGTTGTCGGGGTCGTAGGTGTCGAGGTCCTTCACTTCCGCGAACACCTGCTCCTGGACCTGCGGCGCGCGTGCGAGGTGCGAAATGGCCCAGCTCGCGAACGACGTCGTGGCCTCCATGGCCCCGGCCAGGAAGACGCGGATGTTGCTGCGAAGCGCCGCGTCCGGCGCCTCGGAGTGGAACTGCTGCCACGCGCCCACGCACTTCGCGCGGCCGGCGAGCGCGATGTCGACCAGCACTTCGAAGTCGGCCTTCTTCCGCTTCAGGAGGGTGTTGCGGCCGGTGAACATTCCGCTGAACCACTTCAGCTTCGGAGCGATCGTGTCGGTGACCATGTGGTCGATCAGCATCTCGAGCGCGGGGACGAATCTTTCGCGCAGCTCCGTCACGTCCACGCTTCCGCCGAAGAAGTTGTTCACGAGCATCTCGAGCATGACGACCTTGATTTCGGGCTCGAGCGCAATGCGGGTCACTTTCTGCCCCGAGGCCCGCTGCCTCGAGCGCAGGACCTCGAGCCTGTCATGGACGGTCTTGCGGAAGGTCTGCTCGAAGCCGTGGAACTGTTCGGGCTGAAAGAGGTTCGAGCGGCTGAACGGCTCCGCAACGGCGCGCTTCTGCCGGTGCCACACTTCGCCGTTGGCGTAGAGGAGGGAGTCCACGCCGGTGGCGCGGGCGATGCCCGCGGTGGGGGCGGTGTCGCGGTCGAAGTGGCCGGGCTTGTCGCTCGTGACGGCGAGCACGGCCTTGATGACGGCGGGGTCGCGCGTCAGCAGCACGGGCGGGAAGCCGCCGACGTACAGGTACCGGTTGTGCCGGCCCGCGCCCGACTCCTTCCCGGCGCCGCACCAGAACGTGTCGAAGATCCGGATCGGCTCTCTGTAGTTCCACGGGTGTGGAAAGGGAAGCGTCGGCCGCCCGAAGGCGAAGAACGGGACGCGCGACGGCAGGCAGTCGCCGCCGAAGGGATTCACGCCGCGGAGCTGCTGCAGGACGCGAGCGGGCCAGGAGGAAGAGGACATCAGCGTTCTCTGCTCATTCGATCCATCCAGCGGACGATCCCCTCGAATCGATCGGAGGTCAGCGCGTGGCCGCCTGGGTAGGGCTGGTGCTCGAGATGGTCAGGGACTCCGTCGGCGACGCAGGCCGTCCGGGCTCGATGCACGATGTCGGCCGCGTCCTGCGAATACTTGTCCTCCGCGGCGGAGACGATGAGCATGCGGCGCGGCGACGCCGCCCCGATGAGGTCATCGATGTCCCATCGCTGCGCGAATCCCGGGATGACCTCCGCCATCTCGATGCCTGTTCCCGCGGCGAATTTCTGTCGAAAGCTCGCGGCCGCACCGCTCGAGCACGCAAACGCGACGCGATCGTCGACGGCGGCCTGGAACAGGACGGTGTTTCCCCCGTACGAGTGCCCGAGGAGACCGACGCGGCGCGCGTCAACCCTCGGATCGCCGGCCAGGACAGCCGTTCCGCGAAGGGCGTCGCTCAGCACCTTGCGCATCAACGTGTCGCCCCGGAGCAGCCGGTAGGCCATCTGGTTGAAGTGCTGAAGCCAATCCTCTTCGGGATCCGGAGCGGGCTGCGTGCCCTGCCTCCCGGCGCGGCGATCCTCGAACGCGATCGAGTCGGGCGCGAGGACGACGAATCCCCGCCGCGCGAGCGCCGGCCCGAAGGCCTGAAGGGGATTGCCGGCGAGCCCGCAGACTTCGCTCTTGCCCCAGTGCCGCTCGCCGTTGTGCTGGTGATGAATCAGGACCGCCGGGCGGGGGCCCTGCGCCGGTGGGATCAGGAGAAATGCGGCGATCATGTCGTCTTCATCCCCGGCGTACTGGATCCGAAGCTGCTCGTAGCCGTCGCACGCGCAGCGCTCCAGGACGTCGACCGCGGGCGCGTGGGCCGGAGGCACGAGTTTCAGGTGCGCAAACAGCTCGGCTCGAAAACGTGTCGTCGTGGACGCATGATACGAACCCGGCCTGCAGAATGGCGCACACCGCTGCTCTTCAGCCAGTCGACGGCGGGGCGATTGCGAGGTTCACGCCCTGCTTTTCCGACGCCGAGGCCACGGCTTGATGCGCGCGAGGGTTTTCGCGAGGGCGTCCTTCGCCCGTGCCGCGTCGTAGTCCAGCTGCAGACCGGTCCAGAACCCCTCGGTCATCCGGAAGAACCGCGACAGGCGCAAGCCCGTGTCGGTCGTGACGGCCCGATCGCCCGACACGATCTCGCCGATGCGCCGCTGCGGCACGCCGATCTCCTTGGCCAGGCGGTACTGTGTGATGCCCATCGGCTTGAGGAATTCCTCGAGCAGGATCTCGCCGGGGTGGGGGTAGGGAACCTTTCGCATGGCGTCCTCCTTCAGTGGTAGTCCACGATCTCGACTTTGGTCGGCCCGTTTCCCGTCCACACGAAGCAGACGCGAAACTGGTCGTTGACCCGATTGCTGTGCTGGCCGGCGTGGTCGCCCTTCAGGGCCTCCAGTCGGTTGCCCGGCGGGACGCGGAGGTCGTCGAGCCGTCCGGCCCGGTTCAGCATCGCCAGCTTCCGCATGGCGACCGACTCGATCGCCACGAACCGCCGGACGCGTTCGCCGCCGAACAGCCGCTCCGTATCCGCGCATTTGAAGGACTGGATCGGCATGAGATAATGCTAACGTGTAACGTTAGTATTGTCAAGCGTTCCTATCGGCTGCCACCCGGTACGCATCTCGCGCGCTTCGCCGACGAGATCGCAGCCGGGGCCGCCCCACTGCATGAGGATGTTGCGGCGCGCGCGCGGGGAGCGGTTAGGGCCGCTGCCGTGGACGAGCTTCGAGTGAAGCGCGACGAGTGCGCCGGGGGCGCAGTCGATCGTGGCGATCTCGTCGGGGCGCCACTCGCGGCCCCGCGGCTTCGCGGTCCGCGCTTGTTCGTCGCTGATCGAGTGTGACCCGCGCACCACTTCGAGCGCCCCCTCGCCCTGGCGCATCCCGTCGATGCAGAGCATGAGCCGCACCTGGTTCGAGGTCGCGCCGCACAGGTACTTGTTCGGCCAGTCGCGGTGCCAGCCGACCTTGCTGCCGACGTGCGCGGACTTCACGGTCGCGTTCATGAAGTGAAACGCGAAGTCGCGCGACTCGAAGAGCGCTTCGAGCGTCTCGAGTATCTTCGGGTGGGTGATGAGCGCTTCGAACGTCGGCGCGAAGCGCTGAAGTTCGCCGACCAGGAACACGCAGTCGCCCGCCTGTTCGGGGGTGATCTCGCCGCGCTGCCTCGGCGCCAGGTCGCGCTCGAGAGTCAGGAGGTCGCGCAGGTCTTCCGGGAGCTGCGGCGTGCCGCCTGTGACGGCGTCGAGCGCGGTGCCCAGCGCGAGGATCTCGCTTGCGGAGAAGAGTCCTTCGATGACGACGGTGCCGTCGGAATCCAGTTTCGAGCGGTGACTCATAGGAAAAAGTGGTTCGACTCGCATGATTCCGTGGGTCGCGCCCTTCGGACGCGACCTGCGGAATCAATGCTGACTCACCACCAGGAGTTCTCCCCCGCGCCTCAGGCGCCACCGGGCTTTAGCTTCCGCCGCAGCGAGGCCAGCATCTGCCGCAGTCCGTCCACATCGTGCGCCACGTCCACGAACTCCGCTGCGCGTGCTTCCTCGAGCACCGCCGCCACCCGAATTTCTACCGCTGCGATCCGCTCGGCGATCCGCTTCCGCTCTGCCCCCTCCTTCGCCAGCGCCGCCACCTCGCGCACGTCCGCCGCGATTTCGTCGCCGCGGGCCTGAAGCGCCTTCCGGGCTTCGATCCGCGCCTGCACCTCAATCGCTCGAGCTTCCATTCGGGCGACCGTCGTCTCCGTGCGCCCCTGAGCTTCCTTGATCGCGGCGAGAAGGGCGTTAACCTTTTCGCCAAGGGCGCCGCGCCGCTCAGCGGCCGCCTGAAGCGCGCGGGCGGCGCGGCCGATGTTTTTTTCGGAGTTGAGGCGCGTCTCGGCCGCTTCGGCGACGGCGTCTTCGCATCGGCGCAGCTCGGCTTCGAGGTCCTGCGCTGCTTGAACGAGAGCGGGCGTGCGGGCATGCGGGCGGGTCAAGGAGCCTCCTCGCGGGCCGGCGGCTTCGGCCCGAGGTGCTCCGCGATCATCAGCCAGCGGTCGCCCTCGCGCACGAGCGCGGTTGTCCCTCTCCCTGCCCCGCTCGCCGGGCGGCCGCCGATCACGCCCGACCAGGCGAAGTCGAAGAGGTAGAGCGCGTGATCGGTCCCTCTTCGGATCCACTGCAGATTCGAGATCGCGTACCTCTCGTCCTGGATCGCGGCGAAGTTGCGCTCGAAGGCGGCGCGCACCGCCGCGCGACCCTCGTGCCGCGAGCCGTCCGAAAACGTCGCGCAGACGCCGTCGTGCACCAGCGGATCGACTTCGCTCCAGAGCTGCGAAGCGAGCGCCCTCGCGTACGCTCCGGGCCAGTCATCGAGCGACGTCATCGCTTACGTCCTCTCGCAAACGCACGGACCCCCAGCGGAACCCGGCTTCTTCATGGTAATGGTGCGTCCATCATACGCCCGGGCCGTTCACGGCAGACCGTCAGACCGGCGAGCCGTCGAACGGCCGAACGGAAGCTTTTGCGCAGGCCGGCCGCATCGCGCGGGTCTTGCGGCGCAGTTCCTGCGTGTCTCCGCACTCGCAGAGCCGTCGCGCCCCTTTGAGCCAGCACTGCTTCGCGCGCGCGCGCCGCTTCAGGCGAAGCAGGAGAAGCGCCTAGTCGCAGAGGTGCCCGCCCTCGTGGGCGCGATTTCCCAGCCGCCGGTGGATCGAGATGGCGCGGTGGAAGAGCGCCTCGGCGCGCTTCAGCCGGCCTGACTCCGCGAGGTATTCCGCGAGATTCCCGAGGGTGATGCCCTCGGAACGCAGGTTGCCGACTTCGCGATGCAGCGCGAGGGCGGCGTCGTAGAGCGGCTCGGCCTCGCGAGGTCTGCCGGTGTCGGAACAGAGGTTCGCGAGATTGGCGAGGTCGATTCCCTCGCTCCGCCGGTTGCCGACTTCCCGGTCGATGGCGATCGCGGCGCGGTACGTGCGCTCCGCGTCTTCAAAGCGGTCCCCGGCGCGCTCGAGGACGGCGAGAATGCTGAGGGCGAATCCTTCGCCGCGGCGGTCCCCGGCTTTCCTGAGCGCGGCGAGCCCCCGCTCGCAGAACTGCCGGCCCTGAAGCGTCCGTCCCGTCTCCTTGCACACGCTCGCCAGATGGACGAGCGCAAGGCCTTCCATGCGGAGGTTTCCGGCCGCGCGGTGCATCGAGAGCGCGCGGCGGTAGAGCCGCTCGGCCGTCCGCAGGCGGCCGATTTCTGCGAAGCAGATCCCGAGGTTGGTGGTGTCGATTCCGGCGGAAGCGGCGTCCCCGGCGGCGCGATGGAGGTTGCGGGCCTCCCGGAACGCGCGCTCGCCTTTCCGGTGGCGCCCGGTGACGAGGTACAGCCCGCCCAGTTTCGAAAGCGCGTCCGCTTCCGCTCTCCGGTCGCCGGCGCGGCGGAGGATCGGAAGCGCGCGGCGAAAAAGTCGCTCCGCCCGCGCGACGCGTCCCGTCTCGCGGAGGACACGCGCCAGCTCGGCCATCATGGCCCCTTCGCGGCCCGGCGAGCGCGCATCGCGGAAGCACTTCGCTGCAGCCCTGAGAAGCGGCTCTGCAACCGTCGGCCGGCCGGCGAGATGGGCCGCGGTCGCCGCGCGTGCGAGGGCCTCGCCGCGCTCGGTCCCGGCGGACATGCCGGCGT
>WSZJ01000127.1 GCA_009773755.1 Planctomycetota bacterium | reverse complement strand
CGGGCGGGCAAGCGGGCGGGCGGGCGGGCAGGCGGGCAGGCGGACAATCTCCGGAACTCCTTCGCGCGCACAGCGTCCAATTTGCATACAAGGGAGCCTCCCCATGCGCCTCGCTTTTGTTTTCAGCGCCTACATGCTCTTCGCACTGCCCGTCTTCGCCGACGAGCCGAAGTCCGCCTCCGTTGCCGACCTCATTGCCGGCCTCCGCGACGACGACGCGGCGAAGCGGGATGCGTGCGAAGCGGAGCTGTTCGCCCGGTGGGACGCGGCGCATGAAGAAATGGAGCGGGCCGAGAAGTCGGAGAAGGACGCCGAGGCGAGGGCGCGGTTGCGGCAGATCCTGGAGCGCGGCCCCGCGGCGGCATGGGTCGATACGGTCGCCAAAGCGATGGAGGCGTCGAAGAAGGACGGGCGGCCGGTGCTCGCGATCCGCGGAGACGGCGCGAAAGAGAAACCTGACACGCTCGAAGGCCGGATGTGCCGCGCCATGCTGGACGAACCCGAGGTCGTCGAGGCGCTTCGCGGCTTCCGCGTCGTCTGGATCGCGGAAGCGGGGCTTCCCGGGACGCCGGATGCGAATGTGAAAGCCGGCCACCAGGTCGAAGGGTACGGCGCGGTGGAGTTCTACGCGGCGAGCCCGAAACTGGGGCTCTGCCACTACGTGCGGGGCTGGTGGGACGGCCGGCGATTCGCACGCGAGTTGACGAGAGCGAAAGCGTTCGCGAAAGCGGCCGACCGGGAAGAGCTGAAGAAGCTGCGCGAAGGGGCGTTCGCGGAGCTGAAGAAGGAATTCGATGCCTCAGGCTGCGCGAACGCGCGACGCCATCTGCACCCGTGGCACTGCGGCGCCGAGGGCTGCACGCTGCGCCGTCTCGGGATCTGCTACCAGCAGGGAGACGGGATTCTCGGCGCCGAGGTCGCGAAGGAACTGCCGGCAAAGCTCGCCGGCGGGGAGTCGGCCAAGCTTCCGTTTTAGGCTCGGCCCGCGCCTGCGATCGACACTTCTACAATTCAATGAACTTCCCGCTGCGCACCCAGTTCGACGCGAGCGTCGTCACAAAGGCCGTGAAGCGCACGATCGCCTCTTCTTCTCCGCCTGCCGGCATCGACAGCTTCATCTCGGTCAGCCGCACGATGAGGTGCTTGGCCATCGACAGCACGACCGGCTGGCGCGCGCCGGTCCAGTAGGCGACCTGCTTGACGATCGCGCGGTGCTTCGAATCCGCCCACGCCGCGGCGCCGTCCTCCTCGTTTGCAGGGCCGAACAGTTCGCGCAGGTCGCCGTCGGCGTACCCCGCGATCTGCGCGGCGATTCCCTCGTGCTCGTCGCGCCGCTCGTAGTGCTCCTTCACGGTGACCGTGCCGAGTTCCTCGTCAGGCGGCGCGTCAACGTCCACCGCGGGCGGCGTCCGGCCGATCGACGCCATCGTGCGGTCGACGTACTCCAGCTTCGGCAGCGCGCCGTGCCCCTTGTACTTCTCGCGCCAGTCGCTCCCCGGCGTCAGCCAGACCGCAAACGTCTCGGCGAAATCCTCGTCCGGGTGCTTCTGCGCGTACCAGCCCGGGATGTGCTTCACGAATTTTTTGGAGAAAGGATTCGAAGAGTAGTCCTCGACGTACGGCCGCGAGTACGGGCCGAACACCGTGTGCCATTCCTCCGACTGGTACAGCCGGTACGCATAGTTGAACGCGTGACCCGCCTCGTGCCGCAGATACATCATCGTCAGCCGGTCGTCCTCGAGATCTTCGCTGAACTCGTCCTCGAGCCGCTTCAGCCTCTCGTCCGCCAGGTAGAACGGAATGCCGATGACCGGCACCCCCTCCGGGCATCCCCACTCGTCAGAGAGATACGTCTTCGGCCGGAACTTCAGCCCCTTCGATTCCAGCTCCTCCGCCAGCTTGTCGAGCGCGCTCTCGAGCGGCGTCCCCTCGATGCGCAATTGCAGCTCGTCGATTTTTTTCGACAGCACGGCGAGCTTCTCGCTCTCCCATGCTTCGCGCGGCGTCTGCTCTCGGAATTCTGGCATGGTTCAGCGGAGGGTCTTGTCGCGGACGACGCGATGCTGGAAGCGCGGACCGTTGAGGGCGGTCGGGGAGCCGGCTGAGTCCGTGGTGATGTCGATCCGCCACGCCGGCGAGCCGTCGGGACCGAGGCCTTCCCAGGAGAGCGTGGACTCGTCGGCGCGATTGAAGCGGCGTTTGACGCGTTCGAGGTCCATTCCGGGGAGGCGGACGAGCAGGCGGTCGACGTCCTGGGGTTCGCCGGGTTTGAGGGCGAGGCGGCGGGCGACGACGCCCGGCGTGACGTGGTCTCCCTGGATTTCGACATCGTCGCATCCGTCGAAGGCCGGGAGGTCTTCGGAAGCGCCGTCCGGGCGGAGGCGCTTCCAGCGTCCGCTCGAAGTTCGTTCGAGGGAAAGCGACGCGGGGGACCCGGCGGGCTCGTGGCCGAGGCCGGCGAGGACGAAGAGGCGGGAGGTCTTTGAATCCGGGAGGGATTCGAGGGCGATATCGGCCCAGAAGACGGGAGATTCGGGGTCATCCGCGTCGCGGTAGAGAAGGTGTTCGCGGGTGACGGTGGCGCCGTCGGCGCAGCGGCGTTCGGAGACCAGGGCGGCGCCGAGGCCGATCGGGTCGGCCCAGAACCGTGTGCGAACGTCGGCGAAATTGCCGGCGTGAAGTTCGTCCTTGTGAGTTGATTCGGGATCGGAGCCGCAACCGGCAAGCAGGCACATGAGGGTGGCAAGGGGCGACAGGCGGAGGGTGAGGCTCATGAGGGGCGGGAGGGTACAACATCGGGAGGGGGTTGAGTAGGGGGTAGTTGGTGGTGGGCGCGGGGCAGTTTGCAGTGATGAGTATTGACATAAGACATTGCTAACTAATTACTTATGTCATTAATGGCAATCGAATCTCAGAGCGGCACTTTTTTCTGCCCATCCCGCGTGCTGCCCCTTCACCCTCTCCGAACCTACTTCCCCACCTCAAATCCAACGAATACCGGCCGATGATCCGAGGCCGGGTTCGCCGGCAACGAACACGACCACACATCGATACGATCATTCACCCAACAATGGTCGATCGACAGGAAAGGAATCGGTGTCGGCCACGTCCCATCCATTCCTCGACCCCGCGCCTCAAATGCGTGCGTCATCGGCCCGCGCCAGGCGTCAAAGAATGCGGAATTCCGCGGAGTGTTGAAATCGCCGCCGACCAGCAGCGGCCCAGGAGGCGCTCCCGCCATCGCCGCGTCCAGCACCTCAAACGCAGCCCGCCGGTGCCGCCACGGCGAACCGTCGATATCCGCGACGAGAACCGTGATGTCCGCGCCGCGCAACGTCACCCGGAATTCCGCGACCGAGCTGCGCCCCTCCAGCCACTGGCGGGACTCCCGGATGCGGCCCTTCGTGATGAAAAGTATCCCGCCTGCCGCTTCCCGCCGGTCGTACCCCGCCAGCGCTTCGTGCCACCTCGGCGAGACAGGCGCGCCCTCCTCGGCCGCTTCCACAAACCACGCCACGTCCGGATCGTGCTCGCGAATTCTCTCGATCACGGCCTCCCAGCTCTGCTTGCCGCGCTGCAGATTCCAGCCCAGCCCGCGCAGCAGTCCCCGGGGCGCCGGGCCGTCGGCCGGCGGCGCGAGCACGATGGACGTCGAGAGCCACCACGCCACGGCGAGAAGCGCGCCGCCGCCGGAAGCGATCGCGGGCCTCCAGGCCCTGCGGAAAACCCAAAGGGCCGAGGCCACGAGGAGCACGAGGGCCATGACGACCGGGGGGGAAGCGTAGACCGCCATGGAAAAGACGGGCCAGCGGTCGCGCACCGTGACGTGCAAAAGCGCGCAGAATCCCGTGCCGGCGGAAAGAACCGTGGGGAGGGCGTGGTAACAGCGGGAAAGGGCGGGGCGAAGCGGTTTCACGGATACGCGGACTATAGAGAGTCGATCCCGCGACTCCCAAAAGAACAGGAGCCCGGCCTTTGAAAGCCGGGCTCCTGCGGATTCCTCGAATTCTCCCCGACTATTCCTGCGTCCGGTAGACCTTCCCCTGGTAGATCACGATCACCCGGCCCAGCGAAAGGAACTTGGCCAGCCCTGCCTTCGCCTCGACGAGCTTCACGAACTCGTCGCTTCCGATTTTCACATCGATGAAGGTCTTGTGCTTCTCGACATCGAAGGTGCTGTCGACCCACACGCCGCCCTCGTTGTAGAAGTTCTTGGAGCCGATGATCCGCATCTTCTCCATGACCTGCTGCTCGGTCTGGCCCGTCACCCGGCCGGCGCGCTCGTAATCGCCGAATCCGTAGGAGCTCTCGGCAAGATCCCGCGCGGCTGCGGCCGAGGGGGCGCTTGACGCTCCCCACCCTTCCTTCGACTCCCTGCGGAACGCGTCCGAAGCTTGCGCCTTCATCGCTGCCAGGTCGCCCTTCGGCATGTCGTCGGCGATCAGGAAGCTCGTGTACGGCGTCACAATCCCGTACTGCTTGGCGAGCCGGACGATCTCGTCGATCACTTCCTTCTGTCCCCCGCCGCGCTTCGCCTCCTCCATCAGGTGCCCGACTTTGCGGCCGGCCCAGACGCGCGGGAGGAAGTCGTTCTTGGTCGATTCGGCCGGAAACTGCAGCGTGTACGGGAAGGAGACTTCTTTGCCTGCCAGGCGCCCGCTCACCAGGATCTCCTTCTCGGGCGTCCACTTCTCGTCCTCGACCATGTAGCGGCCGAACAGGACGATCTGCTGGCCCTTGAAGAGGTCCGGCATGCGTCGAGGGTAGATCTCCTCGACCTTCATGTTCTGGAACGTGACCTTGATGTCGGTGAGCACCGGATTGGCGATGCGGTCGTACAGGTCGGTGATCCTCGTCGTCAGGTCTTCCTTCGGCATCACGTAAGCCGCGCTGCCGCCGTTGTCCGTCGCGACCATGTCCAGCAGCCGCGTATTCAGCTCGTTGCCGACTCCGAACGCAAAGATGCGCGCGTGCTTCGTGTTGCGCTTCTTGATGATCTCCGCAAGCTTGTCCGTGTCCGTCTCTCCTTCGTTCGGGACGCCGTCCGTCAGGAAGATCAGGTTCCGCGCGTCCTTCGTGTCCGTGAACATCCCCAACGACAGGCTGACGGCCTCTTCAATCGCCGTCCGGCCGCGCGGCTTCAGCTTGTCCACGTGGGCGAGCGCCTTCTTCACGTTCTCAGGCGTCGCCGTCAGCAGCTCCTCCTTGAAAGCCCGCGCTTCCGTGCCGAAATCGACGATATTGAAGCGGTCCTCGGGGCGGAGGTGGTTGAGGCAGTACTTGAGCGCCTTCTGGAGATTGACGAGGCGGTCTTCCTCGACCATCGAGCCGGAGGAATCGATGCAGAAGATGACTTCCTGCGGGATCACCGGGACCTTCGACGGGTCGATCGACGGCGAGATCATCATCATGAACGTGCCGCGTTCGTCCTCGTCGCGGTACGTAAGCGCCGAGACGCCGAGCTCGCCGCCGGCGACCTGCCAGTAGAGCGCCATCGGGGTCTTCGGAAGATAGTTCTCCTGCTCGTAGTGCATCTTCGCGTTGAAGTCGTCCGTCCGCGTGACGCTGATGTTGTGCGTCGGCGAATAGATCGACTTGATCGGCTTCTGCGATTTCAGCGTGCAGTCGACGATCACTTTCTTGAGCGGCTTGAGCCAAGCCTTCGGATTCGTGTTGAGGAAAGTCATCCGGTAGACGCCGTCCTCGGACTTCATGACCTGCGTGTACCGCAGCACCGCGGTGATCTTCCCCTGCGGCGGGATGTTCGGGACCTCGGCGCGGATCAGGCCCTTGCCGTAGAACTCGAGCAGCGCCGTCTTGCCGCCGCGCGCCGCGATCTCGGAGAACACCTTTTTCGCCTTCTCCGCGTCCAGCATCTCGGCCTGGACTTCCTTGTCGCCGAGCTGAAGCGTCAGCTTGTCGATCTGCGCGTCCGCTTCGAACTCCATATAGCACGTTCCGCCCACGACCGCCTGCGCGTTCGGGTTGAAGAACGTGCACGTGTACTGCTTCACCGCGATGTTGTCCGTGATGTCGATCGTGATGTGGTCTTCGATCAACTCGATGGGAAGCGGCGAGTGGATGAAGCACGCGTGCACCGGCGTCGTCGCGACGATCGCCGCTGTGAGCGCCGAAAGCGCCGCCAGACTTGCAAGGATCCGTCTCATGACTGCCTCCTGAAAGCCCCCGGAAAAGTTTTGCGGGAAGTGTCCGAGATCAAGAATCCGGTCCCGCTTTCTGCGTACGCCGTTCGTCACTTCTTTCTGAACCCCGCCTCGATCCTGTCCACCTCCGGCCAGGGCAATCCCTCAGCAACAACCGTCACCTGCACATCCCCGGCCGGAAACGTCGCGTACTTGATCTCCCGGCCGCACCCGACGACGGTCGAACAGGATTCGGCCGCCTTCCCGCCCCTCTCCTGAAGCACTGTCACCTCCCCGAACGGCGTCGACCACGCCACCTCGGCCGTCGCGATCGCCGGCTCGACGCGCCGAAGAGTCGAACCCTTCGGAACATACGAAGGCGTCACGAGCATCCCGGCGGCGCTGACCTCGGGTTTCGGGCCTGCCGAAGCGGCGGCCTTGTCGGAGAAGCGGGCGTAGTCGCCGGCGTTGAGCGCATCGTCGTAATCGCCGACGTAGACGTAGCAGATGCGGGATTGAGGCGAAGCGAGGGCGGCGATCTCGGAATGGCGCGCGACGGCGCGGCTTTCGGCGCTGACGGCGGCGAGGACGGCCGGGCCGGGCGGCAGGGAAACGACGATCGGGTCGAGCTTCGTGCGCCGGCCGGCGACGTGAAACACCACTCCCACGACGGCGAGGAGCACGGCCGCGGCGAGCGAAAGGCGCATCGGCCGCAAACTCTTGCGCGGCAGCCGTGCCGAAACTTCCGGCCAGACGTCGACAGGACCCGGATCGGCTGTCCACCTTCCGAGCGCGGCTTCCACCGCTTCCAGCTCCCTCACCTCACGCCCGCACGCCTCGCACCCGGCCGCATGCTCGCGCGCCCGCGACGCCTCGGCGGGGCCGAGGTCGCCGCGGACGAGCGCGGACAGCAGGGGGTGGATGTCGTCGCAGCGCATCGGGCTACCTCGTCACGGAGAAGTTGTCGAAGCTCGCGGCCTGGTTGAAGCAGAAGAAACCGATGTGGCCGGACGAGCCCCCGGTGGTGACGCTGCCAACCTTGGAGTCGTTGATGAAGATCTCGGCCTTGGTCCCGTCGACCTCGATGCGGACCTTGATCATCGTATTCCATGCGAAGTTCGTCCCCCAGGCGGCGATCTGCTGGTTGTACCAGGTGCCGCCGCCGAAGACGCGGACGTTGCCCGGCGAGAGCCAGAGCGCGTTCGCGTTGTTGGCGTCCTGGGCGTTCCAGAGGATGCCGGCGTTGTTCGCGCCGGTGACTTCAACCTCGATCGTGTAGGTCCCCTCGAGCGACTCGTTGTACTGGATGCTGTCGTAATTCCCGGACGGCTGCCCCTGGAGCTTGCCGTTCACGACCGCCCATGTGGTCGGCCCGTGCTTCGTCCAGTCGTCGAGGCTGTCGGACTCGAAGTCCGTCCCGATGCCTTTTCCGGGCTTTGAAATGCGCAGCGACTTGATCGCGCCGGTCGGAATCTTGAGGACGCCGAAGCCGGTGTCGACTTCGAGCGGGGCGAGTTCTTCGATCCATCCCTTGAACATTCCGTCGGTCGCGTTGACCGTGTCGAGCTCCTCTTTCTTGACGCTTCCCCACGCGACGCTGCGAACGTCCTTCAGCGCAAACTTGAGCTTGCCGTGCTTGGTTTTCAGTTCGATCGACTGCAGGTCCTTGAGCGTGCCCTTGATCACCGAGCCGTTGGTGAGCTTGAGCTCGCAGCGGTTGCCTTCTTCCTTCGGTTCTTCGGTGAGTCCGGGAATGCCGCACAGAAGTGCGACGACGAGACCGACGGCGAACTTGCGCATGAGAAATCTCCTTTTCGAGTGTTTGAACACGGGCCTTGCCGTGTCCCAGTGGTTTTTTCTGGAATTCTGACGGAGTTCTATACGCTCGAATTCGCCTCCCTGAGCTTCTCCCTCAATCCGTCGTAAGCCCGCTGCAGCAATCCCTCTACCGCTGCTTCGCTGCAGTCCATCGCCTCCCCCACTTCCCTGTTTGTCCGCCCCTCAAACCGCCGCAGTATCAGCGCCATCCGCTGATTGGCCGGAAGCGCCTTCACCGCCGTGCCGACCGCCGCCTCTTCCTCGCGCCGCGCCATCGCCGCCTCGGCGCTCTCCCCCGCCGCAGGACGCGCGTCGAGACCGGCCACCAGCGCCGGCCGCGAACGCCGCTTCCAGTTGAGGCAGGCGTTGGCCGTTACCCGGTACAGCCAGGTCCCGAATTTCGCCTCCGGACGCCAGCGCGCCGCCGCGGACCACGCGGCGAGGAACACGTCCTGCGCGAGATCCTCCGCGTCCGTGCGCGAGCCAGTGAAGCGATACGCGAGGCCGGCGACTTTGCGCTGGTGCCGCTTCACGAGGACTTCGAACGCGTCGTGCCGGCCGCGCGCCGACAGCGCGACCAGCTCCTCATCGGGGAGATTCTGCACGCCGGATTAGACGCGGACTGAGGTGCCGGGGTTCGCAAAGAGTGAAAACAGTCGCGGACCGGTGTCGAACCACTAAAGTGCGGCGGCGCGGTTGACGGCCTTCTTGAGCTCGAGAACTTTCGCTTCGCGCGGCTGCAGCGCCCGGGACCAGAGCCACCCGCCAGAAATCGCGCCGGCGGACAGCAGGAGCGCGGCGCTTCCCCATTCGAGGAAGCACAGCTTGCCGACGCCGAAGGTGAGTCCGAAGACGAAGCCGAGGCCGAGGGCCCAGTCGAACAAGTCGCCGGAGAGGCCCTTTTCGACGGGGAGGGCGAGGCGGCGGGCGACGATGGCCCAGCCGGGGCCGGAGGGGCGGACTTTGAGGAAGAAGTCTTCGAGCTTGCGGGCGTCGGTCTGCGGCAGGATGTAGGTCGCGAGCAGCCAGAGGCCGGTGGTGATGCTGACGGTGATCATCATGGTGTGGACGAAGTTCGGCTGGATCACGTTGAACGCCTTGAGGACTTCGAGGCTGACCGCGACGGCGACGCTCGTGCCGACGGCCACGAGCTCGCTCCACGCCGAGATGCGCCACCAGTACCAGCGCAGCATGTACACCAGCCCCGTCCCCGCCTGCGCCGCGATCAGCAGCTGGAAGGTCTTCACCAGTCCGTCGGGCTGGTGGAGCATGAGGGCCGTGACGCCGGCGGAAGCGGCGAGCAGGCCGGCCATGAAGATTTTCGACATGAGCAGGTAGTGGGCGTCGGTCGAGGTTTTCCGGATGAAGCGCCGGTAGAGGTCGCTGGTGAGGTACGAGGCGCCCCAATTGAGCTGCGAGTTCACGGTGCCCATGTACGCCGCGAGGAACGCGGCGATCATGAGGCCGCGCAGGCCGGTCGGGAGGAGGTCGCGGATCATCATCGGGTAGGCGAGCTGGCCGTCCTTGAGGCCGGGGTAGAGCGCGAGCGAGGCGATCGCCGCGACGATCCAGGGCCACGCGCGGACGGCGTAGTGGGCGACGTTGAACCACAGCGTCGCCAGCAGCGCGTGCCGCTCGTCCTTGCAGGCCGCCATGCGCTGGACGAGCACGCCGCCGGCGTTCGCGTTCTTGTTGGACCACCACTGGATCCCGATGTACATGAGGAAGACGGCGAGCGCGGAGTCGAGAAACGTTCCGGTGAAGCCGAATTCGGGGACGAAGTTGAGGGAAGCGCTTCCCTTGGCGGCCACGGCGCCGGCCTTGACGGCGGCCATGCCGCCGGCCTTGCCGACGGCGAGGAACGCGAGGGTGGTGCAACCGACGATGGCGAGGCCGAACTGGATGAGTTCGCCGTAGACGACGCCCCAGAAACCGGAGACGAGGGTATAGGCGAACGCGACGGCGCAGGCGAAGCCGATGCAGGTCCAGGGATCCCAGCCCATGGTGGCTTCGAGGACTTTGGCGAGGCCGAGGGTCGGGAGGCCGCCCATGAGGATGCAGTTCATGGGGACGGCGAAGAGGAAGGCCTTGAAGCCGCGGAGGGCGGCGGCGGGTTTGCCGGAGTAGCGGAGTTCGGCGAACTCGTTTTCGGTCATGACGCCGGAGCGGCGCCAGAGTCGGGCGTAGAGGAAAACGGAGATGGCGTGGCAGAAGGCGAAGGACCACCACTGCCAGTTGGCGGAGATGCCGCCGGAGCGCGTGAGGGCGGTGACGTAGAGAGGGGTATCGGCGGAGAAGGCGGCGGCGGCCATGGAGGTTCCGGCGAGCCACCAGGGGAGGGACTTTCCGCAGAGGAAGAACTCGTTTAAGCTCTTGCCGCTCTTGGACTTAAAATAGATGCCGAGCGCGACGAAGCCGCCGCAATAGGCGGCGATGATGGACCAGTCGAGGACGGACAGATGCATGAAGGCGGCTCCGGGAACTTATACTTTATATATTATAAAGTGAAAAAGTCTAGGTGGGAAGCCTATTCATCAAAAAAAAGAGTCTATCGCAGAGAAGTCGGGAAGGGCTCCCGAGGGAAGCATGGGGGGTGCATGACCGGGATTGCAGCGAACAACTGCCGCCGCCTCAGACGGAACAGAACCAGGCGGCATGGGTCGGGCTCCCGGCCATCCTTTCGTGTCTTTTCGTATCCGTGCCAGGCTCGTTGCCTCTTTATCACATATTTCATCCGCACCATTTGACTTCATTCTACTCATATAATACATTCACTCCTCATTCCAAAGGCCCATCATGCTCTCCCACGAGTCCCTCACCCGCGTCATCATCGGGACTGCCTTCCGGGCCCATAATCTCCTGGGACCCGGCCACCTCGAACACGTCTACCGGAACGCAGTGGCTCACTTGCTCCGGATGAAAACAGAAACTTCTGGGGATAAGGCAACGAGCCTGGCACGGATACGAAAAGACCCGAAAGGATACGGCGTCCTCTCCCTCGCGGCCGGGACTTGTAACTTCGGTCATGCACCCAAGCATGGGGGAATTGCGGTTGGCCTGCTGGTTCGACACGCTCCCCTCGTGAGCCTGCGAGAACTCCCGACTTTCCTGCTATAGACTCAAAAAAAACGGGCGCGGCCGTTTGGCCACGCCCGGAGACAACCGCTTCTCTGCTCTACTCGCAGTGGTGGTCGCTGCGAGGATGGCGGTGCTTGAAAATCCCCCAGTAGCAGATCGCAAAGATCCCGAACGCCGCCCCGCAGATCAGCAGCGCGACGAAGTAATAGTGATACCCCGCGCGCCGCGCCGACTCGAGCGTCCCCGTCAGCGCCAGCAGCTCCGACGTGGGCAGGCTCTTCAGCCCCTCCTGCACGCCAGGCGAAACCGGTCCCGCCTCCGACAGCCGGGCTTGCAGAAGCGCCAGCGCCGCTTCCCGCGCCTCGCCTGTTTCCCGATCGGCCTTCGGCGTCGAAATCATTCCGGCCGCCGCCGGATTGCAGAAAATCACCAGCGACAAGAGCCCCAGCGCGGGAAGAAACGCCCGCAACACGGTTCTCATGCACGACTCCTTCCTCGCACGCCCCCTGGCGAACGGCAACGTCGACCTGAAGAGAAGCGATTATAACGGGCCTGCAGGACGCCTCAGGAACAAACGGAGCACGCTCATCTCGCCGGGCTTTCCGCGGCCGCTCGATCGCCTTCGCCGCTTCCCTTCTCCCCGATGTGCCTCCTGTGCTTCTGCACGCGCGAGATGATGACGATCACGATGACAACGGAGACGAAGAGGACGATGATGCCGATCACGAGGAGCGCCACGGCGGCGTCGCTCGCGGCGCGAAGAGCGGATTCGGGGGTATTCGCGAGCACGAGCAGTTCGGCGGTCGGTAAGTCCTGAAGGCGGTCGACCGACTGTGGAAGACGCTCGGCGACCCGCTTCAGGGCGGCCTTCCGCGCTTCCCCGGACTCGCGATCCGCCCGGGGCGTCGCGATCATCCCGGCGGCGGCGGGGTTGCTGAAGAGCAGAAGCGAAAGCAGAGCCAGCGTCGACAGGAACGACCGATGCACGGAGTTCATGGCTGCCTCCATCGCCGTTTGGATACGCGAAACCTGCCCGGAGTGACCTCATTCTAGGAAATCCGGCGGATTTGACATCGGACGGGGTTCGCGGGTCTGTAGATTGGGCGGGGCAATCGACGCGGAGGGACGGCCGGATGAAAGCGGTGTTTGCGGGGTTTCTTGCAGGCATTGCGGTGGCGCTCTGCATCGGGGCGTTGATCGCCCGCGGCCGGCCCATGCCCGCTGAGGCGAGTGGCACGTCGCTCGCCGAAGGAGCGGCGCGCGGCGAGGCGCGCGTTTTCGTCGCGGAGGGCCGCCGCGCGGTCGACTCGG
>WSZJ01000126.1 GCA_009773755.1 Planctomycetota bacterium | reverse complement strand
TAGCTGAACTGCTCCTGCGTGATGAACCACGCGTCCTGTTCGCGGTACTTGTCAGGGCGCCCCGCGGCCGTGTACCCCTCGCGCATGACCTCCTGGCACACGGACAGCACGACCGCGTCGTAGCAGGGCACCATGATCTGCGAGTCGTAGCTCGCCACCCGCTTCGACACCTGCCCCAGGATGCTCACCGAGGCGATCGTCGAGATCGAGTCCATCCCGTTCAGCCCGTTCAGGTAAAGGATCGGCCTTCCCATCTCCGTCGCCCGCCCGATCGCCTCTTCCATCGCGTCCAGCCCCGGAATGCGCCGCACGAAAATATTCGGGTCGCGCCGCGCCTTGGAGATCAGCCAGAACGTCGCGCCGCCGAAAAACAGGATGAACAGGAGGACGTTTGACTTGTTCCAAGACCACCAGTCCGGCGCCGCTTCGGCCATGAGCGGTCCCACGGTCGCGACGCCCGCGGGGGATTTGACTTCAAGCTTCACCCACGTCGGGAGCGATTTGCCTGTTCCCAGCCAGGGCCCTCCGGGCGGCGGCAAGAGGCCTTCGAGCTCGATGAAGTGCTCGGCGTCGTTCGACTTCGAGAAGCCGAAGAGATCGGGCGCCTCGTTCTTGCGGTGAAGCGTCCCGGGGAATCGCTCGAGCTCCGTCCAGGGGCCGTCCTTCGAAAGCCCGACGGAAACTACGTACTCGACGCCCCCTTCTGCCATCGGCTTGCCTTCGTCCGGCAGGCCCTTCCACTCCGCGATGATCGCCCCGCCCGCGTCCCCGGGCTTGTCATAGACCTTGAAATCCGCGGGGGCCTGCGCCGCGGCCGCCGTCGCGGCCAGGAGCACGATCGCCACGGCGCGGATCACGCGGCGTGTTCCTCTTCCTTGCCCTTGTTTTTCACGTGCAGGAACGCGAGGACCGCGATCATCAGGACCAGGATGACGGGAGTGGCGCACCCGTACATCGGCCGGCTGTAGTCCTTGAGATCGAGGATGCGGCCGTAGAGGAGCGAGAGGCGGCCCATGACGGTGTTCCCGTAGGAAGCGCCGAAGTAAATCATCAGGAACAGGATCCCGATGCGGGAGAAGACGCGCACCGGACCTTTGTGCTCGATGGAGAAGAAGAAGTAGAAGAGCACCGAGAAGACGCCGACGAAGATGACGATCGTGGTGAAGTCCTTGTAGGCGGTCAGGAATGAGTATTCCGATTGGCTGCGCGCGTTCAGGTACTTGTACCGGGCAACGCGCACGCCTTCCTCGCGCTTGGCCTTTGCCTCGGTCGTCTCTCCCGCCGGCGCCGGCGCCGCAGCGACCTTCTCCGCGTTCGACTTCGCCCCCTCGGTCGCCTTTGCGGCCGCTTCACTCTTGTCCGGCATCGTGATGAGCGGTTTGGCGGTCGCCTGCGCCTGGATGACGACCGACGTGGTGAGCGTTGCCGGAATGGCGAGCCCGGAGCCGTAGCCGATGACGAACGCGAAAGCCCATCGCGACATCCAGGAGATCTTCGGCACGAACCGCGTGAGGAGAAGGATGCCGATGACGACGGGGATGAGGACGAGGAAGCGGTCGTGCGCCTCGCCCTTGAGCACGTCCCAGACCTTGTCGATCCAGGTCTTGTACCAGAGCTGAATGACGAAGTAGCCGATCGTGATGCCGACGTACAGGTTTTCGCCGACCTTGTAGAAGGGATTGTCCTTGTACAGGAACGAGAACATGAACAGGGTCAGCCCGACGGCGAGCCAGGCGCCGAAGATTTCCATGCTAGGCGCCTCCCTTACGGGGCCGCGTCACGAAGTACGCGATGTTCCCCAGGAGGACGAAGATGACGATCAGGTAGTGCCCGAGCGAGATCGCGTCCATTCCGGCCGCCGCGTCCGCCCGCTTGTCGATCAGCATCTCGTATTCCGCCGCGCCGCGCATCGCGCCGATCAGGCCGACCATCTGCCCGGCCTGCACGTACTGGGCCATCGAGCCGACGTTCACGGCGGTGGTGCCGCCGGTCATCTTGAAGTGGTACTTGTCCGAACCGTAAGCGATCCACGTGTCGATCCCGGGAGAGCCCGCGGCGAGCGAGACGACCAGATCGAACTCTGCGAGCTTGTGGATCCCCTTCATGAGCGGCAGCGAGGCGGTCTCGTTCCCGTCGTTGTCCTTCGGGAAACACCCGTGGATGTCGCCTGCCATGTTCTCGATCACGGCGAAATTGCCCGGCTTCCACCCGAGGTAGACGTAATCCTCGCCGTACTTCGCTTTCGATTCCTTCGCGGAGCGCGTGACGATGTCCTTGGCCATCGTCACCCCCGTGACCCAGAGCCCCATCGCGACGACCTTGTGTTTCTTGCGGAAGAGGTGACGGAGGACAGCCACGGCCTGGGGCGCGAGTTCGGGCTTGGACGCCGGGTCGAAGTCGAACGACACGAGAACCTTCGAGCCTTCCGGCATTCCCTCGATCAGGTCGTAGACCGCCGTCACGTTCGGGGACGGCTTGAGGCCGGGGAGGTTCAAGTGGATGAACGTCGGGAAAATCACCGCAAGCCCCAGGGCGAGGAAGATCCACCGGCGGTCCATGGCGAGAAGCTTCCTGAAGAAGGGTTCCATTAGTCACCCCCTCCAAGGTAGGCGCGCTCGATCCCGAAGATGATCTTGAGCGACGTTGCGATCGCGCCGAGCGCGACCCCGAACGTCACGCCGCGCCGCGCTGCCGCGTTGGGCGTCCCGATCAGCCAGCCGACTATGTCCGTCATCTCGAACTTGACGCCGGCGATGTCATGAATGCCGAGCCCCGTCGCCCAGATGTAGTTCGTGAACGGGACGTTTCCGAGCAGCACGATCAAGGCCGTGACGAGCAGCACGCCGGCGTCGAACGACTTCGCCCGGAATGACCGGAACGCCGCTGAGGCGACGTAGAACCCCAGGATCGCGAACATCGTCGACTGAAGCGGGACAAGCGTCGCGTTGTAGAGCCAGCCGAACGGGCTGATGCGCCCGTCGTCGTAGGTCTCCTTGCCGCCGGACCAGAACCCGAGGACGACCATCAGGGCGATCCCGAGGAAGACGAGCGCGCTGTACGCCCACCCCGGCTCCTTCCGCTGGATCTTCTTCGAGTGCACCATCCCGACGCTGACGAACCCGAGCAGCGACGCGAACATCGCGACGATGATGTACCAGTTCGACAGCCCCTCGGCGACGTCGGAGCTGAGGTGCGTCGGGACGTAGTACTGCACCGCCGAGATCGTCCCGATGATGAAGCAGATGAGGAGCGGCAGTTGTCGCTTCAGGAAGACCATTTAGCTGCCCTTCAGGAAATCGAAGACGCTCAGCTCGCTCCATTTCCACGGCTTCTTCCCGCCGACGCTGATCCACTGACCGATGGTGGCGACCGCCGTGAGAATCAGGAGCGCGGCGAGAACCACGGCCTTGCCGACGTCCTGGCCCCGGAGCGTTCCGACGAGGACGGGTTCCTTAGAGAGGTAGGCGCCCGCGGCGTAGAGCTCTTCGCCGATCAGCGTGTAGTCGCAGGCCGTGACGAAGAACGGCAGCTGGTGGTCGGCGTCGGTCCCGGCGACCTGGATCGCCCCGGTCGAGGCGCCGGTTTCCGCGAGGAGAAGCGCTTCGGCGTAGTAGTACCCCATGTAGAAACACGCCGCGGGCTTTTCGCGGACCATCATGCCGTCGACGGCGGCGGTGTAGCCGAACTGGTCGTCGGTGACGAAAAAATTGGACTCGGGCTTGAACGAGTCGGGGCGTCCCGCGGCGATGTAGGACTCGCGCGTGATTTCCTGGCAGACGGCCATGACGATCGGGTCCGTGTGCGGGACCTTGATGGTTGTGTCGTAGGTCGCGACCTTCTTGGCGATCTCGCCCAGGATCAGCGTCGCCGCGACGGTCGAGACATCGGTCATCCCGTTGCGGCCGGTGAGGTAGAAAATCGGCTTTCCCATCTCCGTCGCGCGCCCGACCGCCTCGTCGACGGCGTCGAGGCCCGCGATGCGCCGGATGAAAAGCTGGCGGCCGCGGGCGACGCGGATGAAGAAGAGGATGATCCCCGCGAAGGAGATCATGTAGATGAAGACGTTGAGGCGGGCCCAGTTGAAGAAGTTCCACTCCGGCCGCAGCTTCGTCGCAGGCGACTCCCAACGGCCGCCGGGCCCTTCGGCGACGAGCTTGAACCAGTAGTCAGGCGTGTCCTTACGCGTCTTTTTCTTCGGGTCCTCCGCCGGCTGAAGAGTGACGCGATTCTCCCCGTCCTGGTATCCGTCGATCGCGAGATAATGCGTTTCGCGGTTTCGCGGCGGGCCCATCCAGAACGGCAGGCCGTCGTCCTGCGTGAAACTCTCGGTCCCCGGCGTCGATCCTCCCTCGAACCACGGGCCCTTCTCGGACAACGCGACGAGGACCTTGTAGGTCACCTCGGCGTCGTTCGGCATCTTCTTCCAAGTCGCCTGCACACCCGCGCCGTTGTCCGCAGGGACGTCCTCGAACAGAACGCCTTCCACCGCCGGCAGCGACCTGGGCGGCGCGGTTTCCTGCGCGGACGCAGTGCCCGCGGCGAGGATCGTCAGCCAGAGAAAGCGCTTCATCAACCTTCAATCGTCTCCACATTGGCGCGCGGAATGACGGCGTCGGTCCCGTCGGGAAACGTCACGACCAGCACGCGAACATGCGACTCCGTCGGGATCGCCGTCAGGTCCGGCGGAAGCGACTTGACGGCGCCGAGCCGCCCGAACATGGGCTCGCGGATGATGCGGACAGGGTCGCCGGGCTTCATGCCAGTCCGTTCTCCCTCTGGCCCCCCCGGGCCTCCGGCGTGGTCCGCCGGGATGACGATTTCAGGCCGGATGACGCCGGCGCGGATCTGCGTTGCGCCGCTGCAGCTGGCCTTCCTGCCCTTCTTTCCCACGAGCAGGTCGAACGTCTTCCGGGCCATCGGGATGCTACCGAAGCCCTCGGTGATGATCAAAGTCAAACCGATGTTCTCGGTTCCGGTAATGGCGACGCCCAGGTCCTTGCCGAGGATCTCGCGCAGGTCCTTGTCGTGGATCCCGCCGATGACGATCGCCGAGGCCTTGACCTCGATCGCGCGACGGATGACCGCCATGGACGCATGCCGGCCGCCGATCAGGATCTTCCCGGCGTGCGCCGGCGTGACATCCGCAGGAGTCAGCTCCGCATCAGGCCCCTTGGCGACCGGCTCGATGATCCCGGACGTCTCGCCCCCGATTCCGAAGATCCCCTGCGTGAACGCCGCGGGGCACTCGATGACCACTCCTTCCCGGTCGATCACTTCGACGACCGTTCCCTCGATGTACGCGAGCAGGTTGAGCGGCTTCGGCGGCTCGCGCAGCAGCACCTGCCCCGTCACGTCCGACACGCTCTCGATCGTCCCGTCGACCGGCGACGTCACCTGCGTCTTGAACCACTTGATGATCGGGTTGTTCTCCGCGATGACCTCGTCCTTCTTCACGACCTCGGAGGCCTTTTTCTTCATGAAGCGCGACGTCTCGCGCGCCTCAATGGAGAGCTTGTTGACGATGTTGACCGTGTGGACCTTGCCCGGGATCTCGGCGCGCGCGACGACGTCGTTCGCGGTGACCTTCTGGCCGACCTTGACCATCACCGTCCCCTGGATCGGCAGGATCCGGCGCTTGCGGATGACCGCAGACTCGGTGACGCGAAGGCCGGGCGTATACGCGTGTGCCATTACCGCTTCAGCTCCGGATAGAGGTCGAGCGCCTTCGCCCATTTCGTCAGCACCGCGACGCGCTGCTTCTTGTCGGTCGGGAGCTGAAGCGGCCTTCCGCGCGTGTCGACGAGAATCCCGCCGACGCCGCCGTGGATCGTGGTCGTGAGCGGCTTCCCCTTGCCCGCTCCGACATCGAACCCGCGCGCCGGCGTCGCTTCGAGTTTCGCCGTCTTGCCGACGTCGAGCTTGTAGAGCTTGAGCTCCCCGAACGGGATCGACTCGTTCACGTTCAGGCCGCCGGACATTTTCAGGTCGACGCACTTCTCGCCTTCCTTCGCGAGTCCCACGGGCGAGATGCAGGTGCCGAGATACACCATGCAGTCGTGCTCGAACGCCTCCGTCGCGGCCCGCTCGTTGACCGTCGCCAGCACGCCGAGGTGCGGCATCATGAAGATCGAATCCACCGCCAGCCGCGTGATCCCTTCGAGCTGGTACGAGTCCGTCATCATCACCATCGACTGCACCCGCCGCGGCGCGTGGCTCAGAATGCCGCCGCTTCCGATCACCAGGTGCAGGTCCATCATGTTGATGAGCGTCTGTCCGGAAGCGGTCTGGGCAAAGGCGTCGGAAATGGAGCGTTCCTGCTGCACGCCCTTGAGACCGACGGCGAGCATTTTGTGCTGGGCGAGCGCGAGGCGGAGGGCTTCGCGGGCGATCGCCTGCTCGATCATGAGTTCGTCGACGGTGAACGGGATCGTCGTCGGGCGGATCATCTTGTTCTTGATGCGGTTGCGGAGGTCCTGCTCGTCGATGTCGAACGGGACCCAGCGCATGATGTTGTCGAGGCCTGCCTCGGCGAGGACATTGGAGATCGAGTACGACATGCCGAGGTTCGCGCTGACGGTGCGGTTGAAAATCTTCTGGAAGACGCTGAACACGTCCGTCGTCGCGCCGCCGATGTCGACGCCGAGGACGTTGATCTGCTCCTTCTTCGCGACGCGTTCGATGATGTCGCCGACCGCGGCCGGCGTCGGGATGATCGGCGCGCCGCACATCGCGATCAGCTTCTTGTAGCCGGGCGCCTGCTGCATGACGTGATGGAGGAAGAGATCGTGGATCCGGTGCCGCGCGGGCATCAGGTTTTCGCGTTCGAGCGTCGGGCGGATGTTGTCCGTAACCTCGAGGGACATCTTTTCGCCGAGGATTTCCTGCACGCGTGGCGCGGCGTCCTTGTTGCCGGCGAAGATGATCGGGAGCTTGTAGCCGATGCCCAGGCGCGGCTTCGGGTCCGCGGCGCTGATGTACTCGGCCATCTCGACCACGTGGGAGATGGTCCCGCCGTCGGTCCCGCCGCTGAGCAGCATCATGTCCGGCCTGAGCTGCCGGATCCGCTCGATCTTCTCGTGCCCCGCGCGGCCGTCGTTCGAGGCGAGCACGTCCATGACGATCGCCCCGCCGCCCAGCGCGCAGCGCTGCGCGCTCTCCCCCGTCATCGCCGCCACCGCGCCCGCCACCATCATCTGCAGCCCGCCGCCCGCCGAGCTCGTGCTCACGTAGATGTCCACGCCGACGTTGCCGTCAGCGGGAGTGATGATCTTCTCGCCGTCGAGGATCTTCCGGCCCGATAGCTCCTCGATTTCCTGGATGCTGTTCAGCACCCCCTTCGTCACGTCCTCGAACGGCGCTTCCACCGTCGTCGGCGCTTCGCCGCGGAACGTCTGCCGGTAGACGTCCCCCACCTTCTCGATGAGGATCGCCTTCGTCGTCGTCGACCCGCAATCGGTCGCGATCACCACGTTGACCGGCCTGTCAGCCACGCCGCTCCGCCTCCAGGGACTCGATCTTCAGGGCCAAGCCTTCCAGCACATCCCGCCGTTCCAGCATCTTCGCGGCGCGCTCGATTTCCTCGCGCTTGAGGACGACCTCGAGCACGGGGCCGAAGAAAACCAGCGCCTGCCCGCCGACGAACGACAGCGGTTTGACGCTTTCGAGAAAAAGGATTGCAGGCGCCGTCATCCGGCGGGAGACGACGCCTTTCGCGAGCTTCTCGAGAAGCGCTACATCTCGTTCCTCGAGCGGCTCGGCCCCGCCGTCCAGCGCGAACGCGTGGGCGAACCACTCTTTCCAGGTCTTCGGCTTCTCGCCCATCGCCCTCTCCCGCTGAGGGGAGGGCAGGCTAAGGTGGGGGGCGGGGAGTGTCAACGAAGCGGGGGTGCCTGGTCGTTGCCTTTCCCTTTCCCTTTCCCTTTCCCGTGAACAAGCGTCGATCGCCATCGTTCGCGGGAAAGGGAACGGGAAAGGGAAAGGGGCGCCGCTCAGAAATGAAATCCGAACCTTCCTCGGTCCGGAACCGTTGAAGGGTGATCATGCCTGCACTCCACCTTCGAATTCCGCTCAACCTCCTCGCCGCGCCTTTCCGCGCGGTTCGAGTCGCGACCGTCATTCGCTAGTCCGTCGCGTCGGTTTCCTGCCCGGCCCCCCCCCAACTCAAGGAATCCCCTCATGCCCCGCCCCCGCACGCACTACGCCCTCCTCCGCCTCGACCCGTCGTCGCCCACGGGCGATGCGCTTCCCCGCGCCACGCCAACCCGTTTTTTCCGGACGCTCGCCGAGGCCCGCCGCGAGGCCCGCTTCCTCAACAGCCGCGCTCGCGAATGGGAAAACCCGTGGCGCTGGCGATGTCGACGCGCCAAATCCGGCGAAGAACGGGGGCTGACCGGATTCTGAACTCTACTGCGGATACTTCTTGAGCAGCTTTTCCCGCGTCGAGTCCACAGCTTCCTGCAGCCGCTTCTTCTCCCAGTCGCCCAGCGACGCAAGCGACGCCTGGAACGTGTCCAGCCAGGACAGCGTCTCCCTGTCGCCCGACAGGGCCAGTGAGCGCACGGCTTGCTCCTTCACGCCAAAGTCGGTGTCGCTCCCTGCCATCCGGTACAGCGCCGTGCGCGATTCCACCGAGTCGATTCCGCCGAACAGGCCGGCAGCCGCCTGGCGCTCATTCTGGTTCTCGCCGGTGGCGTACTGGAACGCCAAGTTCGCGAGCGGCCCCGTCACGGGCATGTTCCGGATCGAGAAGATCTCCTTCGACCCGCCCCCCAGGATTCTCAGCAGCCGGCGCCTCATGTTCCCATCAGTCTCCGAGCTCGCCAGCTGCGCCTGCAGCCACTCGGCCACTTCCGGGCCGCCCGAGGCCATAAGGAACTCAATCACCATGTCCTTGTCCGCCTTCTCCTCCGGATCCGCCAGCCGCTCCAGGAAATACGGCCCCATCGCCGGGTCCAGCTCGCTCAGAAGCGCCAGCATCCGCCGGAACGACTCCGTGTCCCGCTTCCCTTTCCGCATGCATTCGATCATTTCCTTCGCGATCGCGATCTTGTCCTCCTTCGTCCTTTCCCTCGGCGCCAGCTTCTCCAGCTCCGCGACGCGCTTCGTCAATCTCGCGACTTCCGCCTGCGCGTCGGCGAGTCTCTTCGAAGCTTCGCCGGGCGTGGAGGCGCTGGTCGAAGAGGACGATCCGGGATCCGCACCGGTCTCGCCGGGCGGTCTCTGCGAAGCGGAGCCGGTCGAGCCCGCTGAGCCTTCGAGCGGGGTCTCCCGTGCCGGCGCTTTTCTGCTCTTCTCAAAGAGGGCCCCGCCGGTGGCGCCCAGGGCGAGCGAAAGGATGGCGACGGCGCCGAGGAGAAGGGGCGACGAGCCGGGACGAGCGGAAGGGGAGGTCATGGGGGTTCCTCAGGGAATACGGAATAAGGTACGCCGGGGCGAGGTTCTTTGCGGCCGCTACTTCCGCTTCCCTGTCGCTTTGAACGATCCCACGATGCGCTCGAACTCGGGGTTGGGCGTCTCGCCCTTGGCCGTCACCGAGATCACGCCGTAGGCCCAGCCGTTCTTGAAGCAGAACCAGATGTGCGCCTCGATCTGGGGGCTGAAGGCGTCCGCCTGCGCGGCGACCTTGAAATGAACGGCCGGAATTCCGCCGACTTCGGCCTGGTCCTTTCCGCGCACGACGAATTTCGCCTTGAAGCTCCCCTTGAAGCCTTCCATGAATCTTTCGGCGAGCGTGTCGAGGTCGTCCTCGGAAAGTTCGTCCTGCTCGATGTCCGCGCGCACGTCCATGACGCTCACCGCGACCTTCGCGACGGATTCCGCGGCGCCGGTTTCGCTGAACATGTGGTAGGCGACCGTGTCGCTCGCCTTCTGCGAGGACTTCGACCACGACGCCGGGAGCTGCACGCTGAACGACTTCGACTCGTCGCGGAATTTCTTGCGCTTCACCTCTGACTTGCCGCTGTCCTCGGCGGCGGCGGGCGCGTCCTCGTAGGCCTTCGCGGGACCGACTCCGGTCACGAGCCAGCCGGTGGCCGAATTCGCGAGCGTGAATTCCTCGACCACCGTCACGCCGGTCGTCGACACCGAGACAAGCCCGACGGTTGCGCCGGCCCCGTCCACGCGGCCCGCGAGGATGCGCACGCCCTGCTCCACCTGCTTCGCGAGATCCCCCTTCTCCATCACGCCTTTCATCACCTCGCGGTACCGCGCTTCCATCGCCTTCCTGTCCTCCGGCGACGCCTTGCCGTACTCGCCCTTGGTCGCATCGTCGAGCCACGCGGGCAGGTCCAGGCACGCGAGGAACGCGTCGAGATTCCCCGCCGAAAGAGCCTTCACCCACGCCTCCATCGCTTTCTCCGGCGTTTCGCGTCCCGCAGTCCCCGCGGACCAGCGCGCGTTCTGGATCACCGCGTCGAATTCAGGCTGCAACTTCGCGTGGTCGGCGGCGGGACAGGTAAAGCGAAGCGTCCAGGTCGCGTCGGTGTCGTTCACGGTCACCTGGTACGAGACGTAGTCCGCGCCGTCCCACGCGAACGCGTAAGTCATCGAGTACGCGTCCGTCTTCCCGCGGAACTCGAGGAAAGCGAGCGAGCGCCGCTCGAACGGCTTCAGCTGCTTTTTCAGAAGCGCTTCCTGCTCCTCCGCATGGACTTTGATGTCCTTCGGCGCGCCGGGGATCAGGTAGACGCGGATCACCGAGGCGGCGCCCGCGTACGCGACGGACTGCCCCGGGTTCTTTTCGTTGTCGCCGAGCAGCGCCCACCCCTGCGGCGGCGTGAACGAAAACCCGTGCGCCGGGTCATCGAAGCGCGGCGTCACGACCTCGCCGGCGGCGAGCTGCTTCTGCACCCAGTCGCGCGAGACATTCGAGGTCCGCGCAAACGCGATGTTGTTGCGATCCTTGTACGCGGAGAGTGTGTTCACGCCGATCAGCTTCCCCTCCGGCGAAATCAGCGGCCCGCCCGAATTTCCGGGATTGAGCGGCGCCGTCGTCTGGATCATGTCCTCGCGCTTCCCCGAGACAATCCCCGTCGAGAGCGTCCACTTGAGTCCGTCGGGATTCCCGATCGCGATGACGTCCTCGCCGACTTCCAGCGAGTCGGAGTCGCCCCACTCGAGCACCGGGAGTTCCCCGGGCGAGTCCTTGAGGCGGAGAATCGCAAGGTCCAGCTCCTCGGAAACCTGGACGACGACGGCGTCGAAGCGGCGCCCGTCGAAGAGATAGATCGCGACTTCGCGGTCGCCGTCGAGGCAGGACGCCACGACATGGCGGTTCGAGAGGATCAGGCCGTTCGCGTCGATGATCGAGCCGCTGCCGAGGTGAACCAGGCCTTCCTTGTCGGGCTTGCACTCCACGTAAACCGTGGCGGGTGCGCATTTGCGGAAGAGGGCTTTGACTTTTTCGTCGGCGTGGGCGGTCGCTGCGAGGGCGAGGAGAACGAGCGCGGTTAGGTGTCGCATGAGGGGAGATTACCGCGGGGCGGCGGGGAAACCAAGGGAGGGATGGGGAACGGCGGGATTGGGATTGGGACGGGATAGGGATGGGGATTGGGATGGGGATTTGGCAGCAACCCATAGGCATTGCCTGTCCTGCCAAATCCCGATCCCCATCCCAATCCCGATCCCGTCCCCATCCCCTGCCCGTCTTTCCCCCCCTGCCGAGCCTAGATCCCCTGCGACTCTAGCCCGATCCCGAATCCGAGATACACCAGCGGCTTCACCGCCGCATCCCTGATCCCCGGCAGCTCCGGCCTCAACTGCGGCTGCTCGTCTGCCAGCTCGTCCGCGAGGTCGTACACCATCACCAGCAGCGCGTGGTGCACGAACCCCCAGTCCACCGGACAGCGCTTCCCCAGATCCCCCGGGTCCGAACCATAGCGGTACGGCGGGTTCGGCAGCGCGAGCGCCGTCGCGAGCGCATCGTCGCCCGTCACCGCTTCGTGCACAACGTCCGCCGCGCCGAGGCCGTGGTGGACCCACCATTCGCAGCGCGCCCAGGCGTCCATAGCGGGGAGCGTCTGAAGCGCCGGCGCGCGGTAGAGACGGCCGGGAATCTTCGCCGAAAGATAGTGTTTCAGGTTTTCAGGCGGCGCCGCCGCGTACTTCTCCGAGGCGATTTTCGCGCTTCGCGTCGCGAAGTCGTCGATCGAGTACGACCGGGAGCGGCAGGAAAGCACGACCGCCGCCGCGAGCTTCTCGTACGCGAACGACTCCACGGCCCGCTTCGCCTGCTCCTCGGGAAGCGACTGCGCCATGTGGAGGACCCGGATGTACTCGAGCTCGAGCGGCGAAGCCTCTTCCGGCGCGGCCTTGAGCATGCGCTCGAGGTCTTCCGCGGCGCCGCCCCAGTTCCCCTGGCCCGCGCGGGCCATGGCGCGCGCCTTCAG
>WSZJ01000125.1 GCA_009773755.1 Planctomycetota bacterium | reverse complement strand
CAGCACCTCCCCGCCGTCGTCGCCACCGCCCTCCCCTCCCTCGACGCCGCCGCTTCCCCGTCCCCCGGCGCCGCGCTCTCCGATCCCGTCCTGCGCGTCGCCGTCGCTTCCATGGGCAACCCCTGGTGGCCCGGACTCTCGGGGAAGGACGAAATCGAGCTCGCCGCGTACGACTTTTCCGAGCCGGGGGGGGAGCCGAAGCGGCGCAAGGCGTTCGTGACGCGGGCGCGGCTGGATGCGGCGGTGGACGAGGCGCGCGGAATGCTGGCCTCGGAAGCGCGGCCAGAGACGGCGGAGATCGCGCTCACCGCCACGAACCGCCGCGCGGATTTCGCCAGGGCGCTGGCCGACGCCGCTGCGAAGGCGTTCGCGGACTGGGCGGCCTTCGACAGACGCGAGCGGGCCAGGCGCGCCGGAGAGATGCTGCGCGAGCTGCAGGCCACGGAGCTCAAAGGGCTGACGGAAGTGGAAGAACGGATCCGGAAGCTGCAGCCGGACATCCTGCCGGACGAGATCATGGACCTGAAGCGGCCCGACATCCCGACCGCGATGGGGCGGCTCGCGGACCTCGAGTCGAGGCTGTCGACGGCGGAAGCGGAGCTCCGCGATCTCTCGGCGAAAGTCAACGACCCGAACTTCACGTTCGTGGTGGACGTCGACCTGGACCCGACGGTGCAGGCGTACATTTCAGAAACGCTGCGGGCGCAGTCGCGGCTGTCGGAACTCGAGCAGCGGCTCGGCGCGAACGACCCGCAGGTGAAGTCGGGAAAAGCCGAAGTGGAGGGGCTGGGGAGGGAACTCAAAGCCGCGCGCTCGGCCGCCGTCTCGACGATGTCGGCGAAGGAGCGCATGAAGACGATCGACCGCATCCGCGCCCTGAGCGAGACGAAGGATTCGCTGAAGGGAGAATTCGACGCGCTCGACGCGCGCGTGAAGAAGGAGCGCAAGGAGTGGGAAGACCTCGTGCAGGCTCGCGTCGCGGCGAAACGCGGCGCCGCTTCACCGGAGCTCTCGTGGCTCACGGCCGAAGCGGAAGTCCACCACCAGCGGTTCACGAACATCCTGACCGCGCGACTTGCCGTTGAGGGCGCGCCCGCAACCGCTTCACCGGCGCGGGTCGCCGCGCAGGCCCGCCCGATTGCCCCGGCCGGCCCCCCCGACTGGTCTCTCTGGTCAGGCGTCGTCGTGCTCGCCGCCGGCGCTGCATTCTTCGCGGCCCGCGGCGCCCGGCCGCGCGCGGCGACACTGCGCGGGAAGATCCGCACGGAGCACGACCTGCAGCAGGCGCTGAAGATCCCGATTCTCGGCTGCACGCCGCTTGCGGAGCAGGGCCAGCTCATCCTGCACCACCTCGACCCGCGTCACGCGCACGCCGAGGCGTACAACACGGTCGCCGCGCTCGTCGAAAGCTACGCGGCCGACCACGCCGCCCGGACGTTCATGATCACGAGCGCTTCCCCCGGCGACGGCAAGTCGACGCTCGCCGCCAATCTCGGGATCGCGCTCGCGCGCTCCGGCCAGCGCGTCATTCTTGTCGACGCCGACCTGCGCACCGGCCGCCTCCACGAGATCTTCGGCGCCTCGAACGAGCGCGGGACAAGCGAAGCGGGCTGGGATGCGACCGGGCAGCCGATCATCGTGGAGGTCGACGCGCTTCTGAAAGACACGACCGAGCCGGGACTCCGGCTGATCCCGTGCGGGCCGCCGCCGCCCAACCCGGTGGCGTTGCTCAAAGGAAGCGCCTTCAAGGCGATGCTCGCCGAGGCCGCGCAGAAGGCCGACTACATTCTGTTCGACGTCCCGCCCGTGCTCGCCGCGGTCGATCCGCTTCTCCTCACGGCGACTGCCGACGGGATCCTCTTCGTCGCCGCGGCCGGTCAGACAAAGCGCGAGGATGTCGTCTACGCCAAGAAGCTTCTCGAGAACACGCACGGGCGCTTTGCGGGCGGCGTGCTGACGAAGGCGACGGCGGAAGCGCGGGAGATTCCTGCCATGGAAGCCGAGACGGAAGGAAAGCCGAACTAGACCCCATGCGCCGCTTCGCACCCATCGCGCTGACATTTGTGCTCTGCCTTCCCGCGTTCGCCGACCGCGCCGCGGCGCAATCTGCGGTGCAGGATGGCGACGCGAGGATGGCGCGCGGCGATTTCGCGGGGGCGGAGGCGGCGTACACGCGGGCCATCGAAGCGGATCCGTCGTGGGGGGACGCGTGGGGGAAGCGCGGCGACGCGCGGTCGTCGGGGGCGCTGGGGCCTTCGTGCATCGAGGACTACACGCAGGCGGTGACGCTTCTGCCGGAGAGCTGGCTGTGGCGGCTCATGCGGGGCCAGGCGTACTTGATGTACGACCGGCCGCTGGCGGCGCTGGAGGACCTGGACGGGCTGCTGAAGAAGATGCCGGAGTACACGGACGCGATGACGATGCGCGGGATCGCGCTGATTCTGTCGGGGGACGTCGACGAGGGGCTTGCAGTGCAGACGCGCGCCCTGGAAATGGAGGGGAACGACGCGCGGCTGCGGCTGCGCGGCGAAGGGCTCGCGCGCAAGGGTGACTGGCCGGCGCTTGTCGCGGAGATCGACGCCCGCCGAGCGGCGGGGATCGTTCAGATGGCGGACGTCTACTACCGCGTCCTCGCGCTCACGGAATCGGGCAGGTACGACGAAGCGTGGGCAGCCGTGCAGGCTGTTCAGAATTCGGACCGCATGATCGCATCGGCCTGCCGCCTCTATCTCGTCTCGACGCCGCAGGCCGGCACCCATTTCAAGCCTGACGTCGCCGAGCAGGACCTCGCAACCCTCAGCGCTTCCCGGTTCGACTCCAATCAGATCGCCAACCAGGGCCGCGCGCTCCTCCTCATCGGCCGCGCGAAGGACGCGCTCGACCTGCTCGGCATCCGCGGCCGTCGATCGCATTTCGGCACCGCCCTCTGGACCGGCGCGGCGTACTGGAAGCTGGGGCAACTTGCAGAAGCGCGAGTCGTGTTGCGGGACGCGCTGCGGCTGAACCCGTATCTCGAGAAGCACGCAGCGCGGCTCGAAGGATTCACAGACTTCGTGGCGTCCGTGAAGGCGGAGCTGAAGGGCGACGGGCAGGCGGACCGCGCGGCGCTCGGGCACGAGCTGGCGACTCACCTCCTGACGATCGCGGAGATCGAGGGGCTCGTCCGGAATTACCGCTTCCAGCGCGCCGCCGACGAGTACGCGCTGCTGCAGAAGTCCGTCGCTTCAGCAGCGCGCAGGGCCGAAATCGACGCGCGCCTCCCCGAGGTCCGCGGCATGGCCGGCGCGCTCGCGAAGATCGTCGCGGCCGTGAACAAGGCCGGAGGCAAGACGAAGGTCAAGGTAAGTGCGACCGAGCTCACCCTCACGAAAGCCGACGACCGGGCGTTCGATTTCACGATCCCGAAGGGCAACGGCCGCTTCCCCTGGGCCGCCCTCGAAACCGCCGCCTTCTGCGCGCTCGCGCTCGACGCCGATCCGACTCCCGAAGAGCGGCTCGGCCTCGGATGTCTCGCCTGGGACGCCGGCGAGCGCGAGCTGGCGGTGAAGATTTTTGAAGAAGCGGTCAAGAAGAAGGCCGCCCTCAAGGCAGGCGTCGCCGCGTTCGTAGCAAGGAAGCGCGGGATCGCGGCGCCGAAGGACGGGTTCGTGCTGTGGAAGGGGCATTACGCGACGGCGGAGGAGAAGGCGAACTACGAGAAGGGGCTCGTGCCGTTCGAGGGGGCGTGGGTCACTCCGAAAGACCGCGAGCAGCTCGCGAAGGGAATGGTGAAAGTCGGCGACAAATGGGTGAACGGCGACGAAGCGGCGCTGCAGAAGAAGGGCTTCCGCAAGCACAAGGGCCAGTGGGTGTCGCGCGAGGACCTCGACGCTCTGCGGTCGAAATGGGACGAGGCGTGGACGGAGGAAACCGCGCATTACAGGATCCGCACGAACGAGGGCGAGGCGTTCGCGAAGGAGCTCGCGCTCCTCGTCGAGCCCGCGTACGCCGCGCTCCGCGGGTTCTATGGCGAGGAACCGGGAATCCCCGGCGGCGAAAAGATGGAGCTCTTCGCGTTCCGCACCTTCGAGGACTACCGCCGCTACTGCCTCGAAGAGAAAGCCGAGGGCCAGCTCAACGCCGCCGGCTTCGCCTCCAGCGACTCCAACACCGTCGCCGGCTGGAACCGCACTCACAACCAGCAGCAGTTCCTGCAGACCATGACCCACGAGGCCGCGCATCTCTTCTGGTTCCGCGTCGCGCCGGGCGCCAAGGCCCCGTCCTGGTTCGCCGAAGGCATGGCCACCGCTTTCGAGGGCTTCACCTGGGACGGCAAGACCTACACCTTCAATTTCGTCAGCGAGTCCCGCCTCCCCTTCGCCCGCGACGCCATGAAAGCCGGGCGGCACCTCCCCCTGGCCGACGTCATTGCCGGCGACGCCCTGACCCTCATCAACAACGACCCGCAGAAGGCGCTGCTCTTCTACGCCGAGTGCTGGTCGCTCAACTACTTCCTGACGCGCACGCCCAGCAAGGCCTACCGCGACGCCTATGCCGAGTACCGCAATGCGATCGTGAAAGGCGGCGCCGACCCGCTCACGAAGTTCTTTCCGGATGCGGCGAAGCTGGAGCGGGACTGGGTGGAGTTCGTGAAGGGCATGTAGCGGCCGCTACTTCAGCTTCACGCGGCGAACCTGTCCCTGGCGGTCGCCCACGACGGCGTGAACTCCGTCTTCGCTGATCGCGATGGGTCCCTCGTTTCCGAGAGCCTCGAGGTGTCGAAACACGGATTTCAGCGATTCTCGCTGAAAGACGAGCGACTTCACGACGGCCAAGCACGCTCTCTCGTGACCCGAGAAAGAAGCGCCAAACCACTTTTCCGTTTCGCCGAGATGGACCGGCTCCCGAGTAACCCAGTCCCACCCAGCCAGGGTGCCGTCTGTCCGGATCGCAAAGACCTGGGGAGGATCGCTCGAAAGGGCCACTCGCGTGAAAGCAGAGGCATCGCTTCCGAACGATTGAAGGAGCTTCCCGCTGGCCGCTTCATAGACCTGGACCGGCTTGTCGCCACGATTCGCAACGGCAACGAGCGCGCCATCGGGGCTGAACACGACGTCCTCGGCGACCTTGCTGCCGGTCGGGTGGGACCAAAGCAGGCGGCGGGAAGGAACGTCCCATTCGAAGACGGATCCCCTCGAGTCCAAGGCGGCCACGGTGCTTCCGGAGGGCCCGATGGAGAGGGCGCGTACGGCACCGCGAGTGTCCTCAAAGGTCGCGAGCCGCGTTCTGGTGTCCGCCTCCCAGACCCAGACGCAGTGGTTGAAATCGGAGGCCGCAACGTGACCGCCATTCCGGGAGATCGCGACTTTGTTGGCAACGTCTTTGCCATGGGCTACTTCGATCGGGTCTTCCTTTCCGATCCTCCAGAGTCGAACTCGAAAGGCGCTGTCGCAGGAAACCGCGCGCGAGCCGTCGGCGCAGATGGATATGTCCGTCACCCTCGACGCGGCACCGCTGCCAGTCCACTGTTCGAAATCGGCCCAGGCAGCATCCTCTCCCGAATCTCGCAATTCGAGGTCCCTGCCGCTGAGAATGTTGACGCCGAGGTTCGTGACTCTTCTCGCTTGAACCGTCACGGTTCTCTCGACGGAGGACGCCCCCGCCTCGAACCGCAGGACATGCCTTCCCGGCGGCACGTTCCATGCGGCGAGCCATCGGCGCAGCTTCAGGTGATCAGTCCAGTCCAGCGTAGGGCACTGGATCGCGCACACGTGCGGCTCCGTCAGGATCAGAAGCGCGCCTCCTCTTCCGAGTTGCGCAATAGACGGCTTCTCGGCGTACGCCCGCGTCGCCACGGGCTCTCCGAAGGAGGGAATGTCGCGCACGACCTCGCCCCCCGCCGGCACCACGATGTCCTCGACGTACGCCTGACGGTGCGGCACCGCGACTCTCAGCCGGTGCTTTCCGGGAGACACACCGGGGATCCGGATCTCCCGGCTGTCCGGGGGGAGGATCCCGCGGAGGACCCGGTCGATGTGAACGGACGCGCCGGGCAGCGTGTGGATCTCGAAGGTTGCGGATGCGGCGTGGCCCGGGACGCGGACATCCGGTGGGTTCGTGCCAGGGAAGGCTTCCCCAACCCTTTCATGGCTTTCCGTGTCGCTCGCGCGCCACGACCGCTCAAGACGACTGAGGCCCGCGAAGACTCCCGCGAGCACCACCAAGGCAAGCAGTGGAACCACGATCCTGCGCATCACCAACCAGTGTACTTCTCTGGACCACCATCCCTTCATGCGGCGCCCGCCTCAACAAAAAGGGCCGCCTCGGAAGGCGGCCCTTTGTCACTCATCACTCAATACTCCCGACTCCCGACTATCTTCCAGACGTCGTCTTCGGCACCACCGGCTTCGTCGCTCTCCGCAGGAACAGGATCGCAAAGCACGTGTCCGTCACCGGACTGGCGCCTCCCGGGGAAGCGGTGCCTTCCGACTTCCACATCCCGTTCTGCGCCTGCTTCGCGAGCAGGTATCGCGCGCCGATCTGGTACCAGTCGTTCCTCCCGATGAACTCGAACTCGCCGAGCATCCCGGCGCGCTCGAGGGCGTACAGGTAGTAGTAGTGCCAGGTCCACTTGTCGCCGCTCGGAACCGATTCCGGCCCCTTCTTGTCGCAGCCCGGGTTGAACTCGACCGTGAAATTCTCGGCGATCCACTTCAGCCCATCCTGCACCGACTTGTCCTTCTTGAAGTCCTCCTTCTCGCCGTAGTGCGCGCGGAGGTAGTACTTGCAGATCACCAGCGACCCCGTGCATCCCGCCGACATCGACCCGAAGCTCGGATTGTGGCCCTTGATGACCTTGGGACCGCCCTTCTTGGCTTCGTCGCCGTTGGGCAGCGGATGCTGCCACGTGTACGCCCAGCCGCCTTTGTCGTCCTGCGCGTCCTCGAGGATGATCAGCGCTTCCTTCCACGTCTCCTTCGGGATCATGACTTCGGCCACCGCGCAGGAGCGCAGCCCGAGGATCGCGTACTGCGTGTTCGAATGGTCGCCTCTCGGCGGACCGCGCCGGTTGCGCTTGATCGGGATCTTCTTCACCGTCGTCGTCCCGCCCGACCGCGCGCCGCCGTTCGATCCGCCGCTTCCGACGTCCGGCGGCTTCTCGACGCCCACCAGGGGCTCACCGTACGACCACTGCCCGTTCTCGCACTGGTTGTCCACCAGGAACTGGGCGCACTCCGCGATCCGCTTCTGGTTCGCGACGCGGTCGTAGGCTTCAAGGAACATCGCGGTGAGCGCGACGTTGTAGGTCTTCTGAAGCGTCTTCTCCTGCATGGACTTGACGCCGTCGAGGAAGCGTTTGTCGTCGCGGGGGAAGGTGCCGCTGTGGAAGAGGGTGTACATGACGAGTTCGAAATGATCGCCGCCGAAGCCGCCGTTGCCGGCGAGCCAGGTGGCGCCCTTGTCGATGGCGGCGTCGACGTCTTTCTGGTCGACCTTTCCGCCCGCGGCGCCCTGGGCGAACGTGGGGACGGAGGCGAGTGCGAGGAAGAGGGCGATTCCGGCGAGGCGCATGGAGTCCTCCAGCGAGGGGAGAGTTAAGGGTTAAATTCTAGCGATAGCGGCGGCGGAAAGATGCAACAAATTAAGTGTCCGCCGCATCAGGTCGGGAGAGCAGGCGATTGCCCTACTCAATCCTCACCACTCCAATCTGCAGTAAGTCACTTGCTCCACAGGTTGTACTTCAGAATGCACCACATCGCCCGTATGCCATCCTTGATCCCGATCTTCTTCCCCTGCTTCCAGCTCCTCGGGTGATACGTGATCGGCACCTCGTAAATCCTCACCCCGAGCCGCGCCAGCTTCGCCGTGATTTCCGGCTCGAACCCGAAGCGCCTCTCCTTCAGCTTCAGTTTCTGCAGCACGTCCCTCCGGACCATCTTGTAGCACGTCTCCATGTCCGTCAGATTCAGGTCGCTGAACATGTTCGACATCCGCGTGATCATCCGGTTCACAAAGGTGTGCCAGAACTTCAGCACCGGCCTGTTCTCGCGCGGAGCAAAGCGGCTCCCGTAGACGACGTCGGCACGCCCTTCGGCAATCAGCGCATACATCTTCTTCCATTCCTGCGGGTCGTACTCGAGGTCGGCGTCCTGCACGATGACGACGTCGCCCGTCGCGCTCTGGAACCCGGTGCGCAGCGCGGCGCCCTTCCCCTGGTTTTTCTCGTGGAGGACGAGTTTGTCGAAGAGGCCCTTGAGCTCTCCATTGAGCAGGTCGCGCGTCCCGTCCTTCGAGAAGTCGTCGACGACGATGATCTCCTTGGGAAGATCGACCTTGCGCACGGCCTCGAGGATGTCGCGAATCGACTTCTTCTCGTTGTAGCACGGGATGACGACGCTGAGCCGCAGCGGGCCGGCGGGCTTTACGGCGGCCGGAGCATCGTTGACCACGTCCAGGTCGCGCAGGCTGAAATTGGCCTCGTCGACCGCGGGAGACGTCAGGTCCTTCTCGGGGTCGAATTCCCGCGGCCCGGCGGACGCAACCGCGGGCTTGGCCGCCGATTCGGGGACGACGCCAAGCGAGCGAAGACTGAAGTCCGGCTCGGCGGGCTCGGGCGCGAAGTCCGCGGCGGACAACTCCAGCGGCGGGGGCGGCGAGGGCGGCACATACGCGGGCGTCCCCTTCTCCGGAGTCGGCTCGCCGAACGCGGCCTCGCCGGGCGCCGCGGGCTTCCCCGGTCCGGGAGTGGGAGACGCAGGCAGCGGCGCTTCAGCCATCGAACTTTCGATTCTACGGATCGCCCGGGCAAACCGAAATGCCTATGTCCCGGCCGTCGCTGTGGTAGAAGAACCGCATGCCAGAAGCGCCGCGCATCGACATCGCCGACCTGACCGGGACGGAAGCCGTCGACCAGGTCTTCCTCCTCGGGAACATCGAGGTCCGGCAGAAGAAGAACGGGGAGCCCTTCCTCAACCTGGAGCTCGTCGACCGGAGCGGGCGCATGCAGGCCAAGGTCTGGGACGGCGCGGAGATGACCCAGCGAAAGATCCGCACCGGCGATTACGTGCGGGTCCGGGGGCAGGTGAAGATTTACAACAAGCGGCTCGACATGGCGATTGCCACGATCATTACGGTTGACGAGAAGTCGGTCGACAAGGGCGTGTTCGTGCCGCGGACGAAAAAGGACCCGGTGCAGCTCGCGGCGGCGTGGAAAGAAATCGTCGCGGGCGTGAAGAACGACTGGCTGAAGCGGCTGTTGCGGACGTTCGTCGAGGACGAGCAGTGGTTCGCGAAGTTCTGCGAAAGTCCCGCGGCGGTGCGTCTCCACCACGCCTGCATCGGCGGCCTGCTCGAGCATGTCGTGACGCTGGCGCGCGCCGCGCTCGCGATCGCGCCGCTCTATCCGGGGCTCGACAAGGACCTCCTCGTCACCGGGATATTTCTCCACGACGTCGGCAAGGTCCGCGAACTCTCCAGCGACCGCGTCTTCGCCTACACCGACGAAGGCCGGCTGGTCGGCCACATCGCGATCGGGAGCCAGATGCTGGAAGAAGTTGTCGCGGGAATCGAAGGCTTCCCCGAGGAACTGCGCCTGCGTCTTCAGCACATGATCCTCGCCCACCACGGACAGCTCGAATACGGCTCGCCGGTGAAGCCGATGACGCTGGAAGCGGTCGCGCTGCATTACCTCGACAACCTCGATGCGAAGATTTTCGCGTTCGGGAAAGCGATTGAGGAAAGCACGGTCGGCGATGCGGAGAACTGGACGGAGTACAACAAGATGTTTGATGGGTATTTGTGGAAGGGGCCGAGCGCGACGGGAGAGGCTCAGCAGTAGGGAAAAACAGCCAAAGCAACCCCAAATTCCAACTCCAACTCCAAATCCCAATCAGAACCTGAAACATTGGGATTTGGAGTTGGAGTTGGGATTTGGAGTTGCCGTGGCCCTTTTTCCCCGCAACTAACGCCCACCCCACCCTCCCGTAACACCTTCACTCCCCCGGAGACCCCCCTCCATGCTTCGCATCGCCTTCCTCGCTTCCCTTCTCGCCCTTCCAGTTCAGGCCGAAGACGCCAACGACGACAGCGCCTCCGCCCTGAAGGCCTACACCCGCGCCGTCAAGAACATGAACAAGTCCGACGGCTATCACCTCGACACTAAAATCGACGTCGACATGGGCGGCGCCGTCATGCCCGGCGGCTCCGTCGAAGGCACCATCCGCAATCCCGACTTCGGCCACTTCAAGCTCGACATCGCCGGCAACGCCCTCGACGTCTTCAAGGAAGGCGACGCCGTCGCCCTCCTGAACCCCCAGACCGGCAAGTGGGAAGGCCAGTCCTCCAACCAGACGCTCGACTTCTTCATCAAGATCTTCAACCTCGGCAAGCTCATGGACGACCTCCGGGACGGCGCGGTGAAAGCGGAATTCGGCGATCCCGAGGACCTGGGAAAACGCGAGTGCCGCATCGTCGGGTTCGGCGTGTCGAAGGCGACGCTCAAGAAGCTGATCCAGGGAAACGGCAAGGACTCCCTGGGCGTCTCGGCTGATAACGCGACGATGAACGTCCGCACCTGGATCGACCGGAAAGAGGGACTTCCGCGCAAGATCGCGATCGTGATCGACGTCGAGCTGAAAGGCCTCCCGGGCGCCGACGAGGGAACGAAGGACGACTGGGAAGACTGGGACGAAGAGAAGGACGGCAAGAAGGACGGGAAAAAGGACGACGGCGCGAAAGAGCCGGCCCCCAAGGACGACGGTGAGGAAGATGAAGGCGAGCCCGAAATCCCGCCGATGAAGATCGCGATCACGGTCACCGCTTCCATCAAGAAGTACGGTCAGGACCTCGATGTCGAAGTTCCCGCCGCGGCACGCAAGGTCCTCGACGCACAGAAGAAAACCGAGACCGAGCCGGGCGGGGACGAGAAAGACAACGGAAAGTAGCGTTCGGGTTCGGATATGATGGCGCTTCAGGGGGCCCCGAAGAACTCGGGGCCTCTTTTTTCAGGCGAACGCAAAAGGAAGGGCAGGCGTCTTACCTTAGTCCCCGCCCCCTCTGAGGAATCCCCCGTGAAGACCGCTTCCGCCCTCGCCGCCGCGCTGGTACTGGCCGCCGGACCGGCATTCTCCGACGATGCAACAGACCGGCTCAACAAGGCGCTGGAAGCGCTGTCCGCGCAAGCGGGGTACGTGCTCACGGCCGACTGGAAGCTGGACCTCGAGAAAGTGAAGGACCCGGTGAAGGGGCATGTGGAGTCACTGGTCCGCCACAAGGAGGATTTTCTCCGGCTGCACGCGAAGTTCGAGGACGGCGAGGTCACGATCTACAAGAAGGGTGCGCAGATCGCGGGGCAGAATCTCGAGACGAAGGAATGGGGGCCGGTTTCAGACGATCCCCGGGCGAAGTTCGTGCTGAAGATGTTCAACATGCGGGAATTCCTGACCGAAGCAGCGGGAATGGCGACTAAGACGCGGCTGTCGAAGGGGGACCGAGAGGAATCGCTGAGAGTGGAATTCGATACGGACCCGGAGAAACTGAAAAAGTTGCTGAGTGACGCGGACGCCGGCAAGGCGCTCATCACGGGAGGCACGCTTGACAACGCGACGATGAAGGTCGCGATTGAAGTCGACCGCAAGTCCGGCATTCCGCAAAGCCTCTCGATCGAGATCGAGGGGGATTCGACGCACCTGCCTCGCAAGAAACCGAGCGACGGCAAGGACGAGGGATGGGAGCCTTGGGACGGGGAAAAGGAAGCCGAACCGGGGAAAAAGCCGGAGCCCAAGCCTGAGCCCAAGCCGGAACCCAAGCCAGAGGAGATTCAGACGCCGGTCACCGAGCGCGTGAAGCTGCGCATCGACGCAACGCCCGACTACAAGAAATCGCTCGATGCCGAGGTGCCGGAAGCGGTCAAGAAGGTGCTGGGACTGTAGTCTGCGACAGCCGACTCCCGGCCCCCTGCCGCTATGGTTTCTTCGCCTTCCCATCTCCCATGATCGACGACTTCCCTTCCGCCGCGGCGCCTGCCGCGAACGACTTCTTCTTCGCGTCCCACTTCAGCCCTGCCCCGGACTTCTTCCACCACGCCTCGAAGTCCTTCTTCGCCGATGTGCAGCCTTCGAGGCTCTCGTGATCGCACGAAATCCCGGCCCCCGCCACGCTCGCCAGCGCGACCGCGGCGCGCTTGCGGAACTCGTGCCGCTCATCGGCGAGGTGCGCGATCAATTTCGGAAGAGCCTCCGCCTGGCCGAGCAGCGCAAGGGCGTACTGCGCCGCGACGCGGACGGCTTCGGATTCATCCTCGACGAAGCCCTTGACCGTCTTTACGGAGTCCGCGTTCCCGAACACGCCCAGGTTGGCGACGCCGTTGGCGCGCCGGCCCGCATCGCGCTGTTTGACTTCGAGGAGTGCCTGGTCATAGCCGCCTGACGGAGTGCCGGGGACGCGCTGGAACATTCAAGAGCTCCTTGG
>WSZJ01000124.1:10717-23346 GCA_009773755.1 Planctomycetota bacterium | reverse complement strand
CTCTGGGCCGCGAGGGAGCGGTCGGAAGTCTCGCGGCGGCGCAGCCTCGCGGCGTACGCCGACGCGCTCGGCGCCCTCGCGTCCGCGCTGTCGCACGTCCCCGAGCACGCCGAGGCCCGCCGCCTTCGCGCGGAGCTCGCCTGGCAGCGCTTCCTCGAGGCCGAAGAATCCGGCGACGAATCCGAGATGGTCGTGAACCGCCGCGTCGCCGAGCTGTTCCACGACGGATCGCTCGCCGTGGCGCTTCGGGAGGAAGGCGCCCTGCAGGTGCGGACGCGCGCATTCCCGTGCGACTGCCTGCGGAAGCCGCGCGACGTCGCGCCGGAGGATCTGGCGATGCACGGCTGGCATCCCTGGTCCGGTCGCCTGCTTGCCGGAGGCGGGCCGCCGCCGGCCGACGAGCCCGAGCCCACGTCGCCGGTCTCGCTGCGCGTTCATTCGTCGGCCTGCCGGACAATTCCGGTCCCCGGCGCGCACGTCTGGGGATGGAAGTTCGGCGAGGAAGGCCGCGTCCTCGTCCCGCTCACCCCAGGCCCCGGCGGCGAGCCTCCGCCCGCCGGAGTCCTCGAAGCGCTCTTCGGCAACTCGCTCTTCCGCCCTCGCGGCCCGGGGATCCTCCTCGGCGAGACGCCGGCCGCGCTTCCCGTCGGCTCCTGGCTCGTCGTCGCCGTCGCCCCGGACGGGCGCGCGGCGCGTTCGCTGGCTCGCGTAAAACGGGGACAGCAGACCGTGCTCGACGTGACGCTCTTCCGCCCGGACGAAATCCCGCCGGGTTTCCTCCCCGTTCTCGAGACCGAAAGCACCGTCCAGGGGGACCGCGAGGTCGGGATGTCCCGCAACGCGCGCGCCGTCCGGGTCCCCGACTTTTTCCTCGCGCGCGAAGTCGTGAGCGCCGGCGAATACGCCGAATTCCTGGCGGCGTCGGGGGCGGAAGCGGCCGCCCGCCGGGTCCCGCGCTCTTCGATGTCCCCGAACCTCCCCTGGTGGCCGAAGGAAAACGGGCGCTGGGTCGTTCCCACGGAAGCCTGGTTCGCGGCGGCGAAGTCCGAGCCCGACCCGAGCATCGGTTTCCCCGCGACCCACGTGCGCGCCTGGGATCCGGAATGGCCCGTCATGAGCATCACGTGGCACGACTGCGTCGCCTTCGCGCGCTGGCTCTCCGCCCGCGAGGGTCGCGTCTTCACGCTCCCCATCGGCGACCAGTGGGAAGCCGCCGTCCGCGGCGCCGACGCCCGCACCTACCCCTGGGGGAGCCGTTTCGACGCCACCTGGTGCAACGCCGTCGACGCGCTGCGCGACGGACCAAGGCCGGTGCCGCGATCCGAGTTCCCGCGCGACGAATCCCCCTGGGGAATCCACGGCATGGCCGGCAATGTCCAGGAGCGCTGCCTCAGCGCCGCCGGCCGCCAGTTCCCGCGGCGACGCCAGGAGCGGAGCGCCGGCTGGTCCCGCACTTCCCTCTACGCCCGCGCCGCCCACCGCATGGCCGACAATCCCGCGTCGATCGACTCTTCGAGCGGCTTCCGCCTTGCCGCGGTCGTCCGGCTCGGCGCGCCACCTCTCGAAGACTGAATCCCCATCCCAATCCCTATCCCTTCTCTTGCCTTTTCTTTCCGATCCACCGCTTCAACCACCCCAGCACCTCTCCATACCAATGCCGGCTCGTCCGCGGCTTCAGAATCCAGTGGTTCTCCTCCGGGTACACCACCAGCCGCGCGGGCAATTTCATCGCCTTGTACACGTTGTAAATCTCCAGTCCCTGCCCGTACGGCACGCGGTAGTCCTTCTCCCCGTGCACGATCAGCATCGGCGTCTTGAACCCGCGCGCGTGGCGCATCGGATTCCACCGGTCCATTCCCTCGACGCGGTCCCAGGGCTCGCCGCCCATCGAGCGCTGGCGCCCCTGCGTCACGTCGCTGCCGTACTGCGTCTGCAGGTCGCTCACGCCGGCGTGGTTCACGATGCAGGAGAAGCGGTCCGTCTGGCTCGCGATCCACGCGGCCATGTAGCCGCCGTAGGAGCCGCCGGTCGCGGCCATGCGCTTCGGGTCGACGAGCCCGCGCGCGATCAGCATGTCGGTCGCGACCGTGATGTCGAAGTACGGTTGATCGCCCCAGCGGCCGAGAATCGAAGCGGCGAAGTTCTGCCCCCAGCCCGTCGAGCCGTGGAAATTCACGAGCGCGACGACGTACCCCGGCGCCGCAAACGCGTGCGCGTTCCAGCGCCAGTGCCAATCGTCCCCGAATGTCCCGTGCGGCCCGCCGTGGATGACGTGGACGAGGGGGAGGCGCTTTCCGGCGGGAAGCGGGCCGTTCGGTTTTTTCATGCCCGGCGGATAGAAAATCCACATCTGCACCGGCTCGCCGGCGGCGCCGGTGACGTGCGCCTCTTCGACGGCGGAGAGTTGAATGTTCTTCATCCCCGGCTTCGTGAATTCCGTCGCGCGGCGGAATCGCCTGGATTTCAGGTCTATGACCGCCGCTTCAGGCGGCGAAGTGACGCTCGACACCGACACGAACGCCTTCCCTCCCGCGATTTCCGGCGACCCGAACACGTTCTGTCGCACGAGCGGCCGCGGCGGGTTTTTTTTCGGCGCGCGGAGAGCCGCTTCGAAGTCGAGCGCGTAAAGCGTCGTCCGCGCGCGGTCCTCAGCCCGCACGTAAATCGTCCGCGAGTCCGCGGAGAATCCCCAGCCGCTCGCCGAGCGGTCCCAGGCCTCGGTGAGCACCGTGTGTTTTCCGGTCGCGCGGTTCAGCGCCACCAGCCGCGTCTTGTCCGCGTAGAAATCGATCTCTCGCGACATCCCGTAGACGATCCACCGTCCGTCGGGGGAGTACTGCGGGCTCGAGGTGTCGCGGAATTCCGTGGAGCCGATTTTCCGGATGCGGCCGGCTCGCCCTTTCGCGCGGATCGCCGCCGGCAGGTCCACCGCGAACACGCTCCACAGCCACGGGTCGTGCGGCGGGTCGCTCGCGCACGCCCCGAACGCGATCTCGCGGCCGTCCGGCGCGATCCGGTACTGCCCGTACGGCTCCTCCGGCGAAAACCAGCGCTTCCAGCCGGGAGTGAGGTCCATGAATTCGCGGGAAGCGAGGTCCATCGCGAACAAGTGGTGGACGCGGCCGTCGGTGAGCCAGTGGTCCCAGTAGCGGAAGATCCGCGATTCCGAAACGTGGACCTTGCACGGGTCTTCCTCGCGCTCCTTCTTGCGCTTCGCCGCTTCATCAAGCGATGGCTTGTCCGCGTACACCGAAGCCTGGAACGCGATCCGCTTCCCGTCCGGAAACCAGCGCGGGTCGGCGGCGCCGAAGGGGAGGTCGGTGAGGCGCTCGGGCTCGCCGCCGTCGAGAGGCATGAGGAACAGTTGCGGCTGGTCCGGGAACTTCGGTCCCGACTTTTTCTTTTCGTCGGGCTTCCCGCCTGGTTTGCGGACGAAGAGGAGCTGCGTTCCGTCGGGGCTCCAGGCGGGCTGGCCGCTGGAAGCTTCGGCGTGCGTGAGCGCGCGCGGCGCCGACTTGCCGTCGGTTGCGCAGAGCCAGAGGCGCGTTACGGCCTCATTGGTTTCCATCGACCACTGCGTGACGGTTACGACGAAGCGCGTGCCGTCAGGGGAGGGGACGGGGGATCCGACGCGCGGGAGGGACCAGAGGTCTTCGACGGTCATGGGATGTTTTGGCATGGGGGCGGAATTGTAGCGGCGGAAACTCAAGGGGAGGTCGAGAACGGCAACAACGAAAAGAAAAACGAAAAACGAAAAACGAAAAACAAAAAGAACGGCCAGGCGAGCGGATGGGCTGCCTGGCCGTAACTTTTCGTTTTTTGTTTTTCGTTTTTCGTTTTTTGTTTCTTTGTCCTTGCCTTTGACCCTACCCCGGCCCCTTCGCCTTATACAGCGCGAATGTCGCCCCCGCAGAATCCGCGCACACCGAGAACCGCCCGACGTTCGGGATGTCCATCGGTTCGGACCAGAGCTTGCCGCCGAGCTTCTTGACCTGAGTCGATGAAGCGTCCACGTCCGTGACGTGCACGTATCCGATCCACGCTGCGGGGCCGGGGGCGCCCGGCGGCTTCGGGAACATCCCGCCGACGTCCGTTCCCTCCGACTGGAGGAGCGTGTAGTTGCCGCTCATGGGCATCGGCACGTCCTTGTGCGTCCACCCGAACAACTCGCCGTAGAACTGCTTCGCCTTCCCGATGTCCGGTGAAACCAGCTCGTTCCAGCAGAACGCGCCGGGCGCGAACGGGCCGTCCGGCCGCGACGGCTGGAGGCCTTTCCAGGGGCAGATGAGGGCGCCCTGCGGGTCCTGGACGACGGTGAAGCGGCCCGTCTCCGGAATGTCCATCGCAGGCATGAGCACCTTGCCGCCCGCCCGCGTCGCCCGGACGGCGGCGTCGTCGACGTTGTCGGTGGTCACGTACGAGATCCAGTGCGGCGGCGCGCCTTTCTGCACGTCACAGATGCCGCCTATCCCGCGGTCGCCGATCATGATCCCGGTGTAGACCCCCGCCGGGCCCATGTCGTGGTCCTGGAACTTCCAGCCGAACAGCCCGCCGTAAAACGCCCTGGCGGCCTTGCGATCGGGCGCCTTCAACTCGTGCCAGCAGAAAAACGACGGCATGCAGGTCTCCCTTCTCTTCAATCGAGGTTCTCTCCGTCCGAGCGTATGTTCCGTCAGCGCATCGAAGCGCTGCCCCTTTTTTTCAGTGCGGCTTTGCGGCGCGCCGTGAAGTGCCACCAGGGCTGCGCGCGTTTGCCCCTGGCTATTTCGGTGATCGAAATAAAAACATCGATGAGGCACGGGTCGTGCCGGACACCGTCCTTCCGGCAAAGCTGGTCGTACATCCGGTAAGGGTCCCGGCCCTTCAACTGCGCCGGCGAAAGAATGCCGAGACGCACAAGATCGCCGGCGACGCTCGCGCCGACGTTCGGCAGGACCTGCAATTTCAACAGGGGAGAGCGTGACGATTCGGGGCGGGGCGGCGGCATCGAGTCCTCAGGGGATTGCGAAGGATGTTAGTGCTTTGTTAGCATATTCGCGGCGGCTGTCAACAAACAATTGCCCGCCATTCGCAAATCGCGATTCCTCACTCGCGCTCTTCGAGCCACTCAACCAGTCGTATTCGTTGGTCGGGTAAATTCAGCTGGCGCAGAAACTCTTCAAGCTCCGCCGGACCGTGCCAGGCTGGCCGGCAGCGCGACAGGAGTTGCAGAATCGAGAGCTGACCCGAGTCGAGCAGGGCGGGCGTGCTCGGAATCCGGCGGCCCTTGAAATGGTCGAGGATTTCCTTTTGCAGGGCGAGCTGAAGCGGAAGAAGCCACTCGGAAACGAAGCTGTCCTCAGCCAGCGGAACATCCTCATCTTCTTCCTCTTCTTCGGTGCCTACAGCCTCTTCGGCTGGGGAATCCTCGGCCGCTTCCGGGTTCCCGGACGTGTGCTCGTACCAGCCACAACCGAGACGCGGGCCGGATCCAGGCGCGCGCGGCGGTGCCTCTCCATGCAGGGCCTCCAGGCTCGCATCCAGGAACGGCAGCAGCCCGTTGGTATCAACGGGAATCGACGCGAGCCACTCGACGATCCTGAGCGCGTCGGGCGCCAGGGGGTCCAGCAATGCGGCGGCGACAGCCGGCGTTTTCGGCCCCATCAGGGCGGCCAGCGCCATGGCGGCCGAACGGCGGACAAGGTCCGGATGATCCGGCCCGATCCTGGAGTTCAGCGCGTTCAGCGTAGCGTCTCCCGGAAACGCAGAGAGCGCGAGGCACTGAGCCGACGCCGCCAGGGGGACACGTTCCGCTTGAAGCGCAGCCAGGACGCAGGTTGTGGCGTCCATGGAAACGGATCCGGTGACCGGCATGAGCAGCGCCGCGTGCGTGCGAACGCCTGCGTCTTCCTCCCGGAGGAGCTTCAGGACGAGGTCCAGTTTTCCAGCGATCACCTCGCTTGCTTCGGCTCCATATGACGCGGCCGCGCCGCCGTAGTAATCGTAGTAGTGCTTCCACCGTGCGTGACCGAGCAACTCGACACACGCTTCTCCTTCTTCGTCTCCTCCAAGGGCCCCGGCGATTCGCTGCAACGTGATCAACAATTGGATTCGACCCGGGACGGACGGATCGGCGGCGAGGTCAAGGAGCGGTCCGGTTGCCGCAACAGAAGCTGGCGTCAGCATGCCGCCGCACCACAGGCGAGCCGCAAGCTCCGAACGCGCCTGCGCCTGTCGTTCCGGGTCGCCGTCACTGACCCTCGCAAGCACCGAAGGGATGTCGCTCGCAGAGCCATAGACGTCGTTCACCCCGTCCCAGCCTTCAGGAGAGTCGATTGCCTACTCCCTGACTTCGGAAGCGCCGGCCGCCTTCTCAAGGCGATCGACGACCGCAAGCCCGAGCCCCGCCGTCGACGGAAGGCAGACCACCGCGGCCTGGAAGCGGCGACGGTCGACTTCGCGCAGCGCTTCGTACAGGCCTCGCGCGAGTTCCGCCACTGAAACGGGAAGCATGATCGTCTCGATGCCGATCGGCGGCTTATCGGGAAGCGCGTTGGTGAGGATCACGACGGACTGCCCATGGGCCCGCAGGCGATTGGCCTTCTCGATGAGTTCCTCGGGTTTCGCGAGGATGATCTTTGCCTTGGGGGCGTAGTGGGTCGGGAGCTGGCCCGGTGCCCGCGTAGCGCCGCCGGACTTCACGACGGGGACCGGACGGCCGAGCGTCGCTTCGATCTCCTCGCGCGTGATGCCGCCCGGCCGCAGGATCGCCGGCTCGTCGCTCGAGAGGTCGAGAATGGTCGACTCGATCCCGACCGCGCACGGGCCGCCGTCGAGCACGAGGTCGACGTCCTTGCCGAGGTCGTCGTAGACGTGCTGCGCCGTGGTAGGGCTGACTTTGCCGAAGCGGTTCGCGGAGGGCGCCGCGATTCCGCCGCCGAACGTCTTCAGGAGCGCCTGGGCGACAGGGTGGCCCGGGACGCGCAGTGCGACCGTGTCCTGTCCGCCCGTCACGATCGAAAGAACCTCGGGCTTCTTCTTCAGCACGAGCGTGAGCGGCCCCGGCCAGAAACGCGCCGCAACCCGGTGCGCCGCTTCAGGAAATTCCGAGGTCCAGCTCGCCACGGCATTTGCGTCCGCGATGTGCACGATCAGCGGGTGCCCGCCTGGCCGACCCTTCACCGCGTAGATCCGCTTCACTGCTTCCTCGTTCGAAGCGTCCGCGCCGAGCCCGTACACCGTCTCGGTCGGGAACGCGACGAGGCCGCCGGTCTCTATGATGCGGACGGCGCGGTTGATCTCCTGGGCGGTGATGTACATGACACGCTCATTGTCCGCATCCCGCGAGGGCGCGCCAAGCGATTCGACCGCGAAGCCCCGGCCGCCGGTGCGCTGTCGCTTGAACCGGGGAGCCCTTTCGCGCGAGAATGGCCCTACTCGAACCCGGGAGACCTTCATGACCACGCGTTCCACGCCAGGCGACTGCAGAAAACTCGGCGACGCCCGCATCGCCGCCGCCCGCGCCTCGAAATCGCCGGAGGACTGGAAGCGCCTGTGGTCGAAGCCCGCGAACCCGTGGGCGATCAAGTGGGGGACGTGCTGGAAGCACTGCATCGAGTACACCGTCGCGGACTTCGCTTCAGAGGTCGGCTTCTTCATCGACGTCCTCGGCTTTCCGACGAATGCGTTCGGCGACGACTACGCGATGTTCACGAGCCCGGAAAAGGACTTCTATTTCGGCGTGGTACGCGCGAAGGACGGGGCGACGCCGACGCCGAAGGACGCGATCCGGCTGCAGTTCATGGTCGAGGACGTTTACGGGACCACACTGGAATTCGAGAAGCGCGGGGTGTCGTTCGACAAGAAGCCGGTGTCTCACCACGGCTCCCCGATTTTCTGCGCGACGTTCCGGACGCCCAGCGGCATTTCGGTCGATCTCTGGGGGATGATGGACCCGAAGACGACGATCCGGAAGAAGGTGGACACGGCGCCGCAGCGGGTGAAGGTGAAGATCGGGTCGAAGTGAGGAGAGGCGGGGAATGGAAGGGCGGGGGAAAGGGCCGGGGCGGGATTGGGATGGGGATCGGGATGAAGCGATGTAAGTCCGAGAGGCCGATCAGGTCGATTCACCCTGGGGTGCGCTCCCTTTACGATCCGTGCGCCACTGCACACTCCCCCCGATTCCGGCCAATTTTTTTACAAAAAACAGAGAAACCGCGCCGATTTTCTTGGGTTTAGAACCGCGAAGTGCAAGGGAACCTCGAAAACCCAAGGAGGTCCAGATGCTGAGACGGACACTGGTGGGATCGGCCGTGGCGCTGTTCGTGAGCTTCATTTCGCCGGCGTTCGCCGAGCCGAGCCCTGATGCGAAAGAGGATGTGAAGGACCGCGCTGAAGACAAGCGGGACAAGGCCGAAGACCGGAAGGACCGTCGCGAGGATCTGCGCGACCGGAAGGAAGATGTGAAGGACAAGATGGAAGACAAGCGCGACGCGAAGCACGACGGCGGCGCCAAGGACAAGGCCGAGGATGTGCGCGACAAGCGCGAGGACGTAAAGGACCGCGCGGAGAACAAGCGCGACCGCCGCGAGGACGTGAAGGATCACCGCGAGAATCATCGCGATCGGCGGGAAGATCGCCGGGACCGTCATCACGGCCCCCGCCGCAAGTAACTCCTGAACTGGAGGCGGGCCGGAAGAGGCGCCGGTCCGCGTTCGCGTGAGAAGGGCCCGGCTGGAACCGCGGGTTCGACTTCGGATCCGCGGTTCCACTTTCTTCGCTTCCGACGGCCCGCGGGCCAGGCAGGGAACCGCTCCGGAACGGCGCCCGCGTGAGAAATCTCTTCACGGGGAACCCTTGCAAGCGCCGACTCCCCGGGCGGTTCTCTTCCCGGCCCGCGGTCACTCTGATTTCGGGAAGTGAAGACGATGCAACTCGCGTACCCTCCAGGGCGGATTAAACACACTCGTTTCCGGAGAGAGCCCGATGAAGAGGGTCCTGATTCTGTGCGCGGTTCTGGCGCCTGTGTCACGCCTTCGGGCCGAAGAGGCGAAGCCGTGGCCGCCATTGAAAACCGGCGAGTTCTGGTACCGCGCGGTGGAAGGACACGGGCGAACGGAAGGATTCATGCGCCTGACGGTCGACAAACCTGAAGGCGGCGGGCTCAAGGCCACATGGGAGCTGAAGGTCGCCTATCCGGGCGGACATTACGCCGAGAAGCGCTCCATGGAAGTCGACGGTCGCCGGAATTTCATTCGCGCTGCGATGGAGGTCGAGGCGGGGCCGTCGGGCGAAGCGGAGTGGTCGGAGGAGAAAAAAGGTGTGACGGGGCGTGGCAGCAAGATTCCGTCGGCAAAGAAGGAAGAGGTCCTGATAGACACGGGCCGGCAATCCAGCGCCGCGCTGACGGTCGTGCTGGCCGCGACAGCCATTCGAGAGGAACGGACGCCGGACCTCGAATTCACGGAGATCAACGTCGCGGGAGTGCCCTCGCTTGCCGGCAAGGTCATCATCAGCTGCCTTGGGCCGGAGGAATTGGCGTGGGAGGAGAAAACTCTCAAGGTCTGGAAATACGAGATACAGCGCGCGACACGGCCGTCCGGCTTCGCGTGGGTGACGGACGAAGGCGCCATCGCCCAGTTCGAATGGGGACAGGGGAGCCTCCTCATCCTGAGCTCGACGCCGACCCGGGATCTCTTCAAGGAAATCCCCGGCGCCGTGAAGGACATCTCGACGGCGAGAGACACGCTCGTCCTCCAGGGAGACTTCCCTGGGTTCTCTCCCCAGGAAATGTTCGAACATCACACGAAGCCCGAGCTGCTCGTGCAATGGTGGGCGCCGAAGGCCGAGATCGGCGACAGGGCGGGCGGCGCGCACGTGCTGTCATGGCCGGAGCAGAAGTGGATACTGCGCGGCGAAATCACGGACTGGCAGCCCGGGAAGAAATTCGGATTCACGTGGAAGTGGGATCACGAGCCGAAGGAGAAAGGGGCGCTGACTGTGGGGATCGAGTTCGACGCGGCGGCTGCTGGCGGAACCCGGATGACGATCACGCAAGGGCCGTACGCCGACACCGAGGATGCGAAGGCCGAGCGCGCAGGGCACGTCGAGGGATGGAAGTTCTGTGCCGCGAAACTGAAGGCTCTCAAGGACAAGTAGTCACCGTGCGACGGACAAGTACAGCGCTTCCAGCCGTTTGATCCACAGCCCCGCGCTGTACTTCTCTTCAACCAGCCGCCGTCCCTTTTCGCCCATCTTCGCCCGCGTATTCGGATCGGCCCAGAGCATCCCGAGCGCCTTGGCCATCGCATCGGGGTCGGCGACCGGAACGAGGACGCCCGCGCCCGAGGCGCCGAGCGCGTCCCGGCAGCCGCTGACGTCGGTGGCGACGACGGGGCGCGAGAGAGCCATGGCTTCGAGCAAGGCGAAGGGGAGCCCCTCCCATTTGGACGAGAGCACGGCGATGTCGCCTGCGGCCGTGAGATCGAGCGGGTCGTCGCGGTGGCCGGGGAGGTGAACGCGTTTTTCCATGCCCAGCTCGCGTGCCAGGCCGGCGACCTCACTTCTTTGTTCGCCCTCGCCCGCGAAAAGCACGTGGACGTCGTCCGCGAGTCGATCGGCGGCGCGGAGGAGCGTGAAGGGGTCTTTCGGCGACGAGAGACGGCCGACCATGACGAAGAGCGGCGCGTGAAGCGGTATGCCGAATTCGGCGCGCACCTCGGCGCGCGGACGCTTCGCCTCGCACTGGTCGAGCCGGAGCGCGTTCGGGAGCACGACCATCTTCGACGGCGATACGAGGTGCGCCTCGTCGGCCTGCCGCGCCTCCTCCTCCGTCACGCACACAAGCCTGGTCGTCCACATCCCCGCGACCCGCTCCAGCTCGCGGTAGAGACGGCGCTTCCAGGCCGGCAGGTCGTAGTGAAAATAAAAACCATGAGGCGTGTAGAGCGTCGGGATCCCCCACGCCGTCCCCGCCAGCCGCGCGAGGAGCCCCGGCTTCGACGTGTGCGCGTGGACGAGCGCGGGCCGTCGCCGCCGGAGCAGGCGGACGAGGCGGAAGAGCGCGAGCGCGTCTCCCGGGTGCGGCTCGCGCTTCAGCGGAAACTCGACGACCCGCACTCCCGTCTGCGCGAGCTGGATCAGGAAACGCGGATCCTCGAGCGGGGAAGCGGCGACGCTGACCTCGAAGGCGGACTTGTCGATGAGGTCGCAGATCATGTGGACGTGCTTGGCGGCGCCGCCGATGCCGGGACGTGTTACGAGAAGCAGCGGAAGGCGGCTCATACGAGGGACCCGCCTCCGGTCCGCAGGCCTCGATACATCGACGCGTAGGAATCGACCATTCTGTCGATGCTGAACTGCTCGAGGAGGCGCTTGCGCCCCGCTTCGCCCATTGCCCGGGCCCGGACTGGATCGGCGGCGACTGCGGCGATGGCCGAGGCCAGCGAAGTGGCGTCGGAGGGCGGGACCACGTACCCCGTCTCGCCGGCGATGACGACTTCGGGGATCGCGCCGGAAGCGGTTGCGACGACCGGGCGGGCCTGCGCCATCGCTTCCAGGAGCACGAGGCCAAATCCTTCCCAGAGCGAGGGGAGGGCGAAGAGGTCGAACGCGCCCATGACGTCGTGCACGTCGCTGCGGAATCCCGCGAAGTGAACGCGGTTGTCGAGCGCGTTCGCCTGCTTCCGCAACGACGCCTCGAGCGAGCCTTTGCCGACGATGACGAGCCGGCCCGGGCATTGACGCATCGCGGCAATCAGGTAGCTCTGCCCCTTCTGCTCCTCGAGCCGCCCCATCGTTCCCACGACGAAGTCCTGCGGGCCTGCACCGAACGCGCGCCGCAGCTCGTCCCGCTTCGACAGGTCCGGCGCGCGCTCCTCGAGTCCGTACGGGATCGTCATCAGCCGGTCTTCCGGCAGGCCGCGTTCCTTCATGAAGCGACGCACCGCTTCCGAGATGCACACGACCCGGTCGGCCGCGCGCGCCGCCATGCGGCCGACCATTCCCGCGGCGAAGTCCTTGAGGTACTGGTCCTCGTTGTGTTTCGACGAGACCAGACGTTTCACCCCCGCCATTTTCTTCGCGGCCGCGCCGAAGACGTCGGCCTTGAAGAGGTGGGTGTGGACGAGGTCGGTTCCCTCGAACGCTTTCGCGAGCCTCCGCACGACGAGGGCGTCGGCGGCGTGTTTGAGGCGGAAATCGGTGACGGGGATGCCGGCGTCGCGGAAACGGGGGGCGAGGCCGCCGGCGCCTTTGAGGTAGCCGAGGTGCAGTTCGAATTCGGGGCGCGGGAGGCGTGTAAGGAGCGAAAGGAGGTGGTTTTCAGCGCCGCCGACGTCGAGCGTCGTGATGAGGTGGAAGATTCTCACGAGGCGGGGACCGGAGCGGGGGAGGGGCCGGAGCGGCGGCAGCAGCGGAGGAGGAATTCCTCGTACAGGCGGACGACGCGGGGCATGTCGAAGCGGCGTGCGGTCTCGCGGCAGGCGGTCCCGAGCGCGGCGCGGCCGGCCGGCGAAAGTGCGGCGACGCGGCCGAGGGCGAGGGCCAGGGCCTCCGGATTGTCCGCGGTGATGTAGCCGTTGCGGCCGTCCTCGATGATTTCGTCGACGCCGGACACGAGGGTCGAGACGAACGGCAGGCCGAACGCGAGC
>WSZJ01000124.1:0-10700 GCA_009773755.1 Planctomycetota bacterium | reverse complement strand
TCGACGCCGACGTTCGGAAATCCCTCGCGGCGCGAGGTCAGCACGAACACGTCCGCGGCGGCGAACCAGGAGTACACGTCCTTGCGGAAGCCAAGGAAGCGGACGCGGTCGCCGAGGCCGCGCTGCGCGACGGCTGCGTCGAGGCGCGGGCGTTCGATCCCGTCGCCGGCGATCACCAGCAGGTACTCCGGATGGCTCTTCCAGAATCGGTCGAACCCGTCGATCAGGAGATCGTGGTTTTTCTGAGGCTTCAGGCGGGCTACGTTCAACGCGATCTTCCGGTCCGCGCCGATCCCGAGCTCCGACCGCACGCGCGCCACTTCGGGCGCCGAGCGTGCCGCAAAGTCGACGATCTGGTCGAGATCCACGCCGTTATGGATGACGGTGAACTTGCGGCGGGGGATGCGCGCCTGCGTGGAGGCGTAGTCGGCGACCATGCGCGAGACCGCGACGGCGCCGTCGGACAGGTACGAGAAGGCATGGTCGAGGACGCGGTGGTACCACTTCTTGTCGTCGTAGAGATTGTGCTCCCGCGTCACGACACGGTAGCCGAGCGCCGGCTTCAGGATGCGGACGGCCGCATTGGCGGAGAACATGCTGCTCACGACCACGTCCGGGTCGGAGGCGTGGAGCGCGGAGTAGAGGCGGTGCCAGGAAGCGGCGTCATGGAAGCCTCGGAAGGCGAGGCGGGAGACGGCGACATCGGGAGGAACTTCGGCGTAGAGGTTCAGGCGTTCCGGATAGTCGAAGAGTGTGATGACGGCGAGCGAGAACCGGGAGCGATCGAACCGCGCGAGCATCTTGATCAGGTGCCGCTCGATGCCGCCGATGAGCAGGCTGGGAAGGACGAAGGTCACCCGCGTTCTCCTGCCGGCGCTCATCGGCTTCCCTCCGCGCCGAACGCGGCCTCGCGGAAAACCGCCGTCGTCGTTTCCAGGAGCCGGCTCCAGTCGAACGTCGCGGACGCCCGGCGGGCGTTTTCCGCGAGTTTCGCGCGGAGAACCCCGTCGCTCGCGAGCTGCACGAGCGCCTCGCCCAGCCGGGTCTCATCCCCGTACTCGACGAGGATCCCGTTCTCGCCGTTCCTGATGACCTCGGGATTTCCTCCCTTGCGCGTCGCCACCGTCGGAAGCCCGGCCATCTGCGCTTCCAGCAGGACGTGGCTCAGGCCTTCATACCCGGTGAAGAGCGCGAAGATGTCGCTGGCGCGGAGGTAGGCCGGCACCTTGTCCTGGGCGACCTCCCCCGTGAAAATGATGCGCTGCGTCAATCCGGCGGCTCGCGACTGCGCCTCCAGCGGCGCGCGCCCCGGCCCGTCGCCCACGACCAGCAGCTTCCAGCCCGCGGGGAGCTGCGGAACGCACCGGATCAGCGCGTCCACCCCTTTCCATGGCGTCAGCCGCGCCACCGTCACCACGAATCGCCCTTCGAGCCCGAGCTGCTTCTGCGCGGCCTCGCGCGATTCGGGAAACGGATACTTCGCAGGGTCCACGGCATTCGTGACCACGCGCACGCGCGATTCGTCGATCCCCCACCCGCTCACGATGCCGCGCAGGTAGCCGCTGGGCGTGATGATCCGGTCGGCCTGGCCGGCGTAGAAGCGCTGCAGCCCCTTCACCAGCGAGACCGTCGCGTCATGCCCGTGGGTCTGGAATTCGTCGATGTTTTCCGTCACGTGGCCGTGGCGGACGGACCATTCCCACGCGAAGTCGCCGACGATTTTCATGACCATCGGCTTGCGGAGCGAGAGGTTCACGATGGCGGGCGGGAGGCCGTAGTCGTTGACGAAGAGGAGGTCCGCCGTCGCCGCGCGCGGGATCACGGAAGCGGCCATCAGGGCCAGCCGCACGGGGACGGGCCACTTGCGGGAAATCCGCTTCACCGCAAACGGGTACGCATGCTCGAACGGTTCCCCGAACGTCACGACCGATACGCCGTGCCCGGCGTGCGACAGGTCCGTGGCGAGGTTGAGGAGGTAGCGCGAGGGGCCGCCCGCCTCGGGGTGGAACGTGCCGGTGACGATGAGGATGCGCAACGGAGACATACCATCGCCCAGCCGGGGCAGTCCGTCAACGCAGCGGCTACGCCGCAGGACGAATCCTGGTCGCGCTCTCAGCGCGACAACGGGCGCGACATCACCCCGCCGATTTCCGCCGTTCCTTCGGCCACCACCAGCCTGACACCGCCGGCTTTTCCCGGTTTGACGTCGCGCACCACGGCCGTGCCATTCCAGAGCACCTCGGCTGTCTCTCCCTTCCACCGCAATCCGAAGGTCTGCTGCCGGTCCGGACAGCGGCACTCCCAGAGCACCGCGCCTCCCGCTTCTACCCGGACCAGCGCATCGTCTACGCTCCAGAAAACCCACTTCACTTCGCCGCCGGGCCCGGCATCGGCCACCTCGATCGAGCCTTTTCCGCGCAGGACTCCGTCGTCCTTGTCATGCCGGATCCCCTCGAGGCCCACGTCCTTCAGTTTTTTCCCGTCGAAGCGCAGCGTCCAGTCCCGCGCCGCAGGAAGCCCCTTCAGCTCCTCCAGCACCACCGAGCGCACCGAGACGACGGCATTTTTTGCGCAGAGGCCCGCATGACCCGGGAAGACGCCCTCGAGGCGTTCTCCCGGCTCGACGCGGAGCCAGCCGTCGACGAGGCAGTACGACGATTCCTCCGCGATCACCGCTTCGACGTCGCGCCACTGGTCCGTCGCGTCCATCGGAAGATGAAAGGTCTGTTCGCCGGAGTCCTTGCGGAGGTGGAGGATGAAGTGCCGTCCCTTGTGGGCGCGGTACTGAAGGCGGAGGCGCATATTGCGGATTTCGCGATCGTCGAAAGTGAGCATCGCCGGCGCGTCCTCGTCGTCCGAGGTGCCCTTCAGCGCGCCGTTCTCGACTTTCCAGTCGCCGTCGCCGTCCTTCCTGAATTTTCCTAGGGAGGCTCCGTCCGTGATGGAGGCGACGCGATCGGCGGGGGCTTTGGCGGCGCGGGCGAAGAGGTCCTGGCGGGCGCGGAATTCGTCGCTCCAGCCGGGGAAGAGCTTCCCGGAGAGCGAGACGTTATCGACGGCGATGCGTGCGCCGGAGGCGGACCAGATCATGGGGGGCATGGGCACGGGGCAGCGGGTGGCCTTTTCGTCGTGCACGGTTTTTCCCGCGAGACGGCAGCGAACGCGGCCTCCCTCGAGTGACATTTCCGCGCGGACAGTTTTCCCCACGACCAGGCCGGGATCGGCGGCGGAGCCCAGGCTTTCCTCGCCGGGCGTGTATACATGCGATTCGTCGCCGGCTTTCAGCTCCCAGACGTAGCCGCCGAGAAAGACGCCGAAATGCGCGGACTCCCTGGTGGCAAGCACCTCGAGGTCAAACGAGATACGGAGCTCTCCTTCCAGCGGCGCCGCAAACAACAGATTCGTGTCGGCGAGCGTCACGCGGCCGGTCACGAAGGAAAGCCCGAAGAGGCCTCGCGCGCTGCCGACGTTCTCCGTTTCCTGGGCCCAGTCCCGCAGCTGCGCGGTTGTCGCGAAGTCGTACCGCCATGTGAGTCCGCCGCCGAGCGCGCGCGGCTTCACCGCGAACGGTTCTCCCGGGCGCTCTTCCGCAACCGCGTATTCGAGATCGTCCAGCCGCGCGCCGGCGGCGCTCCACGCCGAGGCGTACCTGGCGCGAAGCGGCAGCAGTTCGCGGACGGTTTTCCAGTCCTTCGCGGCGCCGGCTTCAAGAAGCGTCGCAAGGAGGGAAGTCCCCTCGCGGCGGGCGATGTTTTCGTGGAACGACACGGCGAGTTCGTCGAGTTCACTCCGCCGAGGGCTTGGCGCCCACGCAATCGCGGCGGCTGCCTCGCGGCCGTCGAAGAGGTGAAAGGCTCCGAGTTGTTCGGCGCTTGCGCCGCCGGCGGCCGCAAGGTCGGCCACGCGCAGCGGGGGAACCGAGGCCCACGACAGCGTCGTCGTGGCCTTTCCGTCAATCAGGACGCGCAGCCCCGTCGCGTCGGCGCCGGCGACCTCCGCCAGTCCTCCCGCCGCCTGGAATTTCATTCCTTTCAACTTCTCCGCCCCCTTCGGCGCCGCCGCGAACGCGTCCGCCGCGTCCCGGAGAGCGGCCCGGATCGGCGCGATTTCCGGCTCGATGGACGGCTCTTCGTTTTGAAGCGCTTCCGAGGCCTTCACGGCTCCCGCGTAGTCCCGGGCGGCGCACTTTTCGAGGATGTCGTCTCGCAGCGGCGCGAGCCGGGCGAGCGCGGCGTCCCGATTCCCCGTCGCGCGGTTCTTTCGCGCCGTGGCGATGTGAGATTCTGCGAGCTTCGTGAATCTCTCGATTCCGAACTGGATCGCCTCTCCCCAGGTGTCCACGGCGCCATCAAAATTGCCGATGACGAGTTGAGCCTGCGCGCGCCTGTCGATTTCGTCGAAGGCGGTCTGCGCTTCGCCATAGCAACGCGCGAGCATGACTCCACGCTTCGCGCTCTCGTCCGCGTTCGCGGGCGCGAAGGCGGCAAGAAGGTCCAGGGCCCCCCGGTAATCGCCGGCGTCGAGGCGTTCGCGCAAGTCTTGCTCGAGCTTCTTCGTCCGCGACTCTTTCGGAGGGTCTTTCTGGACTTCGGGCGTCACTGGCTTTTCGCCGCCCGGTGGCTTCGTTCCGACTGGATCGGTCGCCGGCTCGCCCCTCTTCCTGAGCTCGTTCTCCAGCCGGGCTTTCTCCTCCGGGCTGCTCGCCCTCGCGAGCCGCTCCCGGAGTTCCGCGATCTCGTTTCCGCGTCCGAGCTCCCGCTTGACCAGCCACCCGAGAACGACGGCGACGAGAAGTCCCGCGCCGCAGGCCGCCAGCACCATCGGCCGCGGCAATCGCTTCGTCGCCTGCTGAACCAGCGAGGACGCCCGCGCGACGATCGCGTTGCCCGTGAGGAACCTCCCGATGTCGTCTGCCAGCGCGCCTGCGGTCTGGTAGCGCCGCGCCGGATCTTTCTGCAGACACTTCAGGCAGATCGTCTCCGCGTCCTTCGGCACGCCGGGCGCGCGCGACGTCGGCGGCGGCGGGTCGGTGTGCAGGATCGCGCCCACGATTTCGACGAGATCGCCCTTCGGCACCGGCGTCTCGCCGGTCAGCCCTTCGTACATGACCGCGCCCAGCGAATACACGTCCGACCGCGCATCCGGCTTCCCGTGCCGCCCGCGCGCCTGCTCGGGGGACATGTACGCCGGCGTCCCCATGATCGCGCCCGATACGGTCAGCCGCCCCTGCGAGTCTTCGAGTTCGCCTGCGAGCCCGAAATCGCTGAGAAAGGGCGTCCCGTCGGCGCCCATGAGAATGTTCGCGGGCTTGATGTCGCGGTGCACGACTCCGGCGGCGTGGGCGAAGTCGAGCGCGCGCGCCACGTCGCGGAGAATCTCCATCAGCCGGTTCACCGGCAGCTGCCCTCCGCGCACGAGCGGATCGAGCGACCCCCCGCCCACGAGGTCCATCGAGAACCACGGCCGCCCCTGGTGTTCGCCCATTTCATGCACCGCGACGATGTTCGGGTGGCGCAGTTTCGAGGCAAGGCGCGCTTCACGGAGAAAACGCGCGCCGGATTCCTTCGCGGAGTTCGCCGGGAGAACTTTGACCGCCACCATGCGCTGCAGGTCGTTCTGCCACGCGCGGTAGACAACTCCCATCCCGCCCTGGCCGAGTTCCTCAAGCAGCGTGATTTTCCCGAAGTTCAGATTCGGGTTGCGCCGCGCCGCTTCGAGCTGCGGAAGCATCGACGGCGATGGCCCCGTGCCGGGACCTGACTTGCGGACCTCTGGGTCGCTGGGCGTGGGCATCGGGCCGGATTCTATGTCATCCGGGCTTAACGGTTGCTGTACAACCCCATGCGGTTCCCCTCGGTGTCGCGCAGGAACGAGATATACCCGTTGTCCCCGCCGATCTCCGTCCGCTTCTGCACCACCTTCCCCCCGCACGACTTCACCCGGGCCAGCGCTTCCTTGATCGAGTCCACCCTCAGGTAGACCGTCACGCCCCCGTCGGCCGGAAGCTCCTTGAGGTCGGACTTGCACAGCGCGCCTCCGAGGCGCTCGCCCTGGCCCGTCACGTACATGACATATCGCGGCGAAAAGGCCTTGAACGTCCATCCGAATGCCCCCGCATAGAACTTCTTCGCGCGGGCCATGTTCCGGACGGGAATCTCGACGTGGCAGATGGGGGTGCTCATGAGGGCCAGCTTAGAAGCGGCCCGCGCCGAGGGCAAAAAAAAGAGGCCCTCGTGGTTCGACACGCTTGATTCAGTGCGTCGCGCCCTTCGGACGCGACCCTCTGAATCCATGCTGACTCACCACTCGTGTGCCGGGCGCAGGAGCCTCGAAACGACCGACCGTTACTTCTTTTCCGGCTTCGAAGTGCATGCGAAGAGCGTCATGCGGATCTTCCAGGTCTCGCTGACTTTTCCGCCGCCGTTCGCGGAAGCGACACCGTGGTCCGCCAGGTTGACTTCGAACTCGACGACGAACCGCACCCAGTCGCCCTGCGGGAATTTCGCCTTCTCGGCCGCTTCCTTGCTGAGTGCCTTCCACGTCGCCGTCACCGACTTCTCCTTCGCGATGCCGTGCATCGAGAAGTCGCCCGTGACCGCCGCGGTTCCCTTGTCCTTGTCGATCTTGACCTTCTTCGAAACGAACGTGAGGTCGGGGAACTTCGCCGCTTCGAGCCACTTGTCGCCGCGCATGTGCTCGTCGCGCATCGCGATCCCCGTCGTCATTCCTGCGACCGGCACGGTCAGGTTTACCGAACCCTCACCCTTTTCCAGGTCGATGTGGATCTCGCCCGTCGCCTTGTTCGTCGATCCGACGATGGTCTCCAGGTCCGTGTCGGACTGGAACTGGATGTTCACGAACTTCTCCATGTGACCGACGTAGTACGTGGTGTCGCCGGCGGAAAGGACGGCGGAAGCGGCCAGGACGAGAGAAAGCGCGAAGGAAGAGCGAAGCATGAACTTCATTACGGTTTCCTCGAGAAGTGGAATGTGTATTCCGGGTGTGAATCTGAAACGCGCGGGGTGCTGGGGGAATTCCAGATGATGTCGAACGGGAATGCGTCGCCCCCGATCAGTACTTGAACTTCGGCTGCCAGCCATTCGCCCCCTTCGGAAGCAGGTCGAAGAAGTGCCACGCGCTGCAGAAATCGTCCCCGGGGCCGAAGAACCGGCGCCCGACGCGCTCGACGCGCTTCCCGTTCCTGCGAAACGTCGTGAACCCCGGCCAGAAGTTCCCGTCCTTGTCGGCGAACCCCATGTCGGCGAAGAACGTCGTGCCGGCGCAGCTCGCCATCGGAAACGTCCACCCGCGCGATTTCGCGAACGCCTTCTGCTTCGCCGGCGAGTCGTTGCTGACGACGAGGAAGCCTGCGCGGTCCTGCAGGTGTGGGAGAAGGGAGACGAGCCCGTCCGCCCAGAGGGTGCAGTACGGGCAGAACGTCCCCATGTTGTGCACAAGGACCAGGTCCTGGTGTTTCCCGAAAGCCTGCGAAAGGCGAAGCGGCTTGCCGTTGTGCGTGCGGAATACGTAGTCGGGGATCGCGCGGGGTTTTCCGCTGCGGTGAAGGGCGGAGAGCTGTTGTTTGAGCTTGAAGATCTTGCGCTCCAGCTTGCCGGCGCGGGTTTCCAGTTTCTTGTCGAGGTAGGCGGTCGGCATGGTCCCGTCTCCAATGAAGTAGTTTCCATTTCCTTTCCCTTTCCCTTTCCCGCAAGTTCGGACGACCTGCTAAATCTCGGTGACAGCCGTTGTAACTCGAGTCGTGCGGACGGTGATGGTCGTCGAGCGCGGGCAAGGGAAAGGGAAAGGGAAAGGGAAAGGGAAAGGGCCAACGACTACTTCTTGTAAAACTCCGCAATCTTCTCCACCGCAAACGCTTGCTGCTCCGCGGACAGCTCCGGGTATATCGGCAGCGCAAGTACCTCCCTCGTCGCCTTCTCCGTTTCGGGCAGGTCGCCTTCCTTGTATCCGAGGCCGGCGAAACACTTCTGCAGATGAAGCGGATGAGGGTAGTACACCTCGCTCCCGACGTCGGCCGCCTTGAGAAAATCCCGCAGGGCATCGCGTTTCGGGCATCGGATGACGAACTGGTGGTACGTGTGATCGCGATCGGATGCCGTGAACGGCGGCGTAATCGTCTTGAGGAGGCCGAACTTGTCGAACAGTGAGACGTATCGCGCGGCGCGTTCCTGGCGGGCTTTGATCCAGCCTTTCAGGTGCCGGATCTTCACGGTGAGCACCGCGGCTTGAATAGCGTCCATGCGCGCGTTCATGCCGACGACGTCGTGGTAATACCTTTGGTGGCCGCCGTGGACGCGCATCTTGCGCATGAGGTCGGTGAGGGCGGCGTCGCTTGAGACGATGTGCCCTGCGTCGCCAAACGCGCCGAGGTTCTTCGTCGGGTAGAACGAGTAGCAGCCGAGAATCCCCATCGACCCCGCGGGCCTTCCCTTGTACCGCGCATCAATGGCCTGCGCCGCGTCCTCGATCATGTGAATCCGGTAGATCTGCGAGATCTCAAGAAGCGGATCCATGTCCGCGCACTGGCCGTAGAGGTGGACCGGCATGATCCCGCGCAGCCTGCGCCCCGTCTTGCGGTGAACCGGCGGCGCGTCGTCTCCCTTGACGACGTAGTCCCGCGCAATCGTCTTCGCGACCGCGTCCGGGCTGATGTTGTACGTCTTCGGATCGATGTCCACGAACACCGGCCGGACTCCGAGGCGCGCGAGGCAGCCGGCCGTGGCGAAAAACGTGAAGCTCGGGACGATCACATCGTCCTCCTGCCCGAGCCCCAGCGCCATTCCGGCCAGGACGATCGCGTCGGTCCCGCTTGAAACGGCGATCGAACCTTTCACGCCCGTCAGGTCCGCCATCGCCGCTTCGAATTTCTCGACGGTGGCGCCGAGGATCAGCATCTGGGACTCCATCACGGGCGTGATGGCGGCGATGACGTCGTCTTTGATCGTCTTGTATTGAGCGGTCAGGTCGAGAAGCGGGACTTTCAAGGTGCGGCTCCTGCGAAGGGGCGTTTCGTTTCCCCCTTCCCTTTCCCGCGTGGGGTCAATCTTGCGCGATGCGGGAAAGGGAAAGGGAAAGGGACCAGACCTAATCCACGAACGTCCGATGCCACAACTCCAGCGCAAACAGCAACATCAGTTTCCTGTCGTGCCTCACCGGATCCCTCCGGTGCTCCTCGACCATCCGCTTCACCGTCGTGGTATCGAACACCCCTCGCTGCAGCGAGCGCGGCTCCACCAGCGCGTCGCACGCCTTCGCCCCCAGCTCCCTCGCCGTCGCCAGCTCCCAGTCCGCCGGACCCGCCCACCTCGTCTCCCAGAACGCGTCCTCCGGGACCAGCGAGTCGAAAACACGGCGAAGGCCCTGAAGCGGTTGCATTCCGCTCAGCGAGTGCACCACCGGAACCAGGATCTGCACCGCGCTCGGATCCGCCAATGGCGAACGGAAACGGATGTCGCGAGTGCGGCAGGCGGCCTCGAGCGGGGCGAGGAACAGCTCGGGCAGGAAGAAAACCGCGTCCGCGTACGCCGCAATCGACGGGTCCCCCGGTGTCGGCGCCGTCCTGAACAGGTCCGCCAGCGGCTCCATCGCGCCGATCGCCTTCTCGCGCAGGACGTTCAGGCGGTCGTGCGGCGGCCACACCATGCGCGCCTCGAACTCCGTCGAAAGCTCCCTCGACGGCGGCCGCCCCGCCGTTTCCGTGTGCTCCTTCATCCGCCGCCACATCCCCAGCGTCGAGAGCGGCGTCGGCGCCGGCCGCTTCCCGGCCAGCATGTACATCTCGCCTCCCGCCGCCGTCAACACACCCCCGGTCGCCGCGCCCTTGCTGCGCGCGAAGAGCATCGCGGGAGCCATGCGCGCGAGCGGAAGCGCTTCCACGTTCGCCTGTGCGATCGCGTCGAGGAGCCCGGCTATCGTGTCGCTGCTCGGTTCTTCTTCGTGGGGGCACCCGAAGCGTTTGGCGCCGAGCTCCGCTCCGTCGCGCGCTTCGACCGGGACCCATCCGTGGCGCATGGAGAACGCGCGCATCTTGCCGCGCTTCGCAAGTCCGGCCAGTCCCGCGAGGACAGCCGAAAACGGGTCGCCTTCGAGATGGACGACGGGAGACTCGAGGTCGCGAGTGTGGGCCTTGACGGATTCGAACAGGTAGGAGAAGGCGTGCTGGGCGATTTCGTCCGGGTTCTGGCCGGCGGTGTCGTAGTACGTCGGAGTCCAGTAGCGTCCGTCCTGGAGTGTGCCGTCGTGGATTTCCATCCAGCCTGCGGGCGGGAGCTTGTGGATTCCCTTGAAGAGCGTCAGGGGCGCGGGCGCGGTATGAAAGGCGAGGTAGAAGTCGAGGACCTGGGGGTCGAGGCCGGGACGGACGGGAGGGAATGCGAGGAGGGGCGGCAGTTCGCTCGCGAACGCCCAGCCGTTGGGGCCCTCGCTGACGTAGAGCGGCCGGTGACCCATCGCGTCGCGGGCGACGAAGAGGATGCGGTTCGGTTCGTCCCAGATCGCCAGCGCGAACGATCCGCGCAGCGACATCATCATGTCGCGGCCCTTGGCCTCCCAGAGGTTCGCGATCAGTTCCGCCGCGGACTCGTCCTTGAGATTGCGCGTGCGCGAGAGCACGAACTTGCGGATGTCGGGCCTGTTGAAGAGTTCGCCGTCGAACGCGCAACGGATTGTGCCGGCCGGGTTGG
>WSZJ01000123.1 GCA_009773755.1 Planctomycetota bacterium | reverse complement strand
CCGGCGAGGAGGGCATCGACCGCCGCGGCGCCGTACGTCGAGGCGAGGATGCGGTCGTGGGCGGTCGGCGCGCCGCCGCGCTGGATGTGGCCGAGCACGCACGTGCGGATGTCGATTCCGCGGAGGACCTTCATTTTCTTCGCGAGCTCGAAGACGCCGCCGGCCTCGTCCCCCTCCGCGACGACGATGATCAGCGAAGTCTTTCCCTGTGCCCACCAGCCCTGCACCCGCCTGAGCAGCGACTCCAGCTCCAGCTTCGCTTCCGGGATGAACACCGCTTCCGCCCCGCTCGCCAGCGCCGCGTCGACGGCGATGTGTCCGTTTTCGCGCCCCATGACCTCGACGAGGAAGACGCGGCCGTGTGAAGCGGCGGTATCGCGGAGGCGGTCGATGGCGCCGATGGCGGTGTTGACGGCGGTGTCGAAACCGATGGTGACGTCGGTGCCGGGGAGGTCGTTGTCGACCGTGGAAGGGATGTGGGCGATGCGGACGCGTTCTTCCTTCGAGAGCGCGAGCGCGCCGCGGATGCTGCCATTGCCGCCGATCGTCACGAGGCCCTCAACGCCGGCCGCCTTGAGGTTTTCCGCCGCCTTCCGCCGCCCCGCTCGCTCGTACATCTCCGGACAACGGCTGGACATCAGGATCGTCCCGCCCCGCTGCAGCGAATTCGAAACGAAGCGCGAATCCATGTTCACGAAGTCGGCCGCGATCAGTCCGGCGTACCCGCGCCGCACGCCCGTCACCCCCACCCCGCGCGCCAGCGCCGACCGCGTCACCGCGCGGATCGCCGCGTTCATGCCGGGCGCGTCCCCGCCGCTGGTCAGGACTGCGATGCGCTTCACTTGTTTCGCTCGAGGAAGGCCTTGATTTCGTCGTCGAACGCCGCGGGATCCTTCACGGGCGGCCCGCACGCGTCCGCGACGCAGGCGTACGCGGCCAGATCTGGCGGATACTCGAGCTCAGCGTGCTTGACCTCCGCGCCGCTGGTCTCCAGCACAGTCACCGTCTTCCACGGATGCCAGAAGCTGTCCGCGGCCGCGACCATTTTCGGCAGCTCCGCCTTCGGCCCGACTACGACGAGGTGAAGCGGGTACTTTCGAAGTTTCATGATCGCCATCGCGTACTCCGCGCTGAACGCGGGGTACTGCTTCGCTTCGCCTCCGGTTGCCTTGAGCGCGCCCTCGGCGACTGCCTTCCACTTTTCTTCGCCCGTCACGTGGTGCAGCCTGGCAAGAAATCCCGCGGCGCGCCCGTTGTCCGCGGATTTCTTGATGGGAAAGCGCAGGTGGCCGGGCGCGTTCGGGTCGGGCGGGCGGTCGAAGAGAGCGCCGTCCTTGTCCGCGAGTTTCTCGATCCGGGCCGCGACGTCCTTCGCGCGCGTCACCCAGCTCCACTCCCCTGTCGCCTGGTGCGCGTCGAGGCATGCATCTCCCACGAGCGCCAGGTCGCGCAGGAAGTCCCGCCCCGCGCCCGGTCCGTGGAGCAGCCCCTCCTCGGTCCACAAATCGATGTGCACTTTCAACAGCGCGGCGAGGGCCATGTGCCGCGCTTCCTCGTTGCCGGAAGCGGCGGCATAGGCCAGGAATGCGGAGGCCGCCTGCGCGTTCAGCCCGGAGTAGAAGGACACGTCGACGCTCGGCCGCGCGCGCTTCTCGCGCCCCGCCTTGTCGAGCTTGAAGTAGTCGGGATCGGCGTCCTGACTCGCGCTCCAGCCAGCTTGCGGCGGCCCGAGCGTCGACTGGAGAAATTTGACCGTCCGCCCCGCCGCGTTCCCGAACTTCTCGTCACCCGTCGCACGCCACAACTGCACGAGCGCGGAGAGCATCGCCGCGTTCGTTTCCAGCAGTTTTTCGTAATGCGGTTCGCTCCAGTCCGGTTTCATCGCGACGCGGTAGAACCCGTGCTCCACGGGGTCCTCAAGCTTGAGCGCCGCCTCCGCGCCGGCTGCCGCTCGCTTCAGCCACCGCTCGTCGCGCGAATCAAACGCTTTTCGGACGTAGAGCTCGATGATCTGCGGGCTGGGGAAGCGCACGTCGCCCGGCGCGGCCCAGGCGCTCCCGTCCTCGGCCCACGTTTTCTCGATCGCCGCGAGGATCGCGTCGACCTCCTCAGGCGCCGCTGCCACGGCCGGTCCCGGAGCCGGCTGCCTGTATTCCGCGCCCTTGCCGTCCTTCGCGAACGCGTCGGCGGCCTTCGTAGCAAGATCGAGGAACTCCGCCGCGGGCACGAACCAGGTCTTCGAGATGACCTGCCCCTCGGGCGTGCAGAACGCGGTCGTCGGCCAGCCTTTCGAGGAAATGTAGCGGTCCTTCACGTCCGGCATCCGATCCGTGTCCACGCGGATGCAGATGAATTTCTCGTTGAGAAACGCAATCACCTTTTCGTCGCTGAACGCCCCTTCATCCATCTCGTGGCATTTCTGGCACCACGTCGCCGTCAGGCTGAGCGCGACCGGCTTCCCGGCCTTTCTCGCCGCTTCAAAAGTCTCCGCGGACCACTTCTGCCACCGGATTTCGCGCGCCCGGTTCGGCCGCGGCGAAAACGGAAACTCGTCCTTCTGCGCCTCTTTCGGCTCCTCGGCAGCGCTCTCGATGACGAGCGTCCGCGGACGGAGGAAGTGCATCGCCGTCACAAGGGCGGCGGCGGCCACGGCAAGGGCGGCGGCGCGGCGGGGGGTCATGGAGAGGTGATGGGTCTAACGGATGAAAGTGCCGGACAAATCCCAAATCCCAACTCCAACTCCAAATCCCAATCTCGCACAATCGCGCGGCACGTTGGGATTTGGAGTTGGAGTTGGGATTTGGGGTTCGTTGTAGCCGTTTTCCCGCACCTAGACCTCAATCCCGTAATCCTTCAATTTCTTGTCCAGCGTAGGCCTCGAAATCTGCAATATCCTCGCCGCCTCGATCTTCTTCCCCTTCGACTTCGCGATCGCCCGCTGAATGCACGTCCGCTCGACCTCGCTCACGATCTCGGAGAGCGGCAGATCCTTGTCGATGAAGTTCGTCACTTCCGCCGCCATCCCTGTCCCCACGATCTTCGGCGGCAGGTCCTCCACCTCGATGATCGGCTTCTCGCACAGCACCGTCGCGCGCTCGATCACGTTGCGGATCTCGCGCACGTTTCCGGGCCATGCGTAATTCAGCAGCACTTTCATTGCCTCTTCCGCCACCTTCATCGGCTGCGAATTGCGCTGGAATCTCTTGAGGAAGTGGTGCACGAGGACCCCGATGTCCATTCGGCGGTCCCGCAGAGGGGGCAGGTGAATCGGGACGACCGCGAGCCGGTAGTACAGGTCCTCGCGGAATTTCCCCTGGCTCACCATCTCTTCGAGGTTCCGGTTCGTCGCCGCAATAATCCGCACGTCCACCTTGATGAGCTTGACGCCGCCGACGCGCGTGAACGTCCGTTCTTCCAGCACGCGCAAAAGCTTCTGTTGCGTCCCCGAGTCCATGTCGCCGATTTCGTCGAGGAAGAGCGTACCGTGGTCGGCCAGCTCGAACTTGCCGGGCTTCAGGCGGTCGGCGCCGGTGAAGGCGCCTTTTTCGTGGCCGAAGAGTTCGCTTTCCAGCAGATGTTCCGAGATTGCGGTGCAGTCGACGGGAATGAAGGGCCTGGCGCGGCGTCTCGACGCGAGGTGGATCGCGTGCGCGACCATTTCCTTCCCGGTCCCCGTCTCGCCGGTCACCAGCGCCGTCGCGTCCGAGTCCGCCACCTTTTCCACCCGACGCAGCACGTCGCGGATCGCCGGCGACTCCCCGATGATCGCCATCTCCTCCTGCACCCGCTTGCGCAAGACGTTCGCCTCGTCCCGCGCCGCGCCGTACTGCCGCGCGTTTTCGAGCGCGACCGCGCCCTGCCCGCTCACGTTCACGAGAAGCGCGAGATCCTCTTCCGTGAAGCAATTCATCTGGTTCTGGGTGTCGACGTACAGCACGCCCATCATCCGCTCGCGCGAAATCAGCGGCGCGCACAGGATCGACTTCACGCGGTCCAGCCGGATCGAGCGGCTGCTCATGAACCGGGTGTCGGTCGAAGCGTCGCCGGTCAGCACGGCACGCCGGTCTTTGACCACCTGCTCCAGCACGCTCTTCGACACCGTGATGTCGCTTCCGCGCCTGTCCCGGTACCTCACCGCGCCCGGGTGCAGGCCGCTTCCGTCTTCGGTACAGAGAAAAATGGCGCCGCGCTCGGCCTTGAGGAGCTCGATGACGACCTCGACGATGCGGCCGAGGAGGACCGGTTCGTCGAGGACGGTGGTGGTCGCGCGGGTGATTTCGTAAATCGCGCGCAGGCGTCGCGACGCCTCCGCCGACTCGGAGGTGTTTTCCTTGCGGACGCGGGCCGTCTCCGCGGCTTTTTCGGTTTCGCGGATGATCGCTTCGACATCGAGCATCGCGGTGACTTCGCCGGACGTCCGGCCTTCTTCCGACTCTCCGGCGACAAGGATGACGCCGCCTGAGTCCTCGCCCGGGAAGATCTCGAAGTCCGGCTCGTAGACAAACACCGTCGAGCCCAGCTGCAGCCGGTCGCCCGACTCGAGCTTTTTTTCCGTGCACGTCTGCCCGTTCACCAGCAGCCCGTTGCGGCTGCCCGCGTCGCGCATGTACATCACGCCGCTGCGGTTTTCGAACTTCGCGTGCGTGCGCGAGACGTTTTTGTCGTCGACCTGGATGGAGCAGGAGCGCGAGCGCCCGATGGTGGCATCATGCTCGATTTCGAAATAGGAGCCTTTGCCGGGTCCCTGGACGATGGCGAGGCGAGCCACTTTTGGAGGTCTCCGTTCGGTTGAATGAAGTGTCAATAGTATTTACATGTCTGAAAGGCGCAAGCCTTATCGAGCGGAGTGGCTGGCGGAGGCTGGCGGAGGCTGGCGGAGGCTGGCGGAGGCTGGCGGAGGCTGGCGGAGGCTGGGTTGCACGACGGCGATCCTCGTGGAAGCCCTGCGGACTTCGAAGGAAGTCGTTAGCGTTCGCCAGCCTTCGCCAGCCTCCGCAGCCTTCGCCAGCCTTCGCCAGCCTTCGCCAGCCTTCGCCAGCCTCCCTTACTTGGGCACGATCAACTCTTCAATCGCTTCCGGTTTCCGGGTTCGCGGCCGAAGTATGAAGAGGATCTCGGTCTTGATCTGGTCACTTCTCGTGCTTCCGAAGAGATACCCGATGATCGGGATGTCGGCGAGAAGCGGAATTCCGCGGCGGGTTTCCAGATCGACGGTGCGGACGAGCCCGCCGATCACGATCTGCTGGCCGTCGCGCACGGTCACGTGCGTTTCGGCGGTTCGCGTCGAGAAAATCGGGGTCTGCGTCCCCTGGATCGTCGCCGTTCCGCTGACGGTCGTGACTTCGGGCTTGATGTCGATGTCGATGAAGTTCTGGCTGATGACGTTCGGCGTCACGGTGAGTTTCACGGCGGCCTGCTTGAAGCGCACGGTCGAGATCGGCGCGACGCCCGGGTTGAAAACGAGGGACTCGAGATACGGCACTTCGTCGCCCGCGATGATCGTCGCCGTCTCGCCGTTGTTCACCGTGATGTACGGGCTCGAGAGGATGGTCGCCTTTCCCTTGCGCACAAGCGTGCGCAGCTTGAAGTCAATCAGGCCCCACTGAATGTTCTCGTTGAACAGCGTTGCGGAAAGTCCCTGGAACGGATCCGCGCCGGGCTTGAGCGACGCCAGATACGAGTCCGGGTTGAAGATCGCGGTGCCGGCCTTGAACAGCTCGTCGCCCGAGTGCTTCGGCTCCTGGGTGATTCCGAACTCCGCTCCGATCTCCAGGTCGTCCTCGATCGACTTCTCGATGATCTGCGCCTCGATCTGCACCTGGTCCACCGGCCGGTCGAGAATATTGAGCACCTTCTCGATGAGCTCGATGTTCTCCTTCACGTCCGAGATCATCATGAGATTCAGTTCGATCGAACTCTGCCCGGGCGCGGGCGGCGGGGAGGGCGGAGAGACCTGGATCGCCCCCTTGGGAGTGAGGAACTTCTGCAGGAAGGGCTGAATCAGCTGCCCCTTCCCTCGCGCCACCTGGTAAAAAATCGTGACGACGCCGTCCTTCTCGATCCGGCCCCGCTCGTACCGCCAGGTCGGCGAAGGCGGCACAGGCGGCGGCGTGGGCGGGGGCTCCTCTGCGAAGGCGACCGAAGCGGCGCACAGGACGGCCGGGAAGAGGAGGCCCCTCACTATTTCGAGTCCCCCGCGCCTGCCTTGATCTTGTCGACGACCGCTTTCGTGATGTCGGGCGGCGGCGCCTGCCCTTCCGGGACCGTGACCGAACCCTGCTCGGTCACCAGGTCGTTGCCGCTGGCCTTTGCGGTGGCCTCGACGGCCTTGCGGAAGCGGGAGTTGGCGGCGGCGATGAGAATCCAGTAATCGGCGTCGTCCTGCGTCAGCTCGCGGCGCTTGATTTCCTGCCACTCCGGGATCGCCGCGAAACAGTCGGAGGCTCGGATGGTTGCGGGCTTTACGCCTTCCCTGTCGCCGAAGTAGATCTTCGTCGCGTCGACGCAGATGTTCTCGGCGCGTGCAGCGGCGCAGGCGGCGGAAAGAATCGCCGCAACCGCAAAGGTCATGAGTGTTGTCTTCATCGCGGTCCTCCCCAGGAGCCCCGGACCCCGTCTGCGCCCCTCGGTCGGTCACGAATAATACCCGGCGCGGCGGGAGATCGTTGGCTTTGTTTTCAGAAAAGGCCGGGAAGCGCCCATCGCGTCTTCCCGGCCTCTCTGATGTCAACGATCGGCCCGGCTCACGGCCGGACTGAAATAAAACGGTTACCGGCGCGGGGGACCGCCGCGGCCGCCGCCGCCGCCGCCGCCGCCACGTCCACCACCGCCACCGCCTCTGCCGCCACCGCCGCCGCCACGGAATCCGCCGCCCTCGCGCCGCGGCGGACGATCCTGCCGCGGGGGCTCGGGAATCGGCTGGCCGTCGGGACCGAGCGGGCGCGGGAGAAGAGCCTTTCGGCTGAGCCGGATGCGGCCGTCTTCCGAGCTGATGACCTTGAATTCCATTTCGTCGCCGATCTTGACGACGTCCTCGACGGTCTTGACGTAGCCCTCGGCGAGCTCGGAAATGTGGCACATGCCTTCGATGCCGCCGGCGACCGGGAGCTTGACGATCGCGCCGAACTCGCGCGTCTGGACGACCTGTCCCTTGTAGACCGCGCCGACCTCGACGTCCTCGATCAACCCTTCGACCTTCTTCTTGGCCGCTTCCAGGCACGTCAGGTCCTTCGAGCTGATCGTCAGCACGCCATCGTCGTCGATCTCGAGCTTGGCGGAAGTCTCTTCCTCGATCCCGCGGATGATCTTCCCGCCGGGACCGATGACGGCTCCGATCTTGTCCGAGGGAAGCTGCATCCTCCAGAGGCGCGGCGCCATGGCGCTGTAGTCCGCCCGCGGGGCGGAAATCGTCTTGGCCATTTCGCCCAGGATGTGAATGCGGCCGTCCTTCGCCTGCGCCAGCGCGCGGCCCATGATCGCCGAGCTGATGCCGGTGTTCTTGAGGTCCATCTGGAACGCCGTGATGCCGGTCGCCGTGCCGCAGACCTTGAAGTCCATGTCCCCGAACTTGTCCTCGCTTCCGAGAATGTCCGAGATCACCTCGACCTTGTTGTCCTGCACGATCAGGCCCATCGCGATCCCGGCGACCGGGGCCGTGATTTTCACGCCGGCGTCGAGAAGAGCAAGGGTGCCGCCGCAGACGGAGGCCATCGAGCTGGAACCGTTCGACTCGAGGATGTCCGAGACGATGCGGCAGGTGTACGGGAAGTCCTCGGGCGGCGGGATGATCCCGAGAATCGCGCGCTCGGCGAGGTCGCCGTGCCCGATTTCGCGCCGGCCGGGACCGCGGATCGGCTTGGCCTCGTTGACGCTGAAGCTCGGAAAGTTGTAGTGCAGGTAGAACTTCTTCGAGTACTCCTCTTCCACCGCGCCATCGATCACCTGCTCGTTGTCCGCCGTGCCGAGCGTCAGGCTGACCAGCGCCTGCGTCTCGCCGCGAGTGAAGATCGCCGACCCGTGCACGCGGGGCAGGACACCGACCTCGCACGTGATCTGCCGGATGTCCTTCGGCCCGCGGCCGTCGGCGCGCAGTCCCTTGTGCACGATCAGTTCGCGCGTGATCGTGTACTCCAGGTCGCCAAGGTACCGCTTCACTTCCTTCGGGCACACGTCCGTCTTCGCCTCTCCGTCCTCATCGCACGGCGCCAGCTTTTCCATGATCTCCTTCTTCGCGGCCTTGACCTTGTCCGAACGATCCTTCTTCGCCGTGGTCATGATCGCCGCGGCCAGCGACTTGCGCGCCATGGCCTCGACTTTCGCGAAGAGCGCCGAGTCCGTCTTGCGTCCCTCGAACGCCATCGTCGGCTTCCCGGCGGCGGCTTTCAGCTCGTTCTGGATCCTGCAGAGATCCTTGATCACCTTGTGGCCGAATTCGATCCCCGCCACCATCACGTCTTCGGAGATCTCGAGTCCCGATCCTTCGCACATCGTCACCGCTTCGTCCGTCCCCGACATCACGAGATCGAGATCGCTCTCGTCGAGCTGCTCGTGCGTCGGATTCACCACGAACTGCCCGTTGATCCGGCCGACGCGCACGCAGCCGATCGGGCCGAGGAACGGCGCTTCGCTCACCGCGAGGCATGCGGACGAAGCGACGCCCGCGAGGACGTCGGGATCGTTCTGCATGTCCGCGCTGAAGACGGTCACCTGGATCTGGACCTCGTTTTTGAACCCCTCCGGGAAGAGCGGCCTGATGGGGCGGTCGCAGAGGCGCGCCGTCAGGATCTCCTTCGTCGAAGGGCGGTTTTCGCGCTTGATGAAGCCGCCGGGGAATTTGCCCGCAGCGTGAGTCCGCTCGCGATAGTCCACCGTCAGCGGGAAGAAATCGTCGTCGTCCGCAAACTGACCGGGGCGCGGAGCCGCGACCACCGCCGCCGCGAAAACAACCGTGTCCCCGTACTGCACCCACGCCGCACCACTTGCCAACTTCGCCAGCTTGCCCGTCTCGATGATCAACGGCTTGTCACCCACCATGCACTGCACGCGTGTGGCCAACGGATTCCCTCCGACCTAGTGCGCCGTCCGGGGCAGAGGGGGAAGCACTGGATCTTCGCTCCCCCGTTACGGGGAAGCGCAGACCCGCGCTTCCAATCCCGACACCGCAGACCCGGCGGCGCTTCCGCGACCCGCAATGCGCGGGCCGCTGCAACAAAACCGCCCCGCCGGAGCGGGGCGAACAGTTACTTGCGAAGACCCAGTCTCTGGATGATCGACTGGTACCGCGGGTGCGCATTCGTTGCGAGGTACTTCAGCAGCGAAGCGCGCCGGCCGACCATGACGAGCAGACCCCGGCGCGAAGTGAAATCCTTGGGGTGCGTCTTGAGGTGCGCCGTCAGGTGGTTGACGCGCTCGGTGAGCAGCGCGATCTGCACCTCGGGGGACCCGGTGTCTTTCTCGTGGGTCCGGTACGTCTCGACGGCTTTCGTGCGCTTTTCCTTCAGGGCAAACGGCGGCATGGACTCTCCTTGGGTTCGGGCATTCGCCTGTCCTCAAGCTGTGGGCTGGAGGAAGGTAAGTGGTGATTGAAGGCCGGGAAGTATAGAGAGTGAGGGGGGGAAGTCAAGAACGGGTCGGGAGACGGGAGTTCGGAGTCGGGAGTTTCACGGCACGTCCGAAAAGTGTCCGAACCAGGACGTCACAAGGATCGAATTTGCGTTCCCGCTCACGATGGCTTCTCGTTCATTCGTTCTTTCTCCCGTCCACTCACGATCTCCTCCCGTCCACTCACGTGAAACAGCTTCGCGGGAGAGCCTCCGCCCACCATCACCCTTTTTTCCCCTGCCCCGGCTCCGCCGAATCTGGCGCCTCAGAGACTTCCTGCTGCGACACGCCCTTGTTCGTCAGCTCGATCACGTCCTTCACCATCTGAACGAGTTTCCACCGCTGAAAGGGCTTCGCCAGCACGCCGTAAACCCCATAGAAAAACGGCCGCGGCGTGTTCTCGATCACCGCGCGCGCCGTGAGCATGATCACCGGCAGCCCCGCGGTCTTCGTGTCCTGCTTCAGGATCTCGTAGACCTGGTACCCGTTCAGCCCCGGCATCATTACGTCCAGGATCATCACGTCGATGCCGCCGCGCTTCGCCATCTCGATCCCCTGCTCGGGGCTCGACGTCGTCTTGCAGATGTAGCCTTCCTCCTCGAGGAAGAACTTGATGATGTTGAGAATCTTCACCGTGTCGTCCACCACCAGGATCGTCTTCTGGGGCCGGAACGGCGTGACGGCGGTTTCTTCGGGGGGTTTCAGGTTCATCGGCGGCGGGGCCGCGCGGCGAGCCAGGAGAGGATGAGAAGCGCGAGTCCTGCGAGCGCTCCCCCGGCCGGCGGAACGGTTCGTTCCGAACTTATCACGTTCTTCGCCGGGAGGTCAAGACGCGGCGAGGCGGGCGCCGCGGGTGAAGCGGCTTCTTCGAGCTCGCGCGGGTCGTCGAGGTTGACAGCGACGGGTTCTCCGTTGTGTGTGAAGAGGCCTGCGCGCAGGAAGAGCTTCGGTCCCTCGCGGTCCGGCAGCGAGGATCCGGTGGAAATCATGCGGCCGGCCGCCGGCCGGAAAAGCCGCGCGGCGTCCGCCCAGAAGAGCGGGAAAGAAACCAGCCGCGGCCAGTTGGAATTCGGCGCGGACGGATCGAAAGCGAGGACGAGCGTGCGGCCGCAAAGGTAGATCAGCGGATCGACGAGCGTGACGGGCGGTTTCGAGAACGTGAGTTTGCGCGCGCGCGCGACCTGCAGCTTCGAGAGGTCGGCGGCGGCCGCCACTTTTACGTGCACGTCGGTGAGGTCCGGGATGACAGTCGCGGGCGCGGTGCTCTCGCCCTCGACTTCGAACAGCCCAGGGACTCCCTTCGACGGATCGATGATCACTGCCGGCCCGGCAGGCGCCGCCTCCGGCACCTCGCCGATCCAGATCGAGGGCGTCCCGCCCAGCTCCGGCCGCAGCCCCGCGCCCTCGAGCGCGCGGCGGAGAGCCGGGAAGTCGCGTCCGGCGAAACCGACCGGCGTCGGATCGGCACCGGCGCACCAGAAACGGGCGTCGTTGGAGGGCGCGCCATCGCGGCCGTAGAGAGAGATCGTGAGCGTCGAGGCGGACGATAAACGCCTGAACAGGCCTCGCCCGGGCTTTTGGACCGTGACCCACTCCTTTGGCTGTTCCAGGCCATCCATCTGGATCTTCAGTGCGTTCATCTCCCAGCGATCGCTTCGAACTACGGCAAGGAGATTTCCTTCGACCTGAGTCAGCGACTCGACGGCCTGCCTGTCCGGCGACGCGACATGAACGCGCCAAACCGCAACGCCCGACGGCCCGGGCCGGTCGCCGAAAACGACGACCATGTCGTCCCCGGCCAATCGAGCCGCGACGCTCGCGGCGTCGCCGGGCGCATCCGTCGGCTCGGCCGCGGCGAGACGCTTCGCCGCGTCTCCGGAGGAAATCCCGGACCACGCGCCGCCGGGGACGATCGCGAGGTCGATGACCGAATCGCCGGGAAGTCCCTTCACGAACGCCACCGCATCGTCGCGGATTTCCTCGAATGTCCCGCGGGCCGAAGCGGTCACATCGACGACGACACCGACGCGGATCGGTGCGGGCGCGAAGGTCCGGAATGTGAGCTTCGCCGCGCCGATCGCGAGGAGGGAAACCCCCGCCATCGCCAGCCAAAGCGCTGCGTCTGCGCGCCGCCGGTGACGCGCAATCGCCGCCGGGTCCGGCGCCGGGAGCCGCTTCCACAAAAGCAGGCTCGGCCATTCGAGGTCGCGCGGGCGCTGGCGGGCGCGGTGCCACCACCAGAGGAGGGGGAGGGCCGCGAGGGCGGCCAGGGCCCAGGGGTAGGCGGCGCTCAACAGACCGCCTCGGCCCATTCGGCGAGCGGCGCGCCGGCAGTGAGGCGGAGGTAGGAGATGCCGTGGGAAGCGCAGAGGGTGCGCCAGCCGGCGGCGAAGTCCTCGAGGGATTTGGCGTAGGAAGCGGCTGTTGAATCGTCGACGAGCACCTCGCGGACTTCCCCCGTCTCGGCGTCGCGAAGGCGCAGCAGCCCGGCGGGCGGCCGGGCTTCTTCCATCGCGACGACGTGGACGACGGTCACGGCGTGGCCGCGTTCGCGAAGGGCGACGAGGGCGGGGCCGGCGCTTTCTTCTTCCAGGAGATCGCTGACGAAGAGGACTCGGCCGCGGCGGGCGTGGAGAAGAGTCTTCGCGGCGGCGAGGCCGCCCCCGGCGCCCGCGTTGCCGATCGACTCGACGTGGCGGTCGAGTTCCGGGATGTCCTTCGGGCTCGCAAAGCCGCGAGGATCGAGCGCCTTCCCCGCCGCGAACGCCACGAGGCGTGCCTGATCCCCCTGGAGAAGCGCCACGACTGCGGCCGCGGCCGCGACGCGCTTCGCCGAGAGCGCCTTGCCCCAGGGCGCCATGGAGGCGGAAGCGTCGAGGAGCACCGCGAGCGTGCCTTCGACCTCTTCGCGGAACTCGCGGACCACGAGGTTTTCGGTCCGGGCGTAGGCCGCCCAGTCGATCGTCCTCGGGTCGTCGCCGGACACGTACCCGCGGTGTCCCTCAAACTGGCTCCCGGCGCCTTTGCGCGCCCCCGGCCTCGACCCGCCC
>WSZJ01000122.1 GCA_009773755.1 Planctomycetota bacterium | reverse complement strand
GGAGTAGGTGCCTCGCAACACCCTCATCGGCAGGCCGGCCGCTTCGTTTTTAGCCAAACTAAAGGGCGTCTAGCGCCCTAAAAAGTGCAAGAGTTGAGGAGTTGCGAGTTGCGAGTTGCGAGTTGCGAGGAACGGCAACGACCGTCCGAGGATGAGGTCTTTGCCGACTTGAGGGCTTTCCGCGGTCGGAAGATCTCGCGGCTGTTTTGCCGTTCCTCGCAACCCGCAACTCGCAACTGCGGTTGACGACCAATCGCTGCGACATTCTTGCGCGGCCAAGTAAGATTGCCGGACTATGGCATCAGCGGAAGAACGCGTTCAACCCCAGAACCTCGAAGCCGAGCAGTGCCTCATCGGCTCCCTGCTGCTCGACTCCGCCGCCATGCACGAAGTCGACCAGAAAGTCGACCCGGCGTCGTTCTACCTGAAGAAACACCAGACGCTCTTCAAGGTCATCCAGGCGCTTACGGACGAAGCGAAGCCCGTCGACGCGATCATCCTCCGCGAGGAACTCGGGCGAAAAGGGCTGCTCGAAGAAGTCGGCGGCCCGGAGTACCTCCTCGAACTGGCCGGCAAAGTGCCGTCTTCCGCCAACGCGGAGTACTACGCGGACATCGTCCGCGAGAAAGCCCTGCTGCGCGGCTTCATCGGCGCCGCTTCCGAAATCCTGCGGAAGGCCTACGACCCGGCCGTGCACTCGGAGGAGCTCTCCGTCGTCGCCGAGCAGGAGATTTTCCGCATCAGCCAGGGGCAGACTACGACCGCGACGCCGATCCACAAGATCCTCGGGCCCGTGTTCAGCCGGATCCTCGCGATGCGCGACCGCAACAAGCGGATCTCCGGGGTCTCGACCGGGTACTTCGCGCTCGACGACCTGACGAGCGGGATGCAGGAAGCGCAGCTGATCGTGGTTGCGGGGAGACCATCGATGGGGAAGTGCCTCGCTGCGGACTCGGAGCTGGTTCTCGATGACGGCGCAGTCGTCACGATTGAAGACGTCTTCCGGCGCCGGGATTCCCGCGTCGGCACGCTGCGATCGGATCTCAAGCTGGACCGGGTTTATCCAAGCCGATATGTAGATGACGGCCGGAAGCCTGTGTTTGAGGTGACGACGCGTCTTGGGCGGCGCGTGGAAACGACCTTGACGCATCCGTTCCTGACAATCGACGGCTGGAAGCCCCTCTCCGAAGTTCGCGAGGGCGAGAGGATCGCGGTGCCCCGGTCTCTTCCCGTTTTCGGAAATGAGGCCATGAGGGAATGTGAGGTCAAGCTCATGGCCTACCTGATCGGAGACGGCGGACTTACCGGCACTTCACCGATGTTCACGAATTCCAATCGTGTGATCTCGCGCGATTTCATCGACGCCGTGTCGCAATTCGGAGGCTGCACCTGTACTTCACGCCGGTCCGCGTCGAGGGCACCCTCTTTTGCGATTGTCGCCGACTCCGGCAGGGTCTCTGCGAAGCGGCAGGAACTGGCCTCGGGCATTGACGAAGCCATTCAATCGACCGGGAGACCCGCGTGGAAACTGGCTCGTGATGTCGGGGTCTCGCCAGGCACCATGACGCATTGGCGCCGGGGCGCCACGGCACCCGATGAAGCCGGATTCGAGCGCCTGTGCCGCGTCTTGCAGATTGAGCCCGCGATGCTTGCCCCTGAAGGCGTTCATTCAGCGCGGCATAACTCTCCTAATCCCGTCAGCCGTTGGCTGATACGCATGGGGCTTGCAGGCAAAGGCGCGGGGGACAAACAGATTCCTGCGCCGGTGTTCCGGCTGCCACGTCCGCAACTGGCACAGTTCCTGCGTCACCTCTTCGCAACCGACGGGTGGGCCACCGTGCTCACGAGCGGCCAGCCTCAGCTCGGCTACTCGTCGATCTGCGAACGTCTTGCGCGTCAGGTGTCGCATCTTCTGCTTCGCTTCGGAGTCATTTCCAAATTGCGCCTGCGGTGGGTTCTCTACAAGAACTCGCGGCGGCCTTCCTGGCAGATCGACATTACCGACGCGAATTCGATCCAGACGTTTATCAAGGAGGTAGGGATCTTCGGAAAGAAAGCGGCAGTGGCCAGGGTCGCCAGGTGTCTCTTGTCACGCCGGGTCCAGACAAACGTCGACCTGATTCCCGCCGCCATCTGGAAGGAGATCGAACAGGCCAAGGGATCCATGACCTGGTCAGAGCTGGCGAGAAAGGCGGGGGTCGCCGATTCGAACCCGCATCCACACCGGCGGGCCCTGGGCCGGCGGCACCTCACCCGGTTCGCGGACGTTCTGGAGTGCCACCGCCTCTCCATGCTGGCCCGAAGCGATGTCTACTGGGACCGCGTCGAATCGATTATCCCCGCAGGCCGAAAGCAGGTTTACGACCTCACAATTCCTGAGACCCACAATTTCATCGCCAATGACGTCTGCGTTCACAACACCTCGTTCGCCCTGAACGTCGTCGAGCATGTCGCGATCAAGGAGAACCTGCCGGTCCTGATCTTCTCCCTTGAAATGCAGGGGCAGCAGGTCGCGCAGAACATGATCTGCTCGCACGCGCGGATCGACGCGCACCGGGTTCGGAAGGGAACCGTGACGGAGGAGGAAAAGGCGCGGCTCGTCGAGACTGCGACGGGATTTTCAAGCGCGCCCATCTACATCGACGACTCGTCGTCCCTGACCGTGAACCAGATCCGCTCGCGCGCGCGGCGCTTCCACATGAAGGAAAAACTCTCGCTCATCGTCGTGGACTACATGCAGCTGATCGAAGTCCGCGCGGCGGAGGCCGGGAGCCGCTTCGACAATCGCCAGACGGAGATCTCGTACATTTCGCGGTCGCTGAAGGCGATGTCCCGGGAGCTGAAGGTGCCGGTGATGGCGCTGTCGCAGCTGAACCGGGAGGTGGAGAAGCGGACGGACCATCGCCCTATGTTAGCTGATTTACGTGAATCAGGCGCGATTGAGCAGGATTCCGATCTCGTGATGCTGCTGCACCGCGCGGGGTACTACAAGGACGCGAACAAGGAGAACGACACGGACGCGCTGGTGATCATCGCGAAGCAGCGCAGCGGGCCGATCGGGGACGTGCAGCTGACGTGGCGGAAGGAATTCACGCGGTTCGACAACCCGGACTTCCGGCACGGCGAGGAACAGGCGGAGGCCGAAGGGTAGTGGGCCTTCCGGACGCCGGCCACCGGCCGTGGCCCTGCCCCGCGGGGGCGTGGGCGGTGCGGCAGGTCTGGAGCTCGCTTGCGTTCCTGCACTGGCGGATTCCCGTTGACGCAGTGCGTCAAAAGATTCCGGCAGGACTCGAGGTCGACACGTTTGACGGGTCGGCGTGGATCGGCGTCGTCCCGTTCCGGATGGAAGGCGTGCGCCTGCGAGGGCTGCCGCCGGTGCCCGGCACGGACGCATTCCCCGAGTTGAACGTCCGCACCTATGTCACGGCGGAGGAGAAGCCCGGCGTGTGGTTTTTCAGCCTCGACGCCGCGAGCGCGGTGACGGCGACCGTCGCACGCGTGTGGTACGGGCTGCCGTACTGGCGCGCGCGGATGGAGATGACCGAGGAAGAAGGCCGCGTTCACTATTCGAGCATCCGCATCTCGAAGGGCCCGCCGCCCGCCGTGTTCCGCGCACGGTACGCCCCTTCTGGAGTCGAATTCCGCGCGCGCCCGGGGTCGCTCGAGTACTTCCTCGCGGAACGTTATTGCCTCTACGCCGCGGCGCGCGCTGGCGGCATTACGCGCGCCGACATCCTCCACGCGCCGTGGGAACTGCGCCCCGCGCGCGCGGTCGTCCTCGAAAACACCATGGCCCAGGCGGCCGGAATCGCGCTTCCTGACTCCCCTCCCCATGCCCTCTACGCGCGGACGATCGAAGCGTTCGCCTGGACGCCCGCGGCGCTGCGATAATCGCGGCATGAGCGAGCCCCGATTCGTGCCCTATCGCCCGCCTGAGATCCCCGCCCCCGAGATGCTTCGACGCGCCCGCGAATTCCGCGACAACCTCGGCGCTCGCCGGAGCGTCCGGCACTTTTCGTCGCGTCCCGTCCCGCGGGAACTGATTGAGCTCGCCATCGCCACCGCCAATTCGGCGCCCTCCGGCGCCAACCGCCAGCCGTGGACCTTCGTGGCCGTCGGCGATCGCGCGCTCAAGCGGGAGATTCGGGAAGCGGCCGAGGTCGAAGAGCGCGAAAACTACGAGGGCGGCCGCATGCCGCCGGAGTGGATCGAGGCGCTTGCCCCCCTCGGAACGGGGTGGCACAAGGAGTTCCTCGAGGAAGCGCCGTTGCTGGTCGTCGTCTTCGCCGAACAGCACCGGCCCGTCGAGGGCGGGATCCGCAAAAACTACTACGTCTCCGAGAGCGTCGGGATCGCGTGCGGGTACTTCATCGCGGCGATTCACCAGATGGGCCTCGCCACGCTCACGCACACTCCGAGCCCGATGGGGTTTCTTTCCAGGGTGCTCCAGCGCCCGTCGCACGAGAAGCCCTACATCCTCTTCCCGGTCGGATTCCCCGCGGCGGACTGCGCCGTGCCTGACATCCCGAAGAAGCCGGCCGAGGAGGTCACCGTATGGATTCCATAAAGTGCGGGAAGTGCGGCGCGGAGCTCGGGCCCGTCGAAAGACGGCGCGCGTTCATCAGCGTGTTCGTGCAGGGGGACGAGGAAATCCGGTCGTGGTACTTCTGCGACGTGTGCCGCGTCTGGATGATCGAGTTCTATTACGACCACTTCATGGGCGACAGCGACATCACGGTCGCCGGCCCGTACCCGGAAGAAGCCTGGGCGGCGGAAGTCGCGCTCGCAAAGACCTGCCCGTCGCCGGGTGACAAGTGGTGCAAATGCCCGGCGCACGAGAAGCTGTCCCCCTGAGTTCAGGGCGACAGGATTCCGGCCCGAAACCCTACAATCGCGCTTCTTCCCGATCGGAGTCGCTCCCATGCTCGCCCTCGTGCTGCTCTTCTGCCCGCCCGTCGACGTCGTCACGCTCGAACCGGAAACCGGTCCGCGCGTGACGTTCAAGGAGTGCTACAGCGCGATTCGTCCGGCGAAGCGGCCGGACGGGGTGACGAAGGCGCCTGACGGCGGCACGACGTGGTTCGTGTTCCCGTGGGGGGAAGGGGAGGCTGTGGTCGCCGCGGGACTCAATGCGGTCTGGCCTGACAGGGACGGAGACGGCGACCTTACCGAAGAAGAAGCGGTGCCGTGCAAGTTTAGCTACGGCGAGCCGGTCGAGTTCACGATGAAGCTGAAGATGCCGTCGAGGACGATCGAGGCGCGGCTGCAGGCGCGCTTCGCAAGCGCTTCGGAGATGCGCCTCACGAACCTGACGCGGATGTCGGGGAAAGTCCAGGTCGGCGGGAAGGAAATGGCCGTCTCGCTCACGGACTACATGGTGAACGGGCGCTACGACGACGTGTACACGACGAAAACGGCGGAGTACTGGCTGTGCGACCACGCGCACTTCGACGTGAACCGCGACGGCAAGTTCCGCGACCGGATTCCACCGATGGGGGAAGACTTTTCACTCGCCCGCGGCTATGTCCTCGAGGACGCCGCCCATGACTTCGAAGTCCTCGATCGCGGCGAGAGAATCCGCTTCGTGAAACTGGAAAAGCCGCTGGTTTCAGTAAAGGTCAACGTCCCGGAGTTCAGCATCGCGCTGGTGAGCGACGAGTTCGGCTCCTGTCACCTGGACGGAAAGGACGGCACGGCGAAACTCCCGGCCGGGCGCTACCGGCTGGATTATTACGACTACACCTGGAAAGGCGCCCAGGTCGACGGGTACTGGCACAAGGAGGACGGGGTTCCCTTCCTCGAAATCAAGGAGGGCGTCGAGTTTGCACTCACGGGGAAGCTCCGCTACACGCTCGAGCACGAGCCGAATCCCGAAGGCGGCCTGCTCGCCTGGACGATCTGCTTCGGCCCCAACGGCGAACGCGTCGAGCTGACCCCCGAAGGCGCCGACGGCAACATCGAGCCGATCGTCAGCATCGAGACGCCGGAAGGGAAAGAGCTCTTCAGCGTCTCTTCGCACTGGTGCTGAGGCGGCTCGGCGCCGAAGGAGTCGTGGACTCCTCCTGACGGGATGAAGACGGTGATCGTGAAAGCGAAGTGGGAGCAGGGGCCGTTTGGAGAGGCGGCGGTGATTCGGAAAGAAGTGAAGCTGGGGGAGTGAGTAGTGGGTAGTTGGTAGGGGGTAGGAACAGCACTCTTTCAGCGGCGAGCGCGGAGTCCGTCGACGAACAGTTCCGCGAAATCGGCCGCGACTTCCTCGCTCGTCCGCTTGCCGCCCGAGCGGAACCAGGTGATCGTCCAGTTCACGGCGCCGAGGATGGCGCGCGCGGCGGTCGCGGGGTCCGTCGAGCGGAAGACGCGCTTCTTCACTCCGTCCGCCACGATCGCTCGGACTTCGCGCTCGTAGCGGTCGCGCTTCAGCACGAGCTTTTTCCATCGCGCGCGCTCGAGCGCGTCGGTCTGGATGTGGGCGGCGGTTCCGGCGAGTTCGTCGAGCATGAGCGCCATCTGGGCGCGGACGAGGTCGCGCAGGCGCGCGGCGGGCGGCGCGCCCGAGCGGCGGATGCGCGCGGCTTCGGAGAGCAGGCGGTCGAGGGAGTAGTTCTGGCAGAAGAAGAGAATGTCGGACTTGTCGCGGAAGTAATAGTAGAGGGAGCCTTTGGTCATGCCAAGCGCGCCGGCGATGTCCTCGGTGGTCGCGGAGGCGTAGCCCTTGCGGCGAAAGACAGCGGCCGCGGCGCGCGCGATGTCGAGGCGGCGCTGGAGGGTTTTGCTGGATTTGGGGTTGGCGGGCATGGAGAGGGAAGATGGTACGTGCGGAACAGCAAATTCCAACTCCAACTCCAACCCCAACCCCAAATCAGCCCTTTTGGATTTGGGGTTGGAGTTAGAGTTGGGATTTGTCCTTCCCTCCCCTCACCCGATCTTTCCCGCTTGACCCGCTCCCCTCGCGTGCGGTTCGCTTGTCCGCATGTCCTCTCGAGTCCGCATCCCCCTTCTCCTCCTCGCCGCGTCGTTCCTCCTCGGCTGCGAATCCAAGGAAGGAAAGGAGCTGAAGAAGCGCCCCTCCAGGCGCGAATCCAGCGCGAAGATCGCTCTTCCGCCCGGCGGCACCTGGTCCTCCGCCGTGATGATCACGGCATCGGGGAGTTTCGAACGCCCCCGCGGCGGCCGCGGCGGGATCGGGTCGGCGACGTATTACTTTGCGCGGACGTTTCTCGTGCTCGCGCGCTCCGGCGGCGGGGAGGACGAGCTGCAGATCCCCGCGGGAACCATCGAGAACACGGAAGCGAAGGAAGTCCTGGAACTCGCCGACCGGAAGTGGCGGCTTTCGGCGCCTTCGGACGGCCGGGGCGTGGCGTTCGCGCCGGAGGGCGTGGAAGAGTGGCGCTGGGTCTGCTGCGACGTGCCGGAGCCGTTCCACTGCCCGCACCTGCTGCTCGAGCCGAAGGGTGGCGCGGATCCCGCTTCAATCGGTCCTCGCTGGCACGACCTGGTCCTGGACATGCTCTCGCCGCCGTCGCCCAAAGGCGCGCATCCGTCGGGGCCCGACCCCTACGAGTGGGATGCGATCGCGCTCAACATGTGGAGAGAGGAGGCCGAGCCCTTTGTCGCGGCGGCACTTCGCGAACCCCCCGCGCTCATGCTCGCGAACATCTCCCCGAAAGGAATCGCCCAGGTTCGAACTGCGATTGCGCCCCGGGGCGAGCGGCGACGTCCGTCGGACAATTTCAATTCGAGCTGGGAAGCGACAGCTGAAAAGCTCCGGGCTTCAGTCCTCGAGGCGCTCGAGGCGAAGGCTTCCGCCGGTTCGATCGTCGCCTCGAATGCCGCGGTGCTGCTGGCCGAGGCACATGACGAAGAGGGGCAGCGCCTGATGGCTCGGCAGCTGGTTTCGGAGGAGTGGGCTCCGGTGTCGAGTGTCGCCCGCGACCCGCAGTGGCCGCGCGAAGTGGCGTGGTCACTGGCGAGATCGCTGTCCCTGACCAAGGCATTGACCGGAGATATCGAGCCGACGCTGCTCGCCTTCCTCGACCGCACCGGCATGAAACCTGATTCAGCGATTCCGGTCGTCTACGTGCTGGTCATGTCCGGGACTCCCGGGACGCTCAAGAAACTCGCCGAGATGTCTGCACCCGACCCCGACGGCGGCAGGAAGGCAAAGCCCGATCCCGCCTGGCCCGCGACGCTCGACGAATTGTGGGAGACCGGCGTCGTGAACCACGGCGCGCTCGTGCATCCGATCGACGCGTGGATCCGCGCCGCGCTGAAGGCGAAGTAGTCGCGGACGGTCCGGCTACGTGGCCGGCGATTCCGGCGCGCGCGTCACGGCGGGGGTGGAAGCGCAGCCGGTGCCGCAGGAGCCCTGCTTTTCTTCCTGGCGCGGGCCATAGCGCTTGCCGACTTCGACGCCGAGGGCGACTTCGGGGCGCGGCATCTCGGCGCGGAGGGCGGCGATTTCGGGGTCGTTGACGTTCTCGAGGTGCTTGGCGTCGAGGCGTCCGAACTCGGCGCCGTTCTTGTCGAGGTAAGGCGCCCATTCGTTCAGCATCTGCCCGGCGTCGGGAGTCGTCTTGAAGGCGCCCGTCGTGGTGACGATGTCGCGCAGCCGGTCCGGGTAGTCGATGATCATGCACGGCCGGGCGTCGCGGGCGTCGTGCGGGACGGCGGCGCGCATCTTCTTCATGAAGTCGCTCCGCAGGACCTCGCGGATCGTCTTGTTCTTGATGTTGTCGACGGCGTAGTGGATGAACATGCACGGCTCGACGTCGCCGTTCGAGTTGATGTGGATCATCTTGCGCCCGCCCGCCATGCAGCCGCCGACAAGCCAGGACTCGTTCACGAAATCGACGAGGTAGATCGGGTGCGTGCGGCGGATCTCGGCGGCGCGCTCCCTCATCCAGTAGCGCTGCGCGGCCGTCAGCATCAGCTCCTGCGACTCGACCGGGCCCGTCGGCATCAGGTTCAGGTACCAGCCGTGCCCCGCGCCCGCGTCGATCATCGTCTTGACGAATTCGTCGGTCGTCGCCGCTTCGAGGTTCTTCCGGCAGATCGTCGTCGCGAAGCCGAAGTACAGCCCGCGCTTCCGGCACTCCGCCATCTGGTGCATCACCACCGCCCAGGCCCCGGCGCCGCGGCGATCGTCCGTGTGTTCCTGGGGCCCCTCCACCGAGAAATTCAGGTGCACGTTTCCCCACTTCGCAAACTTGTCCAGCATCTCCGGCGTGATCCGCGAGCCGTTGGTGTAGATCGAGAACATCACCTCGGGGTGCTTTTCCATGATGTCGACGAGGTCTTTCCGGAGAAAAGGCTCGCCGCCGGTGAAGGCGATCAGCCTCGACCCGATCGTCGACGCCTCGTCGATGAGGCGGTGGATCAGCTCCGGCTCCAGCTCCGCCTTCCAGTCCTCGCCGTCGGCGTAGCAGCCGTAGCAGCGGTAGTTGCACACGCTCGTCGGGCTCATCATCACCATCGGCGGCGAACTGAAACCCTCCTCGTCGTAGAACTTCCGGCGGACTTTGTTTCCCTCGAGGAAGAGGCCGATCACGGCGTTGCGGATCATCATCTTGCGCACGTGCGGCGAAAGGCCGCGCGCGATCCGGCGCGCCGCTTCGACGCCCGGATGCTTCTCTTTGACGTACTTCTCGGCCATGTCCAGCGCGTGCGCGTACCAGTCCGCAGGCATCACCGAACGCAGGATCCCGATCAGGCGCAGGATTCCCTTGTCCGACATGTTCGCCGACGCCGCGGCCGCGGAGTTGACCACCTTTTCGATCGCGAAGTTTTTGAGTCCGGAGAGCACTTACTTTTTCTCCGCTTCATGAAGCGCCTTGTCCTCGCGCGCGAACGCGTCGAGCACGGGCGCCATGGTTGTCATCAGGCCGTCGCCCGACTGGTCCTTCGCGCCTTCTTCCTTCACGATCTCGCGGAAGACCTCCGGCACGTCGGTGACGAGGCAGGTCTTCTGCGGATTCGCGCGGATCCGCTCGTCGTCGCGGACTTTGCCGAGGAATTTCGAACGAAGCACGTCCGAGAACGACTTTCCGTGGATGTTGTCGACTGCGAACTGCGTGAACATGCACGGCTCGACGCCGCCCTGGGAATTCACGTGGAGCATTTTGCGACCCGCGAGACATCCGCCGGCGAGCCATTCGTCGTGGCCGAAATCGAAGAAGAGAAGCGGCCTGGTCGCGCGCATTTCGGCGAGGCGGTCCTTGATCTGCATCTTCTGGTAAGGCGTGAGCATGAGCTGCGGCACGGCGCACGACCCGACGGGCATCAGCGGGAAGAACCAGCCGAACACGCACCCCGCGTCGATCATCGCGTCCATGAACGGCTCGGTCCCCACCGTGTCGAAGTTCGCCTTCGAGTACGTCGCGCTGAAGGCCACCAGCACGCCCTTGTCGGCGAGCTTGCGCATCGTGTTCGTCGCCAGCGCGTAAATCCCGCGCCCGCGCCGCTCGTCGGTGTGCATCTGAAGGCCTTCGACCGAGACCGAGAGCGCGACGTGGCCCATCGACGCCAGCTTCTCGATCTCCGCGTCGCCGAGCTGCGTCGCGTTCGTGAAGACGTTGAAGAACACGTCCGGGTGCTTTTCGAACAGGTCCCAGAGGTGCTTGACGAGGAAGGGCTCGCCGCCGACGAACTGCACGAAGGGGGTGCCGACCTCCTTGCCCTCCGCGATCAGCTTGTCCATCGCTTCGAAGGACAGCGTCGAATGCACGTCGTGCCCCTCGGCATAACACCCGTAGCACTTCAGGTTGCAGACCGTCGTCGGGCTGATCAGCAGCGTTGTCGGCGGCCCGAAGCCTTCTTTCTCGTAGAACGCGAACCGCTTCCGGTTTCCCTCGATGAACACGTTCATGACCAGGTTTTCGACGAACTTCTTGCGCGTCGTTTTGCTCATCACGCGCATCGCGCGCCGCACGGCTTCAACGCCGGGATGCCCCGCCCGGATGTAGCCTTCCATTGCCCCGAGCCCCTTGTCGTACCAGTCGAGCGATGAAACCGACTTGACCGCTCCCAGCATGCGCAGAAGGCTGGCGTCCGACGAGTCGGCCATCCCGACGAGCTGATTGACGACCGCACGCGTCGCCGCGCGCTTGACGGAAGCGACAAGCCCCATGAAGTCCCCCGATGTTGTGCGCCCGGGTACGGCCCCCTGTGGGCGCAAGTCACGGGATCGTAAGGAGTTTTGAAGGGCCGTTCAAGGCGTATGATGCGCGGATTCCAGAGGGCCCTCCGATGTCCCACGCCTCCGACCTCCTTTACGCCCTCCTCGCGCTTCAGATGGAATTCCTGACGCGCGAGCAGTTGGTCGAGGGAGCGGGGTTGTGGATGAAGTCCCCCGGCAGGGCGCTTCCGGAGATCCTGCGCGAGCGCGGGCTCATGCCGCCGGAGCGGGACGCGGCAGTACGCGCAGTCGTGGATCTCAGGATGCGCGACGCGGGGCCGGAGTCGGCGATGACGGTGGTGCAGGGGTCGATGGATGCCGGGCTGTGCGAAGAGCTGATGGGGCTGGAGCCGCCGCCGGGGCTGGCCGAGACGCTGGCGGCGCTGGTTCCACGGGACGTCAAACCGGTGACGATCGTCGCGCCGCCTTCCGGGGACCGGTACCTGCTCGGCGAGGAACTCGGTCGCGGCGGGCTGGGGCGCGTCGTGGGGGCGAGCGACACCCTGCTGGGCCGCCGCGTCGCCGTCAAGATCGTGCTCGACCGGCTGCGCGCGGACCTGGCGGAGCGGTTCGTGCGGGAAGCGCGCCTGACGGCGGGGCTGGAGCACCCGAACATCGTCCCGGTCTATGATTTCGGATCGCTGAAGAACGCGGCGGGGCAGGAGCGGCTTTTCATTTCCATGAAGTGCGTTCCCGGGCGGGACCTGTCGCGGATTCTGCGCGCGCTGGCGGCGGGGGACGCGGAGACGCGGCGGACGTGGACGCGGACGCGGCTGCTGATGGTGTTTCAGGACATCTGCCTCGGCGTCGCCTACGCGCACGGCCGCGGCGTGATCCACCGAGACCTCAAGCCCTCGAACGTGATGATCGGCGACTACGGCGAAGTCCACGTCGTCGACTGGGGACTCGCGGTCGCCGCCGGGGTCGGCGGAGCCGCGCCCGAGACCGGGTCGCCGCCGAGGCTGACAGGTGCCGTCGACGAGTCGAGAATCACCCACGAGGGGGACATCGTCGGCACGCCCGCCTACATGCCGCCCGAGCAGGCCGCGGGACAGCTCGACGAACTCGACGCGCGCAGCGACATCTACTCTCTGGGCGCCATCCTCTACGAGATTCTCACGCTGCGGGCCCCCTTCGAGGGAAAAACGCCGCAGGAGATCATCTCGAAGGTCCGCAACGGACGCGTCGAGCCACCCTCGACGAAGGCCACCTGGGCCCGCGCCATCGAAATCGCCGCGCGCGTTCGCCAGGGACCGCCGGACCCGCCGTCCGTCGTCGCGCCCCCGATCCCCGCCGATCTCGACGCGATCTGCCTCTACGCGATGGCGTTCCGCAAGGAAGATCGTTACCCGACCGCCATGGCCCTCCACGACGACATCCAGCTCTTCCTCGAAGGCGCCCGCGACCGCGAACGCGCCGCGAAACTTCTCGCCGACCACCTCGCCGCAGGCACCGCCGCCCTCGGCCGCTTCCGCGACCTCGCCCCCCGCGTCGACCGCCAGGCCGCCG
>WSZJ01000121.1 GCA_009773755.1 Planctomycetota bacterium | reverse complement strand
CGGTCGGGCCAACCGGCGGCCGGCGAGAGACTCCTGCGCGAAGCGCTCGCCGCGTTTTCCGCCGCCGCCGATCGCTCGGGGGAAGCCGCGACGCGGCAGGACCTCGCCGGCCTTTTCGACGCCCGGGGCCGCGGGGACGAGGCCGAAACGCTCTTCCGCCAGGCCCTCGCCGCTTTCCGCGCCGCCGGCGACTCGCGCTCCGAGGCGGTCTCGCTGACCAATTACGCCGGATTCCTGCAGAAGGCCGGCCGCATGGCGGAGGCGGAGCGGACGCTTCGCGAAGCGCGCGAACTTCAGCGCGCCGCCGGCGACCGTCGCGCCGAAGGCATTTCCACGGCCAATCTCGCGAACCTCCTGCGGCAGACGGGTCGCGTCGCCGACTCGGAGCGCGAGCACGAAGCGGCGATCGCCATCCATCGCGAGATCGGCAACCGCCTCTCCGAAGGCGTCGCCTTCGGCAACCTCGGCATCCTCTACGACCAGACCGGCCGGCTCGACGCGGCCGAGCGCGCCTTCGCGGAGGCCCTCGCAATCCTCCGCCAGGTCGGCGACCTCGGAGGCGAGGCGCATGCCCTCGCCGGACTCGCCGGGCTCCTCGACGGCCTGGGCCGCACCGCCGACGCGGAGCGCTCCTACCTCCGCGCTCTCGCCCTTCACCGCGAAGACGGGAACCGCCGGTCCGAAGGCGTCGTCCTCGGCAATCTGTCCGGCATCTACGCCGCCACCGGCCGCCAGCGCGACGCGCGGAAGGCGCTCGAAGAGGCGCTCTCGATCCACCGAGAGACGGGCAGTCGCCGCAACGAGGGAATTACGCTTGGAAACCTCGCCGCTCAGCTGGTCGATGAGGGAAAGCTCGACGAAGCGCTTCCGCTTTACGAGAGAGCGCTCGCGATCCATCGAGAAGTCGCAAACCGCCGATCCGAGGCGATCGTCCTCGCGAACCTGGGCCGGTTCAACTACAGGCGGGGCCGCCTCGACGCCTCCGAGGCTCACTTCGCGAACGCCCTCGCCCTCTTTTCCGAACATGACAACGTCGCCTCCGCCGCCTTACTACGCTGCGACCGCGCCGCCCTCCTCGTCGCCCTCGGCCGCTTCGACGAAGCCCGCCGGGATTGGTCCGAAGGCGCCGCGGCGCTGCTTGCTCTCCGCGCTACCCACGAAATCGAGCGCCGCCGCCCGCAGCTTCTCGAAGCGTGCGCGAAGGCGGGGGTAGCGGAGTTCGAAGTGCAGGCCTTCGACGAACACGCCGACGGTTGATCTGCCACCCTTGCGCCCATGCGACTCCGGCACGTCGCGACGGCCTTCCTGCTCTTCGCGGTCGCGTCCGTCCGCGCCGGCGGAACCGAAGAAGTAGTCCCTATCCCTTCGTCCTGTCCCGCCACTCCCTCAGCCCCAGCCGCTCGGAGATCGAGGGAATCCCGAGCTTCATGCGCCTGAGGCACACCGCCGGCCCCGTCCGCCCGATCCGCTTGCCGATCTTCACGTCCGAATCCGTGCCGAGGAGCTTGTCCATCTCGGTCGTCCAGACGAGCCCCTGCTCGAAGGGAGCCAGCGGCCGCCCCAGCTCCTCGCGTTTCCGGCGCACCGTCAGCCGGTCGGTATTCACCCTCCGCGCGACCTCCGAATCCGTATATCGCCCGAGCAGGTCCAGCTCCTCGCCCGACCACCGGCGCCCGACTCGCGGCGCCTTGTCGATGCCCATCTTCTCGCGCCGGAACGTCACTGCCGCCCGCGAGCACCCCAGAATCAGCGCGATCTCGGCGTCCGTCTTCCGCCCCATCATCGCGTCGATCTGCGGCGACCACTCGATCTCCTTTGGCGGGTTCGCCAGCGGAATCCCCAGCCGCAACCGCTTGAACCGCACTCCCTCCAGCGAACACCCCCACTCCCGCGCCAGCTCCCCGTCGGATCGGGTCCCCAGCAGCCGGAGGTGCGCGTCGGTCCACTTCATGCGGAAACGCCCCGTCGGGATCCCCTGCACCACGTGCCGCCGGTCGTTCACCGACTTGGTGTTGATCTTCCACTTCGCCGCGAGCTCCTCGTCATTCATGGAAGCGAAGTCCGCGTCCATCTCCGGCGTCCATTTCACTCGCGCCCCGTGCGGCTTGAACGGCGGAACCCCCAGTTGCCTTCGCTTCAACCGCACCGTCGGCACGCTGATCCCCAGGCGCCCCGCCACCGCCTTGTCCGTCTCCTTGCCGAGCCTCTCCACCGCCTCCGCCGGCCACGGATACCGCCGCCCGGCGCGCGTGAACGGCGGAATCCTCAGCTCGAACCTCTTCCGCGCCACCGTCGTCGACGTCGTGCCGATCCGCTTCCCGACCGCGCGATCCGACGCCGTCCCCAGCATCTTCAGCCGCTCTTCCGTCCAGTTCACCGGCGGCAACTGCGCCACGAACGGCGGGATCCCGCGGCGCTTCCGCTCCACCTGCACCGCCCTCCCCGACGCCCCCACGCGCTCCGCCACTTCGCCGTCGGTCATCGTGCCGAGTAGCGAGATCCGCTCGGGGGTCCATTCGAAGCGGGTGAGCTTGCCGGGGTTTTGCGGGCGAGTTCCCATGACGGGAGATTACCGCGAAACCCGGTTCGCAGCCGCCTCTCCACTGTTGCATTCGTGCGCGGCGAGCGCGAATCCGTGGAACCGCGTTTGTGCCAGTGCGTCCAATCCGAAGCCCGGCCGACTGGTGGTGAGTCAGCTTTGATTCCGGGGGTTGCGTCCGAAGGGCGCAACCACCGGAAACAAGCGTGTCGAACCACTGGTGGTGAGTCAGCTTTGATTCGGTGGGTAGCGGCCGAAGGACGCAACTCACCGAATCAAGCGTGTCGAACCACCGCAACGTTCCCGATCCCTCCATTCGTGGAGCTCCCATGAAGCCCGCAGCCTGCGCGATCGCCCTGTCGTTCCTGTGCGCCGCCCTCTCCGATGCGGGCGTGCCCTGTCTCCACCAGCTCGCGGACGGAGACGTCATCGTCGTCACCGTCGGAGAGGCCCTGACGAAGGACCCCACCCATGGCAACCCGCCCGTCGCGGAGATCGAGGTCACCGAAGTCCTGCGCGGCGACAAGCAGGTCGAGCGCACGAAGGCGCTCTTCGCGCCGATGCCCAACGACATAGACTGGGATGGCGGCGACTCGGAGAAGCTGAGGGAAGAGTGGAGCAAGAAGCCGATGGAGGCGCCGAAGAAGGGGGACCGCCTCATCCTCGGCGGCGCCATGGGGAAGGACGGCGTATTCGTCGTGTCTCCCATCTGCGTCTACGCCGCCGGCGACAAGCAGCGCGAAGAGGTGCTCGCACTGATCGACAAGCAGTTGAAGGCCCGGGCGGAATTCGAGGCCATGGCGAAAAAGGAGAAGGAAGGCGAGGAAGCGCGCCGGCAGGCCTGGCGCAAAGACGTGCTCGAGGGCGCCGACCTCGACCGCCTCGTCGCCGGCTCGTCGTTCATCGGCCTCGGAAAGATCAGCTCCCAGATGCTCGGGAAGCCGATGTTCATCACCTGGAGCATCGACGGCATTCTCAAGGGCAAGAAGACCCACGAGTACACCGGGGACGCCTACTTCGCCACCGCCCTCGTCTCCCGCGACCAGATGATCGAGACCACACGCGAGGAACGCTATTTCGTTTTCCTGAACGAGATCCCCAACGCCCGTGGCAACCCTGAGCGAGCGAAGCGAGTCGAAGGGGGCGCCGGCGGCCCGGACTACACCCTCGCCGACGAGAAGACCGGCATCCTCCCCTGGTCCGAGGATCTGGAGAAGCAGGTGCGCGAGCGGATCGGCAAGAAGTAGGAGCGGCCTGCGCTGCTGCGGAGCTTCGCCGGAGCTGTGCCGCGACTTACCATCCGCGCGTGAACGTCGCCTTCGACCCGTACCACTCGCGCAGGCCGCCTTTCGCGGAAGCGGCCTACCTCTTCCGACACGCTCTACTCCGCGACGCCGCCTATCAGTTGCAGATGCCCGCCGACCGCGCGCGGCTGCACGGGCTGGCGTTCGAGCTGATCGAGGGAATCTGCGGCGGCGCGCCCGGCGAAACCGCGATGCCGGAGGACCTCCGGTGGCCGGCGCACCGGCCTCACTCGACGGATCGCTTTGCGCTGGAGCTCGCCGAGCACGCCCGGGTGGCGTTCCCGGCCGACCCGGCGCACCGGAAGCTCTACCTGGCCCGGGCCGCCCTCGCCGCCCGAGGGCGCTTCCAGCACGCCACCGCCCGCACCGCCCTCCTCGAGCTCGCCCCGCTCCTGCACGAAAAACCCCGCAGCATCGCCCTCCACCTCGCCGCCCTCTCCGCCTTCGATGAAGGCGCGACCGCGGACTCCGAAAGCCTCTTCCGTCAGTCGCTGGCTCTCTTCGACCACCTCGGCCTCCGGCCCCAAGTGGCCCGGACCCGGATCGTGCTCGGAAGCCTCTTCGCCCAATCAGGCCGCGTGCCTGAAGCGGCCGCGGCCTACGAGGAGGCGCTGGCTCTTCTTGCGGGAAGCGGGCACAAGCGGTTCGAGGCGGACGCGCGGACGGGGCTGGGCATCGCGAAGCGCATCCTCGGGCGCGTCGTGGAGGCGGAGCAGGAGCTGCTGCGGGCGATGGCGCTGTTCCGCGAGCTGGGCGAACGCGGCGAGGAGGGTCGCGCGCTCGGAAACCTGGGAGGCGTCTTCCGCGAAACGAATCGCCCGGACGACGAGTTGCGGGCCCACCGGGAAGCGCTCGCGATCTTCCGCGAGCGGGGCCTGCGCACGGACGAGGGGATCGCGCTGCTCAACCTCGCCCTCGTCGAGCGCGACGCGGGACGCCCCGAACAGGCCGAGGAGCTGCTCCGGCAGTCGCTGGCCATCCACCGCGAGCGGCTCGATCGCCGCCGGGTCGGCCTCGTGTTCCTGAATCTCGTCGGCCTCTACCACGAGACGGGACGCCTGGCGGAGGCCGCGGACGCTTGCCGCGCGTCGCTCGAGATCCACCGCGACGTCGGCGACCGCCGGCACGAAGGCGTGCTTCTCGGCTACCTCGCGGTCCTCCACCTCGACGGCGGCCGCCCGGACCTCGCCGCGCCGCTTTTCGAGGAAGCGCTCGCCATCGACCGCCAGGCCGGCAATCGGCGGCAGGAGGGCATCCACCAGTGCGACCTCGCCCGCTGCCTCGTCGCGCTCGGCCAATCCGCCCGCGCCCGGACCCCGTGGTCCGCCGGCATCGCCATCCTCGACGGCCTCGGCGACCTCCGGGAAGCCGGCGACCGCCGGGCGGAAATGCGCCACGCCTGCGCGGAGGCGGGCGTGCCGTTTCTCGACGGGCCCTCTGTGTCTCCGTAGGAGGCCGTTGCCTTGACCGCTGGGTAACCCTCCCCTCGCCCAGTAGGATGCGCGCGTGAACGCTGAGTCCGCCTATCTGTTTCGACATGCCCTGTTGCGGGACGCGGCTTATCAGCTCCAGCTCCCCGGTAACCGCGCGCGGCTCCATGGGCTGGCGTTTGCGCTGATCGAAAACTTGTGCGGCGGGCGGCCACCGGAAGCTTGCTCCGTCGACGACGACGGCGCAGGCAGGCCCGTGCCGCACCCGTCCGACCCTTTCGCCCGCGAGCTTGCCGGGCATGCCGCGTTGGCCGCGCCCTGCGGCCCTGCGGAAGATCTCCGCGCTCTCGAGCGGTTCTACCTGCGCCGAGCTGCGGAATTCGCCGAGCAGGTGTTCCGCGGGAGCGAAGCGCAGGAGCTGTGGCTTCGCCTCGCCGAACGGCTCGAGGCGTCTGCGCGAGGTGAAGCACTTCGCCGCGCGGGCGACATCGCTCACCAGTCGGGTCGCCCGGAAGCCGCAGAGCGGATCTACATCGACGCCATCGACCTTCACATCGCCTCAGGAAACCGCCGCCTCGAAGGCGTCGCGCGCGGCAGCCTCGCCGTCCTTTGCATGCACACCGGCCGCGTGGACGACGCCGAGCGTGAGGGCCGCCGTGCTGCAGCGCTCTTCCGGGAAGCGGGCGCCCGGCGCCACCAGGGCGGCGCGCTGGGCAATCTTGCCATCCTCTGCCGCGAGACCGGGAGGATGGAAGAGGCCCGGCGCCTCTTCGAGGAGGCTCTCGCCCTTCACCGCGAATCGGGCGATGTGCGCGGTGAAGCGAACGCGCTCGGCAATTTCGCGAATTTCTGTCGCGTCGCGGGCCGGCGCGAGGAGGCGTGGCGGCTTTACGAGCAGGCGCTCGCGCTTCACCGCCAGGCGGGGAACCGGCGCACCGAGGGCCTGGTCCTGGCCAATCTCGCCAACGAGGACGCCGAACAGGGTCGATCTGCGAGGGCGGAGGAGAGGTTCGCGCGGTCCCTCGAAATCAGCCGCGAGACCGGCGACCTGCGCACCGAGGGCATCACGCTCGGCAATCTTGCGGGCCTGTATCGCGAAACCGGCCGCTTCGAACTCGCCGAAGAGACCTGCCGGCGTTCCCTCCGCATCCACCGCGAGCTCGGCAACCGTCGCTACGAAGCCGTCGCCCTCGGCAACCTGGCCAATCTCCGCGCCGACACCGGCCGCCCCGAGGAGGCCGAGCGCCTCTATCTCGAGGCTCTCGCTCTCGACCGCGACGTCCGCAACCGCCGCTTCGAAGGAGGCCACCTCTGCGATCTCGCCCTCCTCGTCCTTTCCCGCGGCCGCGCGGAGGAGGCGAAGCGGCGCTGGCGCGAGGGCGCGGCGATCCTGCGCGAGCTTTCGGACCCTGGGCTCTCCCAGGAGCGCGAGAAAATGCGGGGAGCGTGCGCGAAGGCGGGCGTGGCGGCGCTGGACTGCTGAAACTTATGCCTGCCGATCCTTGTCCCGCTGGCGCGCCTCCCGGGCTCAGCGCGTCTTCGTGCTGGGCGTCGGCCGATCCACCCACAGCGGCCGCTCGCGCTCCGGACGCCCCGGGTCGGGCTTCCGGTCCGAAGGGCCGACCATGCGCAGGTGGGCGACGTACCCTTCGACTTCGTCGAACACGAGCGTCTCCCGCCACCACGGAAACGTGAAGTCGTACCCCTGGTACACCCGCCGGCCCGGACCCTCCGTGACGCGGAAGACGTGAAGCGAGCGGCGCGGGATTTTCTTTTCCAGGCGGCGCAGCTCTTCCGTCAGGTCCGCTTCCTCCTCGCCGTTCTCCAGCTTAATCACGTCCTCGCGCGTGATCGCCAGCGTCGCCTCCTTCTTGCCGCGCTTCCGCTCGATGAGCGCGGTGAGCGCCTGGAAAAACTCCCCGTTCCGGATCTGCTTCGAGACGCAGGCCTCGTCCTTCATGAGCTCGATCCGGACGCCCTTCTCGTCCTGGGGAAGCGACAGCACCGTGCCCGACGCCGCGGTCCGCACGCCGGTCACCGCGCGCGCGAGCAGCCAGTCCTGGGAGCGGAGAAGCGGTTCCGGCCGCCGGAGCCCGACGGGGCCGGCGGGAAGGGGCGCTTCGAGCCCGGCGAAGTCTTCGAGTTGCTTCCGGGGGCCGAGGCGGAAGCGGAAGAGGGCGGCGGCGGTGAGGTCGTGCCGGCGTAGCGCGAGGAGCCAGCGCGTCGCGAGCGGTCTCGCCGTTCCAGTAGTCCGGGTTCGAGAAGTCGCCGAGCTGCGAGCGCGTCATTTTCCGGACGAGGCCCTCGTCGGCGTCGACGGCCTGCCACTCCCCCTGGCCCTCCCACGCATTCTCGGCCGCGTCCCTTCCCCATCCGAACAGGAAGACGTAATCCTCCGCGCCGATCCGCCACGTTCCGGCGCACTCCATGTAGAACTCTCCGTTCGGCGGGATCTTCTCCCGCGGCTTCGGCGCCGTCGGGACGTCGCGCGCGGCCGGCAGCGCGTGGAGGTCCCACTGGACGTGGACCACGTCGCCGGCCCGCCACCAGGACTCCGCTTCGACGCTCACTTCCTCCGGCCGCGACCCGGCGGCGAGGACCTCGGCGGCCCGGTGGATCCCGTCCACGGCCGGCAGGAGCCGGTTCTCGATGCGGTAGCACGGAAGGGTGGGCGACTGCCAGTTCATAAGGTGGAGGCCGAACTTTCCTTCTCCCGAAGACATGAGCTGGGAAGCGGTGCGCCCGGAGCGAATGAGCGCAACCGTGACCGGGTCGCGTTCCGCGGCCGTCCACGTCGCCGTCCGGGGGAAGGGCAGGCCTTTTTCCCACGTCTGTCGCAGCTCCGCCCCGTCCTCTGTCCGACGCGCGACCAGAAGCCGTCCGCTCCCGTCCAGGCTCAGCTCCCCCGTGAGCGGCCGCGTCGCGGTCTCCGTCCCCTTCGCGGCGGACTCCGACAGGCTGAGAAGCGTGTCCGCCCCGGGAAGGGGCGACGCATGCCAGACCAGGTCGAGCGCCGGGTACCCGCGGAACTCGACGAGTCCGGGCCGCTTGACGGCGGCGGCGAAGAGTTTGTCCGCGGCGACCTTGAAACTCCCCGCGTCCGCGTCCCACGTGGTCCACGCCGGCGTGACCTGCGTCACGTTCCACGACGCGCGCTCGACGGCCAGGACCAGCGACCAGCCGGACGTCGCGACGACGAGGATCGTGGCCTGCGCGGGAACATCGTCGACGACCAGGAAAAACAGAAACGCCTCCGCGGCCTCATCCCCTCCGCGGCGCTCCGCGACAATCCACCAGTGCCCCTTCTCGACCTGCGGCACAAACGCGCGCGCTTCTTCCGGCGTCGCCGGGCGGTCCTCGGCCCGCGCGAGGGGTGCGGCCAGGAGGAACGCCAGGCAGAGAGCCGGGAGAAAGAGGATTCGTACGGTCGATCGACGTGGGAGGTTCACTCGAGGCCAGTATAGGGCGGCCCCCTTTCAGTGCGGAGTGTTGAGAATGGAGTCTTGAGTGAGGGCACAGCGCGGGGCAAGACACGGCTGTCCTTGAAAATCCGCTATCTAATATCTGATTTTCAATGTACAGTCTTTCCGTGATCCGACGCCACCGTCTCAGGTCCTCCATTCGCGCCGCGCTGGCCCGCTCCCCCGTCGTCGCTCTCCTCGGGCCCCGGCAGTGCGGCAAGACCACGCTCGCCCATGAGCTGGCCGGCCGCTCCTCCGGCCAGTACCTCGACCTCGAGTCCGAGCGCGACCTCCGCCGCCTCGATCCCCCCGACCTGGCCCTCGAACCGCTTCGCGGCCTCGTGGTCATCGACGAGATCCAGCGCCGCCCCGACCTGTTCCAGCACCTCCGCGTCCTCGCGGACCGGAAAGGCACGCCCGCTCAGTTTCTCATTCTCGGAAGCGCTTCCCCGGACCTGGTGCGGGGCGTCTCCGAAACGCTCGCGGGCCGCGTCGCCTACGTGGACATGTCGGGCTTCGACATCGTCGAGACGCGCCCCGCCTCGTTCCGCACGCTCTGGACCCGCGGCGGCTTCCCGCGCTCGTTCCTCGCGCGGTCCGAGTCGGCCAGCTTCGAATGGCGCGAAGACTTCGTCCGGTCGTTCCTCGAACGGGAGATTCCCCAGCTTGGATTCTCCATCCCCGCCGCCACCCTGCGCCGCTTCTGGACCATGATCGCCCACTTCCACGGCCAGATCTGGAACGCCGCCGAGTTCGCACGCTCGCTGGGCGCTTCCGAAAGCTCCGCCCGCAGATATCTCGACCTGCTCACCGGCGCCTACGTCGTCCGCCAGCTCCAGCCCTGGTTCGAAAACGTCGGCAAGCGCCTCGTGAAGTCCCCCAAGGTCTACGTCCGCGATTCCGGCCTCCTCCACGCCCTCCTCCTCCTCCGCACCGCCACGGAGGTCGCTTCCCACCCGCGCCACGGCGCCTCCTGGGAAGGCTTCGTCGTCGAGCAGGTCCTCTCGCTCCTCGGCGAGCGCGAAGGCTGGTTCTACCGCACTCACGCCGGCGCCGAGCTCGACCTCCTCATCGTCCGGGGCGGGAAGCGCTTCGGCTTCGAAATCAAGCTCACGGACGGGCCATCGATGACGAAGTCCATGCATGTCGCGCACGAGGACCTGCACCTCGAGAGGCTCTTTGTGATCTACCCCGGCCCGAAGTCGTGGTCGATGGGAACGAAGACGGAAGCCGTGTCGATCCTGGATCTGCCGGCGAAGTTGAAGGGCCTGAAATGAGCGCTGAAGCGGCGTATCTGTTTCGACACGCGCTTCTCCGTGATGCGGCCTACCAGCTCCAGCTCCCCGGCGACCGCGCGCGCCTCCACGAGACCGCCCTCGCCGTGATGGAAGACCAGTTCGGAGGCCGCCCGCCCGCGCCGCCGCCGCTGAAGCCGGGCGCGCGGGACGTGGCGCCGCCACTTCCCCTCGATCCGTGCGCCCATGAGCTCGCCGAGCACGCCGCGCGCGCGATCCCGGGGCGGGACTCGCGCGAAGAGCTTCTCGCGGCAAGCAGGACGTACCTGCGGCGGACGGCGGAGCATGCCGAGCGGACGTTTCGATCGGAAGCGGCCTGCGCGGCGTGGGAGAAATACGCGGAGCTTGCGTCCGAGGAGGAGCGGGCCGCGGCGCAGGAGCGCGCCGGCCACGCGGCGATGAACGCGGGACATTCGGTGCTCGCGGAGCGGCTCTTCCGGACGGCCCTGGAAGCATTCCGGTGCGCCGCGGACCGGGCAGCTCCCTTCGACTCGCTTCGCTCGCTCAGGGCGCGTTCCGCGGAGGCGACCGCCCAGCTCGACCTGCTGACCCTGTATCACCGGACGTCCCGGGTCGAGGAAGCGGAAGCCGCCGCCGGCGCGGCGCTGGCCCTGGCGCGCGAGAGCGGGCTGCGGAACATCGAGAGCCGGGCGATCGGCGACCTGGGACTGATCTCCTACGAGACCGGACGCCTGAAGGAAGCGGAGATCCTCCTCCGGCAGTCGCGCGACATCGGCCGACTTTGCGGCGACCCGCGCTCCACCGGCGTAGCCGAGTCGAACCTCGCGAATCTCCTCGTCGACCTGGGCCGCATCGCCGAAGCGGAACCACTCTACGAGAGCGCGCTCCGGGCCTTTCGCGACATCCCGGATCGCCGCCTTGAAGCGGGCGTGACCTGCTGCCAGGGGACCCTCTTCATGCAGTCCGGCCGCCTCGGCCCCGCGGAACGGAAGCTGGAAGAGGCCATCCGGCTCCAGCGCGAGGTCGGAGAACGCTACCAGGAGGTCTTCTCGCTCACGAACCTGGCCATGCTCCTCGCGGACACCGGCCGCGCCGCCGAGGCACGCGCCCGCTACACCCAGGCGCTCGCGCTCGCCCGCGAGGTCGGCGACGCTCGCTCCGAGGGTTCCGTGCTCGGCAACCTCGCCGGCCTCGAATTGAGTACGGGTCATTCGGACGCGGCGAGACGGCTCTTCGAGGAAGCCCTCGCGATCCATCGCCGGGTGCGCAACCGCGCCTTCGAGGGAGCCCATGCGTGCGGCCTCGGGTTGACGCTTCTCGCTCTCGGCGACGCCGCCGCCGCCCGTGAGCGCTGGAAGGAAGGGGCGGATATTCTCCGCGCCATAGGCGACGTCCGCGAGCTGGACCAGGTCCGCGCCGAGATGCGCCGGGCGTGCGGGGCGGCGGGGGTGGCGACGTTCGAAGAGTAGCGACGCGGCATAGTCCCGATCCGCGATAGACTGTGCCGACCTTATGCCACGGCCCCGCTTCAGTCCGCCCCTCCCTCGACGGGACTGGTCGCACCTCGACGACGACGAGCTTTGCCGGTCCCTCGACACGCTCGAGCATGCGGTTCCCCGTGCCGCCGCCTGGGAGTGCCTTCATCGCCTGGACCGCCTGGCGCCCCGCTTCGAAGCGCTCTGCAAGGATCCGGAGAGTTGGCACCGGTTCGACTGCGGGCGCTGGGAAGCTTTCCATGCCTGGCTGGTCCTGGCGCAGTCGGGGCGCGAAGAGTTCTCCGGTGCCCTCTTCCGCGGCGCTTTCTACCTGATCCCCCTCGACGTGTACCGGCGGGTCTCGGGTTCGGGCGACCACATCATGGCGGCCTTTCCTTCGGGGTTCCTGGACATCCTGAGCGAAGCGGCCGTCGACGTGCGCCGGGACACGGGATTCCTGAATTGCGCGACCGTCATTCTCGGGATCGCCCTCGTGGGCCGGCCGGACCGGCGACCGGAGCGCGCCGAAACTCTGCTGCGGATCTTCCGGTCCGCCGGCATCGACGAGCGCACACGCAGCCTCGCGCTCGGTTTCCTGGCCGAGTGCGGAGATCCCGCGGTCCTTGAGAACCTTCTCGACGGTCCCGAGTGTCCCGGCTTTTCCAGGGACCAGATCGAGATTCGCATCGAGGACAGGCGCGACCCCAAGTTCGCGAGTTTCGGTCCCTTAGAACCGTTCGAGTTCTACCGCGAACGGGAGCAGAGAGTGTGCGCCGCTTTGATTCGCAGTCACCGGGACCAGATGAAGCGGGAGATCCGGATGGCCGAACAAGAGCCGCTGGACGAGGCCGCGAAACGGACGCTGAATCGATACGAGGAGCAGGTCGCGGCGGAGCCCGGCCGCTGCGCAGGGTTTCTCAACATGGCGATCGCCCTGCTCCGCTGTGAAACGGCGTTCCGGATCCGGCTTCCCGACTGCGGACAGGAAGAGCTCGAGTGGCTGCTCCACCGGTTCGTCTATCTCCGTGCTGATTTCGAAGGGCCGCTTGGAGTCGACTTCTGGCAGGCGATCGAGCGGTTCCTTCGATTCCTCTCCGCGGATCGCGGGCCGGGCCCGAAGCCGGGCCCGCCATGGGAGAAAGTCGTTGCCGATCTGTCCCGACGCTACGGTTCGCGTCCGGGCTTCTGAGACCATCGCCCGCCCGTTCCGGCGTCCTGCGTCAAGCATGCTCGACTCCCGAACATCGCCGATATCATCGCGACGGATGAACGCCGCCTTGGACTCGACCAACGTGAGCGAGCGCAGCGAGTCGAATCGGCTTCGCTCGCTCAGGCCGCCTTCGGCGGAGTCCATCTACATGTTCCGCCACGCCCTCCTCCGCGACGCGGCCTACCACCTGCACATGCCCGCCGATCGCGAGCGACTCCACGGGCTGGCGTTCGCGGCGCTCGAAGCGTTGTTCGGCGGACGGCCGCGCGACCTGGCGCTGGATGCGCAGGAAGGCTTCCCGGAGATGGCGCACGCTACGGATGTCGTGGCCGGGGACCTGGCGGAGCACGCGCGTCGTGCCGGCGAGGCCTTCGCCGCGGCCCGCCGCGCCTACCTGCTCCGCGCCGCCCAGATCGCTGTCCGCCGCTTCCAGATCGCCGACGCGGAGCGCCTCTGGCTGGATCTGGCGGCGCTGTCGGCGGGCGCGGAGCGCGGCGAGTCCCTGCGCATGGCGGGCGCCCTGGCGGAACTCGCCGGCAGACCGCGGGACGCCGCCCGCTTCTGCGAAAACGCCGCCGCCGCGTTTCGCGAAGCGGGATCCCGGTCCCTGGAGGGCCGGGCCCTGGGGAACCTCGCGAGCGCAAAGTCGGCCCTGGGCGAGGTCGCGGAGGCGGAACGGATCCTCGAAGCGGCCGTTGCAGGTTTTCGGGCTTCGGGAAACCGCAGGGACGAAGGGATCGCGCTGGGAAACCTGGCCGAGGTGTACATGGAAACGGGTCGCCCGGAACGGGCGGAGCAGAGCCACGAAGAGGCCCTCGTGATCCACCGCGAAACCGGAAACCTCCACTCGCAAGGTGTCGCCCTGGGAAATCTCGCCGTCGTGCACGCCCGGGCGGGACGGCACGCGGTCGCGACCAAGTGCCTCGAGCAGGCGCTTTCGCTCCACCGCCTGACGGGAGACCGGAAATTCGAATCCAAGGCGGTCGGCGACCTCGCCGGCATCTACTGGCTGACCGGACGCCTGGACGATGCGACGCGGACCTACGAAGCGGCGCTCCTCCTCGCCCGCGAATACGGCCTCCGGCAGATCGAGGCGATGGTCCTCGGCAACATCGCCTCCCTGCACGCCGCACAACACCGCTTCGACCTCGCCTCCGCGACATTCGAACGGGCCCTCACCCTCGACCGCCAGGCCGGCTATCGACGCTTCGAGGGCCTTCACCGCTGCACCTACGCCGCCGTCCTCGTCGAGCTCAACCGAGTGGACGAAGCCCGTGCCCACTGGTCTGAGGGCGCTTCCCTCCTCCGCCAGGTCGGCGACACCGCCGAGCTGGCGCGCTGCGAAGCCTCGATGCGAGACGCGTGCGCGAAGGCGGGGGTGGAGGCGATTGGTTGAATGTCGGGAGGTGGATGGTGCTCGTGAGGTGAGGGGATCGGGAGTGACCGGGAGTTGGAGCGGGGGCGGACGAGAGAGCTCCACCTTGAACCGTGGGCTGAGTTCCGGGTTTGACACGGAGGCCACGGAGCTCATGGAGGGCCACAGAGTCAGGCGTCGTGCCACTTGTGATCGGCAATGATTTTTGAAAAATTGGGCCAGCTTCCGGCACTTTCGTTCGTCTCCTTCAGAGGAGGTGCTCACGATGAGGCTGCCCGAAGTCGTCGCCGTTTCGCTTGCCGTCGCTTCTGTCGGCGTCGCCCTGGTCATTGCAAGCCGCACGTCGGTTCCGAACGCGGCCCCGATCCCACCGACCCCATCGGCGCTCGTGGAAAGCGAACCGGCGGGCGGGCAGTGCCAGCTTGGCCACGGCCAGAAGTGGGAAAGGCTGCCTTTCCGGTCAGGCGCCAACGACACGGTCCCGGATGCGAAGACGCCTCATGGCGGGCCCTTGGCGATGGCCGACTTCCTCGGCACGTACTCGCACAGCGCGGGGATGGGAGGCAGCAGCCTCGTCTTTCGCGCGAACGGGACCTGCACGACCAGCTCGGGCGCCTGTCTGGCCTCTGGTTCCTCCGAGGGCGTCTTTCGCATCGTGGACGATCGGATCGAGATCGAGTGCCTGTCGCTGGCCGGTCGCCGGAACGGGAACCGGTGCCTCTGCACTCCCGTCTGGTGGAAAGGCTGCGTCTACATCCTCGGTCCCTCCGGCGACTGGATGCCGGGCGGATTCGACGAGTTCTGCAATGCGATCAACTGGGGTGAGGAGCCGCGCGACCTCTACGATCGGCGCAACCTGGAGCATCTTTACATGTCGGAGATACGGCGCGACGGGACGACTTCGGTCCCCGCAGCGGTTGCTCAGCACATCCTCCGCGCGCCCCTTCGCGGCCGCCGGATTGTCGGAGACGATGGTCTCCCGCGCGTCGATCTTGGCTCCGTCAACGGCGTCTGGGTGGGGCAGCGCCTCCTTGCCGGGGGCCATGGCGTGAACTGGCTCCGCGTCCTCAGCGTCGACAAAGAATCCTGCGTCGTCGCCCCTTGCTTCAGCTGGGATAGCGGTCCGCTTCCGGAGGTCGGCGCGGAGGTCACGTGCGAAGCGCGGGGAGCGGACGAACTGCGGGACCGGTAGCATAGATTCTGGTATTGCCGAATGGCGCGCGACAGGTTGACAAACACCTCGAGTCCGGGTTCTCGCCGCAGGGGACCGGAGCCAGGACGCGGTGGAACCGGCGAGAATGCGCCCGCCTGAGCGGCGCGTCGGCGTCGCGCGGCCGCTCTCAGCCGCCGAAGTTCTTCCGCCTTTCCGTCATCGAAGGGATACCCAGCTCCTTCCGCCGCAGGCAGCATTCCGGCGCCGACCGGCCGATGTCGCGGCCGACGGCGGCGTCGGAGCGGTGGCCGAGAAGCGCGTCCTCGGCGGCGGTCCAGGGCCGGACGCGCGGGTCTTTCCAGGGCTCGATCCCCCGCCGGTCGCGCTCCAGCGCGACGGCGCCGCGGGAAATGCCGTGCTCGCGGGCGATCTGCCCGTCGGAGAACTTCCCGAGCTTCGCGACCATCTCCGGCGTCCACTCGATCGGCGTCGGCCCCACCGCCGGCAGGCCCAGGCTCCTCCGTTTCATGTTCGCGGCCATGGGTGAGCAGCCCACGATCTTCGCGACCTCCAGGCCGGGCAACTTCGAAAGCAACTCGACGTGTTCCGGCTTCCAATCGTAGACCACGATGCCCTTGCGCTTCTTGACCTCCAGGAGCCGGTAGTCGAGCACCGAGCGCGGCGAAATGCCGTACTTCGCCGCGTGTTCCTCGTCCCTCATCCGGTCCAGGTCCGCGACCATCTCCGGCGTCCACACGATCCGCTTCCGCGCCGCCCGCCACGTCGGGATCCCCAGCGCGCGCCGCGTCCGCCGGACAAGCGACGACCCCAGCCCCAGCTCCTTCGCCACCTTCGCGTCCGGCCCCTTCCCCAGGCGCGCCACCTCCTCCGCCGTCCACCGGTGTGCCCGCTGGCCGTAGTCCGGCCCGAACGGCGGAATCCCCAGCTCGTTCCGCTTCACGAACACCGACGTCGCCGAAATCCGCAGCTCCTCCCCGATCTTCCGGTCCGAGTCCCTCCCCAGCCGCGCCACCGCCGCCTCCGTCCACTCAAACGGATCGTTCGGCGCCCGGAACGGATCGATGCGGCGCCTCCAGCGCTCCTTGAACACCGTCATCAGCGACACGCCCACCCGCTTCGCCACCTCCGGGTCCGGCATCGTCCCCAGCAGCGCAACCTCCTCCTCCGTCCATAGGTGCCGCGTCGCGCTCCCCACGTCCTCCGGCGTCGCCGCCCGCGCCGATTCAGGCTCGCCGAGGCCAATGCGGGTCTTGCGAAGCGGGGCGGGGTCCATGCGGAGGATGGTAGCGAACGGCAGACCGATCTCGACGCGACGAAGCGGGTTCCGCCGTCGTGCGCGGACTTTCGGGCAGTACATTAATCCTGATAAGATATTGGCAACATGACTCACCTGACCGTCGATCTCCCCTCCGAAGTCCCCGCCGAGGAAGAAGGCGGCTACACCGTCATGGTCCCCTCCCTCCCCGGCTGCATTTCCGAGGGCGACACCTTTGAAGAGGCCTTCGCCAACATCAAGGAAGCGATGGATCTCTACATCGAGAGGACATGAAAGAGATCACACTGTCGATTCCCGAGGAGACGCTCGCCGCGTTCCGCTTGGATCCTGCCGCCTTTGCAGCTGAACTTCGCCTCGCGGCAGCAGCGAAATACTACGAACTCGGTCGCCTTTCTTCAGGCGCTGCCGCCATGCTGGCCGGCATTCCCCGCGTAGTGTTCCTGACCCGCCTCGCCGATTACGGCGTCGACACTTTCAGCCTGAGCCGGGAAGACCTGGATCGGGAAACGCGGTTTGCCTGAAGCAGTCGAGGGATTCTCCTCAGACGGATTTCATCCGTTCATTCGGTAAACTCATGTAGTGTCTGAAGCCGAATACTGAACGCGAGGCCTCCGTGAACCTGACGACCCACGAATCCGGATCGCTCCTGAACTGCGGGTTCTACACGCTGCAGGAAGCGTCGCGCCTTACACGACTGACATCCTCGCGCATCCGGCGCTGGCTGAAGGGCTACTCGTACAAGCGTGGCGCGACGATCCGCCACTCCGCACCTGTCCTGCGGGAAAGCCTTGCCGCCTCGTCCGAAATCGCAGAGCTCAATTTTCTGGATCTGATGGAAATGCGGTGCGTTCACGCATTTCTGTCCGAAGGCGTGACATGGCCCGTTCTTCGCCGGTCCGTCGATCGCGCGACGGCGCAGTTCGGTGATCACCCGCTCTGCCGCCATCGCTTCCAGACCGACGGCCGCCGCATTTTCGCGGACGTCGCCGCGAAGGCGCACGAAGCGCAACTCGTCGACCTGTTCGACAGTCAGGCCGTGTTCCGGCGCATTCTCCAGCCCTACCTCCACGGCCTCGAGTACGACGGCGATCGCATCCTTCGCTGGTGGCCCCTTGGCGAAAAGGCAAGCGTCGTTCTCGATCCCGGCCGCTGCCTCGGCAAGCCGATCGTCGCTCGCGAGAGCGTTCCCACACTGGTTCTCGCCCAGGCCGTGCGAGTCGAAGGCACCGTCCAGCGGGTCGCCGAACTCTACGAGGTTGGCGTCAAGTCCGTCCGCGATGCCATGAGGTTCGAAACCGAATTCGCTGCGTGAAGTGCGCTGGTGGCCGGAAATCACCAAACAGGCCGCGATGGTGTCGCCCGGGGCATTGTTCATGGTACCGCTCAAGTTCACCGGGAAATTCGAGCAGATCAAGCTCAAGTAAGCGCTAGCGAAGGGCTTCCTCCCCCAGCTCTTCGGGATCCGTCTGGAACGGCGACACGCCGAAGCGCCCCAGCGCCTTCATGAACTCGGCGCGGCTCAGCCCAGCGACTGCGGCCGCCCGCTCCTGCGAAAGCTGGCGCATCTCGTACCACTTGACCGCAGCGACAAGCCGCAGCTCGCGCCCAAAGCCCCCCGAGTCCTGCCTCACCGAGGCGAGGACGCTCTCGTCGAAGTCGAGGGTCACGCGCACCACGGGTGCATTCTAGCAGCCGCAGCCGTGGCGAGCTGACCGGGAGAAATTGGCGCCACGCCTACTTCGAAGCGCTTCGATGTAGAATCTCGCTTCCAATGAGTGCTCCACGCCAGCGCACTATGTTCCCGTCTGTGGATTGGTCGCACATGGACGACGACCGGCTCTACGACGCCTTGACCTCCTGCGAGGGGGCCCTTCCCCTGGAGGCCGCCCAGGAGTGCCTGCGGCGGCTGGACCGGCTGGCGCCGCGCTTCGTCGCGCTCTGCAAAGATCCCGAAAGCTGGCACCGGCTCGACTGCGGGCACTGGGCCGTTCTGCACGCGTGGCTCATTCTCGGGGCGTCCGGCCGGGAGGAATTCGGAAGCGCGCTCTTCTGGGGCGCCTGTTACCTGATCCCGCTCGACTTCTACCGCAGGGTCTGGTTTGTGGGAGACAGCACGATGGCCGGTTTTGCGGTGTCGTTTCTGGACATCCTCGCGGAAGCGGCGAGCGACCACCGGAGAGGCGTTGCCTTTGAAAATTGCGCCACCGTGATTCTCGGCGTCGCCCTCGTCAGGAGGCCCGAGCGCCGGCGGGAGCGGGCCGAGGCGCTTCTGCGAGTATTCCGGAACCCCGCGACCGCGAGCCATACGCGCAGCCTCGCGCTGGGTTTCATCGTCGAGTCAGGAGAGTCATGGGCGACCGAGAGCCTCCTTCGGGACTCGGAGCTCGAGAGAGAAACGCTGAATGAGATTCGTTACCGAATCGACAGGCACCGGGAAAATCCCATCGACCGCTCTGATCCTGTCCCCGCCCTCAGGTTCTACTCCGAAGAGGAACAGGCGAGGCGGAACACATCCATCCAGCGCCACCGCGAGAGCATGGCGGGTGAAATCGCTCCAACCCTCAACCGGCCGCTGGACGCCGCCGCCCACGCCACGCTACGGCGGTTCGAGCAGACGCTGTCCGACCTTCCCGCCGAAGCGGCTTCCGGCGCCGTTCTGGCGGCCCGCTGGCTCCTCGCCAGCGAGGCGACGTTCGGCGATCCGCTCCTGAGCTATTCCCACGGCCGGCTCGAATGGCTGATGCACCGCCTCGTCTACCGGCGGAACGAGGTCGAGAAGTCCCGCGATTTCGACTTCTGGGACGCCATCGAACGCTTCCACAAATTCCTGGCCACCGATCGCCCCCCGGCGCCCCCCACTTTCCCGTGGCAGCCCCTGATCGCCGCCCTCCGCTGCCGCTACGGCTCGCGCGCCGGATTCTGAAGTCCGAACGGGGGCGCGGCGAAGAGGTGCGCGGACTTTCCGGCAGTACATTAATTCTGATAAGATACTGGCGTCATGACTCACCTGACCGTCGACCTCCCCTCCGAAGTCCCCGCCGAGGAAGCTCGCCTCGCGATGGCGGTGAAGCTCTATGAACTTGGCCGCCTTTCCCTCGGCCAGGCGGCGACGGCGGCGGGTTTCTCGAAGCGCTCTTTCATGGAACTGTTGGGCAAGTTCGGCGTTCCAGTGATCGCCTACCCGGCCGAGGATCTGGCTAAGGAACTGGGAGAGTGAGGCCGCTGGCCGTTGCGGACAGCGCCTGCCTGATCGGACTGGAAAGAATCTCCCGACTCGACCTCGTCTCCGCGCAGTTCACCACGGTTCTAGCTCCTCCCGCGGTGCTCGCCGAGTTCGGAGTCCCGCTGCCCTGGCTCAAGCCAAGCACGCCGAAGAACACGACGCTGGTCGCAGCTCTCCGCCTTCAAGTCGAATCGGGCGAGTCCGAAGCCATCGCACTTGCCGCTGAGACCTCCGGCGCCGAAATCATTCTCGACGACCGCAAAGCACGTCGCATCGCCGGGGAAATGGGGCTCGCGATCGTGGGCACGGTCGGCTTGCTCCTCCGTGGTAAGCGCATGGGGATTATCCCCGCCATTGCCCCGGTGCTGGACTCTCTCGCCGCTGCCGGCTTCTTTGTCGCCGCGGAGCTCCGCCTCGAAGCGCTCCGCAGGGCAGGAGAGCAGGCGCCACCGCGAAGCTGAGGCAGACTGCTATCCATCCAGAACGCGGCGTCATTGACCGCCGCGCCTTCGCCCCGCCGTTTTGGGATTTGGAGTTGGAGTTGGGTTTTGGGATTTGCCGTAGCTGTTGTCTTTGCCCAACCCGCCCTTCATCTGTTCTCATCCCCCCCCCATGCCCACACCCCCCCTCGATCCCTCCCCCCGCCTCCAGACCGCCTTCGGCTTCTGGAATTCCAAGGTC
>WSZJ01000120.1 GCA_009773755.1 Planctomycetota bacterium | reverse complement strand
CGGGAGGCGGCGACGGCGCACGCCGACGCGGTGACGGCGCTCACGCGCGGGCTCGAGCACGACCGGGCGCACGCCGACGCGCGCGCGATCACGGCCGACCTCGCGTGGGAATGTTACGTCGAGGCCGAGGAGGCGGGCGACGCCGCCGCTGCGCTGGTCCACCGGCGCGTCGCCGAGGAGTACCACGACGGCCGGCTCGAAGCGCAACTGCGCGGCGAGGGGACGCTCGCGGTCCAGGCGAAGGCGTTCCCGTGCGACTGCCTGACGAAGGGGCGCACCGTCTTTCCGGAGGAGCTTTCGGCCGCAGAGTGGCATCCGTTTTCCGGCCGGTCGATCCAGGGCGCCGCGGGGACCGAGGGTCTTCCCGCGCTCGAGCCCCGCGCCGCGCTCCGGCTGCGCGTGCACGGAGCGACGTGCGCGGCAACGGATCTCGCCGGCGCCGACGTGTGGCTCTTCCGCCACGAAGAAACGGGACGCCGTCTCATTCCCGTGACGCCGCCCGGGCCGCCGGCACCGGGCGTTCCGAGGGAGGCGCTCGACGCGCTGTACGAAAAGGACTCCGCATTCCGCCCGCAGGGCCCCGGACTCCCCCTGGGCCGCACGCCGATCCTCCGCCGCGCTTTCCCGACGGGCTCCTACCTGCTCATTGTCGTCCGCGAAGGCCGCGCCCCCGCCCGCGTCCCCGTCTTCGTCTCCCGCGGCGGCCAAGTCGAGCAGGAGGTGACGCTCTTCAGGCCCGCCGAAATCCCCGACGGCTTCGCGCCCGTCGCCGAAGGCCCGTTCGGATTCCAGGGCGACCGCGAAAACCCGTATGCCGGCGCCGCCGAGACGCGCGACCTTCCCGTGTTCTTCCTCGCGAAGCGCCCCGTGACCTGCCTCGAGTACGCGGAGTTCCTCAACGCGCTGCCGAAAGAGGAAGCGGCCCGCCGCGCCCCGCGCGAAGCCCCCGACGCGTCGCCGCTCTGGCACGGCCCGCCGTGGACAACCGCCGGCGCGCGCCGCCTCCCAAACGTTCCCGTGGACTGGCAGGACGACTGGCCCGTCGCGGGGGTTTCGTGGGAAGACGCGATGGCGTATGCGGCGTGGAAACGGACGCGCGACGGCGTGCTCGTCACGCTGCCGACCAGCGTCCAATGGGAAAAAGCCGCCCGCGGTCCCGACCGGCGCTTCTTCCCCTGGGGCCGCCACCTGGACCCGCGCTGGACCAACGGCGAACGCTCCCACGAGGGCGGTCCGCGTCCGGTGCCCGTGTCCGCGTTCCCCGACGACGAGTCCCCCTACGGCGTCCGCGGCCTCGCCGGCAACACCCGCGACGCCTGCCTGGACGACGCCGGGAGTGATTGGCCCGGGCGAAGGCAGTTCCGCGGCGGGACGTGGGCGCGGCCCGCGATCGAAATGAGGGCGAGCGACCGGACGGCGATGGGGGCGAAACTGGTGGTGTTTGACTTTGGGTTCAGGGTGGCCTGCCTGGCGAGGCTCGGAGTTGCCGCATCCGGACGGTAGGCGGACAGGCTTCCCGTATTGTCCTTTCTAAAAGGACAATTCTTAGAAATATTGTCCTTATTAAAAGGACATAATGTTGATAGATTGTCCTTCTCAAAAGGACAAATGCGCGACCTCCTCCGGCGAAAGATCATCGACGCCCTTGCGGCTCCCGTCCCGCGGTTTACCCGACGTGACGTGCGGCTTCCGCACTTCCCGCGCAAGGCCGTCGCGGTGATCGGCATGAGGCGCAGCGGAAAAACGACGCGGCTGTGGCAGGTGGTCGCCGACCGGATGGCCGCGGGCGTGCCGCGTGAAGCGCTCCTCTACTTCAGTTTCGAGGACGAGCTGCTCGCGGGGATGACCGCCGCGGAGCTTCACATTCTGGAGGAGGAGTACTTCCGGGTGCATCCCGGGATGCGCGGCCGGGCGGTGTTCCTGCTGGACGAGATCCAGGTTGTGCCCGGGTGGGAGACCTTCGCGCGGCGGCTGCTCGACGCCGGGGAGGTTGAGCTGTTTCTCTCGGGTTCCTCGGCGCGGCTGCTTTCACGCGAAGTGGCGACGAGCATGCGGGGCCGGGCGCTGGCCGCCGTCGTGTTTCCCTTCAGCTTCCGGGAGTATTTGCGGCACCTGGGGCGGGAACCCGGGAAGCCCTTCGACCGTCTGCCGGCGCGGGACCGCTCGAGCGTCGAGAAGGACCTGCGTAGCTACCTACTCTGCGGCGGATTCCCCGAAACGATCGGCGCCCCCGACCGCGATCGCGTCGACCTGCTCCGCACCTACGTCGACACTGCGCTCTTTCGCGACGTCGTGGAGCGTCACGCCGTCAGTCACCCGGTCGCGTTGCGATGGATGGTCCGGCACCTCCTCGGCAACGCGGCGGGACCCTTCACCGTTCACAGATTCCACGGCGATCTCCACTCGCAGGGCATTCCCGTCGGCAAGGACACGCTTCACGCGTACCTGGCGCATCTCGAGGACGCTTTCATCGTCCGGACTGTTTCGATGGAAACCGGCTCGGAACGGAAGCGGATGGTGAATCCGCGGAAGGTCTACTCGGTCGATCCGGGTCTGATCCCGGTCTACGACCGCACGGGGCGCGCGAATATCGGCCATGCCCTCGAAACGGCCGTGATGGTCGAGCTCGAACGACGCGGAGCGGAAGCGACGTGGGTACGCACGGCGGAGGGCCACGAGGTCGATTTTCTTGCCCGTTACCACGGTGGGCGTGAGGAATTGATCCAGGTTTGCGCTGAGTTCGACGCTCCCGAGACCCGCGAGCGGGAATTCCGCGCGCTGCTGGAAGGGAAGAAGGAACACCCGCGGGCTTCGCGGTTGGTCGTCCGGCTGGAGAGCGATGCGATTCGCGGCGTGCCAGCCGGTGTTGAAGTTCTTCCGGCCGCGGAGTGGCTGCTCGGGTCCTCCGTCCGCTAGTCACACGCCGCAGTACACTCTCCCGATGTCCTCCCCGCCCGCGCCGCCTTCCACCCTCGCGCACGCACTCGTCATCGCGCCGGCCGCGTTTCTCCTCTTCCAGATCCAGCCGATGGCCGCCAAGGCGATCCTGCCGTGGTTCGGGGGGGCGGCGTCCGTGTGGATCGCCTGCCTGCTGTTTTTCCAGGTGGGGTTGCTGCTGGGGTACCTGTATGCGCACGGGATGATCCGGTTTTTCAGGCCGGGGACGCAGGCGTGCATCCATTCCCTGCTGCTGCTGGCGTCGCTGGCGGTGCTGCCGGTGAATCCGTCGGCCGGGTGGAAGCCGCTCGGCGGGGAAGACCCGACGCTGCGGATCCTCGGGCTGCTTTCGATCTCGGTCGGGCTGCCTTACGTGCTGCTCGCGGCGACGTCGCCGCTTCTGCAGGCGTGGTACGCCCGCGCGCATCCGGAAGGACTTCCGTGGCGGCTCTTTGCCCTCTCGAACGTCGGCTCACTCCTCGCGCTGGTCAGCTATCCCGTCGTGGTCGAGCCCTTCCTCGGGCTGAGGCACCAGATGTACGTCTGGTCGGCCGCGTTCGGCGGGTTCGCGCTGCTGTGCGGCGCGGTCGCGCTGAAGACGGCGCGCGCGTCGACGGCCGCCGTGGCGGTCCTTAAGGAGGCCGAGCCGGCTTCACCGAAGCGCTTCGACCGCTTCCTCTGGGTGGCGCTGTCGGCCTGCGCTTCCGTGCTGCTCATGGCGGTGAGCTGCCACCTGACGCAGAACGTGGCGTCGGTGCCGTTTCTGTGGGTGCTGCCGCTCAGCCTTTACCTGCTTACGTTCATCCTCTGCTTCGACTCGCGCATCTGGTACCGGCGCGGAACGTTCGTGCCGATGCTGTTCTTCTGCCTCGGGGGGATGACGCTTCTCCTCGGGCCTGAAACCGAGGGCGTCACGCTCTGGCTCCTGCTCCCGGTGTTTTCGCTCGGCCTGTTCGTCTGCTGCATGGTCTGCCACGGAGAGCTGGCGCTGCTGCGGCCGCATCCCGCGCACTTGACGTCGTTCTACCTGTGCGTGGCGACCGGCGGCGCGCTCGGCGGGCTCTTCGTCGGCATCCTCGCCCCCCGCCTCTTCTCCGGATATTCCGAACTCCCCCTCGGGCTCGTCGCCTGCGCGGCGCTCGCGCTCATCGCCATCTGGCGCGGGCCGCCCGAAAAACTCCCGCGGTCGCTCTTCCGCACTGCCTGGGGCATGGCCGCCTGCGCCGGCGTGGTCGGCGCCGTGGCGCTCGGATTCCAGTACCGCCGCCTGGCGACCAGCCAGCGCGTGATGGTGCGCGACTTCTACGGCGGCCTGCGCGTGAGCGACAAGTTCGCGAAAAACGGCGCCGACAACGTGCGCATGCTCCGCCACGGGATCATCAACCATGGCGAGCAGTTTCTCGACCCGGCGCGCAGCCTGCTCCCCACTTCCTACTACTCCCCCTGGTCCGGCGCCGCGCTCGCCCTCACCCGCGCACCCCGCCCCGCCACCCAGAAGGTCGGCGTCATCGGCCTCGGCACCGGGACCCTCGCGTCCTACGGCCGCGCCGGCGACGAATACCGCTTCTATGAAATCAGCCCCCTCATCATCGATCTCGCCCGCACCCAGTTCACTTACCTCGCCGATTCACCCGCCCGCATCGACGTCGTCCTCGGCGACGGCCGCCTCGCCCTTGAGGGCGAAGAGAGCCAGCAGTTCGACGTGCTCCTCGTCGACGCCTTCGCGGGCGACGCCATCCCGACACACCTGCTCACGGCCGAAGCCTTCGCCCTGTACCGCGGCCACCTCAAGCCGGAAGGAATCCTCGCGGTCCACATCACCAACCACTTCCTCGACCTCGCCCCCGTCGTCGCAACAGGCGCCAAAGCGATCGGCTGGAACGCGCTTCAGATCGAAGCGCTTCCGCTCGAAGCAAGCTTCTGGAGGGCCTCGACCTGGGTGCTGATCCTCGACAGGACCGGGAGCATTGCGCCGCTCAAGGATTTCAACCTGGCCCGATCGCTGGTCCCGGACCCCGGCCGCCGCCCGTGGACCGACGACTACAGCAACATCCTCGGCGTGCTCCGCAGCGTCATGCCCGCCGCGGGTTCCTCGAAGTAGCCTTCTGCTAGACTTCGCCGCTTGGACCCCGATCCCGATCCAGCGCCGCCATCGTTCCGCGCGTCGCAAGTGCCTGCGCCGCCGTCGATGCCGGTCACGCCGGCCACCCTGCGGCCGGATCAGCCGGCCCCTGAGTCCTTCCATTTCGAAATCCCGGCCCAGCGCTATCAGGTGAAGAAGGAGCACGCGCGAGGCGGAATGGGACGCATCCTCATCGCCGCCGACGCGCTCATGGGGCGCGACGTCGCCATCAAGGAAATCCTCGCGCCCGGCGCCGTCGCGACGACGCAGGACCTGGAGCGCTTCCTGCGCGAAGCCCGGATCACGTCGCAGCTCGAGCACCCCAATATCGTCCCCGTGCACGAGATCGGCCGGAACGCCGACGGATCGATCTTCTACACGATGAAGTTCGTGCGCGGCGAAACGATGGCGGGGCGGCTGGACGCCACCAATGCGGACAAGTCGCTGACGCCGGGTGAGGCGCTCGCGAAGCGGCTCTCGATGCTGGACGCTTTCGTGGACGTGTGCAACGCGGTGGCGTACGCGCATTCGCGCGGCGTGGTGAATCGCGACCTCAAGCCCGCCAACGTGATGCTCGGCGAATACGGCGAAACGCTCGTGCTCGACTGGGGGCTGGCGTGCGTGAAGGGCCAGGCCGACACGAACGCCGAGAAGCTTCAAGGGAAGACGCGGTCGTTCGGGAAGGCGCCGATCACGGAGTCGTCGAAGCTGACCTACGCGGGGGACGTGCTCGGCACGCCGGCGTACATGCCTCCCGAGCAGGCGCAGGGAAAAATCGAGCTGGTGGACGAAAAGAGCGACGTGTACTCGCTCGGCGCGATGCTCTACGAAATCGTGACGGGCTGCATGCCCTTCCTGTTCGCGGACGTGAACGCGCTCATGAACGCGGTGAAGAACGACAAGCCGCTTCCGATCCTCACGCGCGAGCGCGAAGCCCCGCCGGAGCTTGCCGCGCTGGTGGAGAGTGCGATGGAGCGCGATCGCGAGAAGAGGCTCGCGTCGGCGAAGCAGCTCGCGGACGAAGTGAAGGCCTTCCGCGACGGCCGCGCGCTGTCGGTGTACACCTACTCGCTGGAAGAGCAGGTGCGGCGCTTCCTCCGCCGCAACCGCGGCCTTGCCGCGACTCTCGCAATGCTGTTTCTGGTCTGCGTGGCGGCCGCCGTCATCTCGACGGTCTTCGCGCAGAATTCGGCGCGGGACGCGTCGGCGGCGATCGAGCAGAGCCGCAACGCGGCTTTCGCGCTCGAGATCGCGAGAGCGAACGCGGTGGGCGAGAAGAAGGAGAAGGAGGCCGCCGAGCGCGCGCTCGTCCTCGCAGACGGCCAGCGCCTCGCCGCCATCGCCACCCAGCTTTCCGACACGAACCCGGGCCTGTCGCTCCTCCTCGGGCTCGAGGCCGCGGAGCGCGCGCCCGGGCCCGCCGCCAACGACGCCCTCATCTCCGCGCTCTCGCAGCTTTTCGAGTGGCGCAGGTTCAACGCCCGGACACCGCTGACGTGCGTCGCGCTGGGGGGCGTCGGCGGACGAGTGGCGGCCGGCGGTGAAGGCGGAACCGTTCACCTTTTCAAGGGAGATTCCGGAGCGCAGCAGTGGCAGATCCTTGCGCACAAGGGCTCCGTGACCGGAGTGGCCTTCTGCCAGGGTGGAGCGAGTCTCCTCTCGTGGGGCGTCGATGCCTCCGTGCGGCTCTGGGAAGCGAACACCGGGGTGCCCGCACAGGCGCTGGAGGACCTCGGAAGTCCCGTCCTGTCCGTGACGCCGGATCAGCCGGGCAATCGCGCCCTCGTCCTGCCGGAAAAGTCGCCTCCATTCCTGTGGAACCTGCCCGATGGCGCGACGACGCCGCTGCAAGGAACCAAATCTCCCGCCACCTCCTGCCGATGGAGCCCCGACGGCCGCAGCGTCGCCACCGCTTCCCCGGACGGGTTCGCGAGAATCTACGACGCGGAAACGGGAAACGAGTGGCGCAAGATCGACATGAGCCGCTTCGCGGTCCTCGACGTAGCCTGGACACCCGATGGACGCTTTCTTTATGCGGGCGCCCTGAACGGCGCGATTCAGAAGCTGGAAGCGAAGTTCGGGGTGCGTTCCGGGACGCTGAACCTCGAGTTCGCGGTGGAGGGAATGCGGCTGGACGTTCATCCGGAGGACGGGCGCGTCGCCGCGACGCTGAAGCGCGCAGGCGCGTTTGAAGTTCGGATCTTCGCGGCGGACGGCTCCGGGATGACGCGGGTCGGGCCGTTCGCGACGGAACCGGTCGCCTGCCTCGGATGGCGGGCGTTCGCGGCGGCTGACGGCGCGGACGTTTTCGTGCGCGGCGCGACAGGAAAAGCCGGCCCGACACGCCTGCGCGGCCACGAAAACACCATTCGCGCGCTCGCCGTCGAGAAGCGGGGCCACGCGATCGTCAGCGCTTCGGCGGACGGCACCGCCACCGTGTGGGACGTCCGCGGGGGGAGAGGGATTTTCCCGCTGTTGCCTCCGGCGCAGCTCGGCACGGTGATGTACCTGCACGGCGGCGAAAGCGCGCTCGCGACGCCTTCGATCGACGACCCTCTTCAGCGTGTCGATACGAGCACCGGCGAACCTTTCAAGGACTGGAATCCCCCCGAACGCATCCCCGTGAGCCGTTATCTTTCTCCCTCGGACGGGCGACTCCTCGCCCTGTTTGACGAGGGCCCGATCCTGCTGCTCGAGCCGCGCAAGGGGATGATCGTCGGCCGCTGGCTCCCTGAAGGAAGAGCGCGCCGGCTCGCGGCGTGGAGCCCGGGAGGCGATTGGTTCCTCGTCTTCACTCCCTCCGGCGGCGAGGTCCGCCGCGCTTCCACGGGCGACCTCCAGACGGTCGTCTCCTTCGGCAGCGACCGAGTCACCCAGGCCGCCATTTCCGACGACGCCGGGCTCGTCGCCTTCACGGAGGAAGGATCCGCCGAGGTCGTCGTCATCCGCAGCGCGGACGGCTCCGTCCTGCGGCGCCTTCACGCGCACGAGCCGACCGTTTCCTGCATGGAGTTCCAACCAAAGGGGCCGTGCCTTCTCACGACCGGCACCGACGCAACCGTGCGAATCTGGAACGCGAGCACCGGCGTCCTCCTTTCAAGCCTCAAGTGGCCCCAGCAGGAAATCGTCACGCCGCGTTTCAGCAGGGACGGATCCCGGGTTCTTCTCTCGGGCAAAGCCTCGGGCGTCCGGCTCGTCGAGGCGGAGTCGCTGAATCTCGTCCTGACGCTCAATCCCGAACAGGCGACTGAAGCGATTTTCTGCACCGACGGCGCGCGCTTTCTGGCCTGGACCCACGACCGGGCCGCCAGCTATCCGCTCGATCCGCGGGCCGCCGCGCTGAAAGCGAAGACGCGCGAGCTGACCGCGGCCGAGCGCGGCCGCTTCGGATTGCCCCGCGCCGCGGCGAAGCCGGCGGTCCCCAGCCCTGAAGATCCGGCGGAATTCCGCGGCGACGGCGAGATCGTCGACCCCTTCAGATAAACTCCTGCAAATGGAAACCAACTACGACATCCACATGGACGTGAAATACGGCCCGCTCGAGCTCGTCGAGGCGGCAGGGCTCGCCAAAGCGTGCCCGGTCAAGTGGTGGAACCAGACGCTCTGCCGCGTGAACGACGCGCTCGTGCGGCTCGGCGTGTTCGAAGGGGAGTTCCACTGGCATGAGCACGACCGGGAGGACGAGTATTTCCAGGTGATGGAAGGGACGCTGTTCATCGACCTGGAAGGGCGCACGGTCGAGCTCGGGCCCGGGCAAGGGCTGATGGTGCCGCACGGTGTGATGCACCGGACGCGCGCGCCGAAGCGAACGGTAGTGCTGATGGTGGAGCCGGCGACGGTGGTGCCGACGGGGGATTGAGCCGGGCCGGCCGTCAGTCGATGAAGACTTCCGCCAGGGGCACCCGCACGCCCGGCATCATCGGGGAGGTCGCGACTCCGCCCGCATCCAGCAGCACGGGTTCGGACCAGCTGCCGCCGCTCAACCGCCGGATCGCAAGCGTCCGCGCTTCAGGATCGCCAATCCAGTACTCCGGAACGCCGTACTTGCGATAGAGCTTGAGCTTCCGGTCCAGGTCGTTTTCCGGGTTTCCCCGCGAGAGGAACTCGATGGCGATATCCGGAGGACCCTCGAGACGGCGGTCGAGCCGCGCGAGGCTGGAATTCGAGAGGAAGAGCACGTCGGGCTGGACAGCGGTGATTCGTGAAAGCACGACGTCCAGAGGGGCGATGTAGATGCGGCCGAGGCGGAGCCGGCGCACCTGTTCGTCGAGGATTGATCCCATCCTGAGGATGGCGGTTTGGTGCCGGGGATCCGGAGCCGGGCTCACGACGAACTCTCCTTCGATGAGCTCGATGCCGTGCTCAACGTCGAGGCGCATGTAGTCGTCGAGGGTCCGTGGCTGGCCGTCCGGGGTTGGCATGAAGGGGAGGATACGGTGAGAGTGCATGAGGGTTCAATCCCGAAGGGGGAAATGAGACCGGAGACGAGAGGCGGGGAGTCGGGTTGGATCACACATGGAGTATACACGATAGATGTCTGATGTCAAGAGCCATTGTTAAGATATATGTGTCCCGTGACACGCTAAAGGCGCACAATTCCCGATGACATGCCCCGCCCTCATTTCCCCCGCCTCTTCCGGAACTTCGGCCGGTTCGCATCGAAATCCGGCGCCGGCACCGCGATGGCGAGCGGCACCTCCCTCCTCCGCGCTTCCATCCTCCACACCTGCAGCCCTTTCTCCCGCGCCTGGATCTCCCGCCGAGTCCGGCCTCGCGTGGCGTCCGGCCAGGTCGCGGGGAGGCGCTCCGTCTCAAAGTGCTTTTGCACGGCGCCAACGAGGTACGTCCAGTACGCTTTGTTGTCGGTTTGCAGCACCAGCAGGCCGCCCGGGCGCATCACCGTCCACGTTCGCTCGAGAAACGCCGGCGTCAGCAGCCTCCGGTTCGGCGCGTCGGCCTCGTAGTACGGCTGCGGGTGATAGATGTGGACTTCGTCGAGCGAGTTCGTGGCGAAGCGCTCTTCCATCCATTTCACGGCGTCTCCGACGACGAAGCGGACGTTGGCGACGCCGCGGCGGTTCGCGCGCTGAGCCGCGTAATCGATCGCGACCTGCACGACGTCCATGCCGACGTGGTCGCGGTCGGGGCGGGCGAGCGCCGAGCCGATCAGGTACCGGCCGTTGCCGCAACCGAGGTCCACGACGCGCGTGGATTCGCGGCCGAACGTCGCCGCCCAGTCGAACGCGCCGCCGGGATCGCGCATCCCCGTCGTCGTCCAACGCTCGCGCGACACCTCCCGCCCCGGGAACGGGATTCCGAATTCGCTGTCGTTTGAATGGCGGGCGGGCATGAAGCGGCGCCTACTTGTCCTTCTTGAGCCGGACCAGCTCCACCTTCGCCAGTTCGAATTCGTCGAAGCCTTTGACCTCCGTGGCGACACACTTTTCGAAGTAATCCTTCGCCATCACCTTGTCGCCTGCCGCGAGGCGGACGCTCGCCGCGTAGAACCATCCCTGGCAGGCTTGGTCTTTCGCCTCGTGTCCCTCTCCCGCGTCTTTGAGCTTCAGGAATTCCGCTTCCGTTAGGTCGCCACGCAGGAAAGCCGCGATGGAAGCGGTCCACTGTCCTGCGGCCTTGCCGTCGCGCCCCTTGAAGGTCTCGCGCAGCTCCGGCGTCACGAGTTCCTCTTCGCCGAGTCGGACGCGGCAGAGCGTGGCGAAAATCGCCGCGTAGTCGCGCCAGAACTCGTCCATCCCCGCCGCGTGCATTTCGACGGAAAGCTCGAGCGCGCGCTTGAACTCCATCCGCCAGTACTCGAGAACGGCTCGGTTCCAGCGCGACATGCCGTCCTTCGGGTCGAGCTTAACGGCCTCGGCGAAGTCCGTGGCCGCGCCTGCCAGGTCGCCCTTGGCGCGCCGCACGAGGCCGCGGTTCGTGAAGGCGCGCACGAAGGCTGGGTCGAGCTTGATCGCTTCGTCGAAGTCCTTCAGTGCCGCGTCGATCTCGCCCTTCTTCTTGAACCGCAACCAGCCCCGGTTTAACAGAGGTTTGGGGTTCTTCGGCTCCAGCGCGATCACTTCTCCCCAGTCCGAGATCGCCCCATCTGTATCGCCTGTTTTCGCCCTTGTGATCGCGCGGACAACCCACGCCTCGATCTTCCTCGGGTCGAGCCTCAAGGCTTCCGTGAGATCGGCGAGCGCTCCTTTCAGCTGCCCATCCTCTGATCGCTGACAGCCGCGCCTAAAGAACTCTTCGGCCGTCGCAGGATCGCCGGCAGTAGAGCTGGAGGGGAGCGCAGCGCCGATGGCGAGTAGCGCGAGGAGCGTGGCCACGACAGATCTGTGGTTCTGCGACCCTGGCATTCGGTGGTCCTCCCCCATGGTTGAGTGGGGAAGCGTAGAGGAATGGAACCGATGAATTCCACTGAGAAAACCACACCCTGCTTTTTTCGGCTCACACGCTCTCGCCGTCCACCGCGATGCAGAGCCGGAATCCGATGTTGCGCGCCGTGTGATCCGGGACGTCGCCGTGGCGGGCGCCGCCGCGGCCGCCGTTCTGAAGATTGACCCAGGAGCCGCCGCGGCAGTTGCGCCAGCTGCGCCATGGTTCTTCGCTCGCGTTCCAGCACCACGTCTCGATGTTTCCGGCGAGGTCGAAGATTCCGTAGGGAGATTCGTCGGCGGGGAAGGAGCCGGGGAGGGCGAGGCGGGCTCCTTCGGCGCGGGTGGCGACCGTGTTGGAGAAGGTCGTCTCCCCGGTGTCGCCCCAGGGGAAAGAGCGGCCGTCGACGCCGCGGGCGGCCTTTTCCCATTCGTCGTCGTGGAGGAGGCGGAAGACGCGGCCGTCGCGCGTGGAGCGCCAGGCGCAGTAGGCGACCGCGTCGCGCCAGGAAACAGCCGGGACCGGAAGGGCGCCGCTCCAGGCGATGTCGTCCGGGCGGCCCGGGAGTGTGAAGTGGCCGCCGGCTTCCTTGAAGTAGCGTGCGTCGGCCTCGCGCGGCTGGCGGCGCCGGGCCTCGCCGAGGCGCCGGGAGGAGGCGAGGGCATTGAGGAATTCGATGTACTCGTCGCAGGAAACCGGGGTGCGGGCGACGAGGAGATGTGCCGTACGGCGAGTCTCCTTGTCTGCGCCGCCCGCCTGCCGGCCGCCGTGGATGTAGGGACCGCCCGGAACGGAGACGAAGCCAGCGGGAATCTCCGCGTAAGCGTGCAGGACGACCTCCTGCGTCCAGTCTCCGGCGCGGTCGATCCGGACGGGGACGAGCGGCGCGACGACGCCAGCCTCGGCCGGCACGAGGCGGCAGCGCCACGATCCCTGGGGCACCTCGACGCCCAAGATCGGCGTTACACCGAGCCGCCGTTCGTCGACCGGCTGCAGTCGCAGATCGCGCTCGACCAGGCGCGCGATCCAGACTTCCACGCCGGCAACCTCTCGCCTCGTGCATCCGGCGTGGTGTCCGAAGCGCGCTCCTTCCGGCCGGAGGCGCACGCGCGGCACCGGCTGGTCGCGGCCCGTTAAAGCGAGGTCGGGCCGCGGCCGTCCGTCGCGCCACGCGATCGTGCAGTCCTCCTCCATCCCGACCCCCCACCCCTTCTGCACCATCGCCTTAAGGCAATCGCAGTCGTACACGAACGCCCTCAGCGTCAGCGAGCCCGGCGCGTCCAGCCGCGCGCGGTGCCGCCCCGTCCGGTCCCGCTCCTCCATCATGCGCCGGTGCAGCAGCATCTCGTCCCGGTCGCGCCGCGCCTCCGCCTCAAGAAATCGCTCCGCCAGCAGCTCGCATAGCGCGTCCTCCGCGTCCGCACACTCCGGGTCGACCGCGAGCGCCTGCGCCAGCTCGCCGTGAGCCGCCGCCAGCGCCTCGACCCGCGCCTCCCGCAGCCGGCGGGCTTCATCGCGCGCTTCGCGGACCGGCCGCTTCGCCTCGAGCG
>WSZJ01000119.1 GCA_009773755.1 Planctomycetota bacterium | reverse complement strand
CCCCTTCGGGAATCTTCATCCGGATCGCCTGCTCGATCGCCGCGAATTTCCGCTCCTCTTCGCGCGAGCAAAGCGTGATCGCCAGCCCGTGCGCCCCGGCGCGCGCAGTGCGCCCGATCCGGTGCACATACGCATCGGGCTCGTCCGGCACGTCGTAGTTGAAGACGTGCGTGATCCCGTCGACGTCCAGGCCGCGGCTCGCGATGTCCGTCGCCACGAGAACGCGCGTGACGCCTTCCTTGAAGCGGTCCAGCGTCTTCTCCCGCGCGCTCTGTCCGCGGTCCGCGTGCATCACGTCCGCGCGCACCGGGCCGTAGTTCAGGTTCGCGACGACACTGTTGGCCCCGACCTTCGTCCGCGTGAACACCAGCGCGCGCTTCACGTCAGGCAACGCCACCAGCTGGTTCAGAAGCGCGCTCTTCCCCTCGCGGCTCACGTGGTAGACGACCTGCCTCACCGTTTCGACCGTCGTCGAGGACGGCGCGACGTCGACGCGCACCGGCTCGTGCAGGATCTCGCGGGCAAGGTTGACGATTTCGTGCGGGAGCGTCGCGGAGAAGAGCATCGTCTGGCGGCGAAGCGGCACGCGCCGGACGATCTTGTACACGTCGGGGAGAAAACCCATGTCGAGCATGCGGTCCGCTTCGTCGAGAACCAGCACCGACACCGATCCCAGCGACACGATCGCCTGCCCGATGAGGTCGAGCAGCCGCCCGGGGGTCGCGACGATCACGTCCAGCCCGCCGCGCACCGCGCGGTTCTGCGGCCCCTGCGCGACGCCGCCGTAGATGACGGTCGACACGACATGCGTGTTGCGACCGTACGCCAAGAAACTCTCGCCGATCTGCGCCACCAGCTCCCGCGTCGGCGCCAGGATCAGCGCCCGCGTGTCCCGCTTCCCCGTCATCGGCTCCGCGGCCAGCTTCTGCAGGATCGGCAGCGCGAACGCCGCGGTCTTGCCGGTCCCGGTCTGCGCGCACCCCAGCACGTCCTTCCCGGAAAGCAGAACCGGGATCGCCTTCTCCTGGATCGGCGTCGGGTGCTGGTACCCCTCCTGCGCGACGGCGTCGAGGAGCGGCTGAATCAGATGGAGGTCTTTGAAGAGCATCATCGGGCGGCGAAGGGTAACAGATTCCGGCAGGCGGCGGGGGGAATCCTCAGCTCCGGCCTTCGGGCGCCTCTTCGAGGAGAAGGACCAGCTTGCCGTCGCTGACCGTGTACCGTCCGTTTCTCCGCTTCGTCTTCTTCATGGAGCGATTCTCCCGTGCGCAGTCCTTCAACTCAAGACTGTTCAACGATGATTGACAGCGGGTTCGGATTGATTGCCCGCTCACCGGCGGCGACGGGCGCGGGAACGAGGTTTCGCGGCAGGCCTCCGCTTCGACATCTTTCCCCGCTTTCGTAGCGAGATCGCCGGCTTCACCTTCGGCGGAGCCGCGCGCTCGACGCGGTTGCGGCCGCGCTTTTTTGCCTTGAGCAGCGCGCCGTCGGCCGCGGCGAGGAGCGCTTCGGCGGAGTTGCGCCCGATGCGCGACATGGCGACGCCGAAGCTGGCGGTGACGCGGCCGAAGGGACTGGCGAGACCGCCGACGCGCTTGCGCAGGATTTCGGAGATTTCGGCTGCCTGTTCTTCTTCGACGTCCGCGAGAAGGACGGCGAATTCTTCGCCGCCGTAGCGGGCGGCGAAATCGGTCTTGCGGATGCCGTCGCGAAGGGTTTCGGCGACGCCGCGCAGGACCTGGTCTCCGGCGGGGTGGCCGTGAATGTCGTTGACGCGCTTGAAGTGATCGACGTCGACCATGACGAGGGCGAATGAACGGCCGCGCGCGGCCTCGGAGACGAAGGCGTCGAGGCGCTGCCGAAAAGCGCGGTGGTTGGAAATGCCGGTGAGGGCGTCGGTGACGGCGAGGTCGGCGAGGCGGCGGTTCGCGTCTTCGAGGGCGACGTTCTGCTGCGCGAGCCGGGCATTCGCTTCGGCCAGCTCCCCTTCCGCCCGGCGCCGCACGTCGTACTGCCCGATCTGCGCGCCGGCCGCTTCCATCGCGCTAAGCAGGTCGTCGTCGGGCGCAGACTCGTCTCTCCGGAAAAACTCCAGCACGCCCAGGATCTGTTCCCTGAGCCGCACGGGAAACGCGAAGGCCGCCTTCAGCCCGGGCTCCTGGGCAAAGGGCGCCCGCGGAAAATTGGCGTCGCGGCTCACGTCGGGAATCCACGACGGCTTCCCTTCTTTCCACACGCGCCCCGGCAGCCCGAGCCCCGGCTCAAACGTCCGCGTCCGGCACTCCGATTCGAAGTCGCCGCTCTTCAGCCCCGCGCAGCTCCAGAAATCGACGAAGCGGAGCACGCGATCCACCGGGTCCACGCGCCAGAGCACGCCGACGTCCCATCCGAGCGCGCCGCAGACTTCGCGCAGGATCGAGGGGGCTGCTTCCGCCAGCGATCCGGATTCGGCGAGTGAACGGGCGACGGCGTATTGGGCGCGGAGAAGGTTCACGGGGTCAGGCATGGACCGGAGCCTACAGTTTCGAGGACCTGCGCAAGCGAACTTTCGAAGACAGGGACGCCTTCGGGAAGCAGGGCGGCTGGCTATACTCGCGTGACCGCACCCGAAGGGAGGCGCGCATGCGAGTTCTCGCCTTTGTCTTTTTGCTGCTCACGCCGATCGCCGCGGCGGCTGACGACGCCGTCGATAAGGCTATCCGCGATCTGGCTTCCGAGGATGCCGCCGTGCGCGACGCCGCGGAGAAGGCGCTTCGCGACAAGGGAGAACCCGCGCTTGAAGCGTGCCGGAAGGCGATGGGCGTCAGCAAGGACGCGGAGGCAAAGGCGCGCCTTTCGAAGATCGTTGAGTCGCTCGAGGCGGCGGGGCGACTGGCGAGACTGCCGGAGATCTGGACGGACCAGTGGTTCGTTACGGAAGAGACGTCGCGCGAGGACGAGTTCGATCCGCCCTTGCCCGGGCAGCCAAAGGAGAAGAAGAAGCTGCGCAAGGGTTGGGCCCACTTCAAGGCCTCGCCGACGACTGACAAGGGACGCAAGGCATGGAAGCTCCTTGTTGAGCGAGAGAAGCCCCTCGGAGAAAAGCAGACCTCTGTCGACACCTGGGAGGGCACGGTCCTGGACGACGACGCACTTTCCCCCCTTCAGCTGGTCTGGAGCTTTGGTACCCGCAAAGGCGCGAACGACGAGGGCGTTGCGAGCTGCCGCATGACGTTTTCCACGAACCGTTGCAAGATGGAGGTCCTCAAGAGCGAAGAGGACTTGAAGGAAAAGGACCGCGTTCGCGAAGAGCCGATCCGCCGCCAGACGGAGGACCCGCTGGCCATCCTCGAGCTTCTCCCGCAGGTCGTCGAGCGCGCCGCCATTTCGCACGCCGGCTCCGTCCGGGTCTGCCTCTTCCCGTATGGCGAGGGCGAGTGGATGGCCTTCGAGATCCGCTTCAAGGAGGAAACCAGCATCCAGATCGGCAATGAGGACGTCGCCGCGCGTCTCTACACGTGCCAGGACCCGGAATCCGAGGAGCCCTGGGAGTTCTGGGTCAGCGACACGCGTGGGCTCATGAAAATGCGCACGCATTCGTCGGTGATGACGCGCGCCGACGAGGCAACCGCGAGACCCCCGGGTGTGGCGCCGCAGGCCCCGCCCGACATGGCGGCCCTGAGGCCGGTGCACGACGCTCTGCGGGAAGCGCTCCGAAAGGAAGACTGGAAAGCAGTCCGCGCTCAGATCGGCGCGAAGTTCGACGAGCTCTCCAAGTACCCTCTCTCCTGGCGCGACCACTTCCTCAAGCAGGGCGGCGAGCCGCTGAAGAGGTTCGCGGCACGGCTGGGCACGGACATCGAGGGGCTGAAGCGGCTGGGCACGGAGGCGCTGACCGCACGCGGACATTTCGGCGTGCTCCCTTCAGGCAAGGACGATGCGGTTGTGGTCTGGACGGGGTTGTCTCGCGAAGGCCAGGGATCGATAGAGTTCGTGACGGCGGAGTCGAGCCTCCACGCCTGGTACTACGAGTGGAAGGACGGCAAGTGGTCGTTCGAAATTCTCGGCGGGTTCAGCAGCGGGGAATATGGAAAGCCGGCAACGCCGGTCGCCGCGCTCGAACAGTGGAAGCGAGCCGTCCTGCGTGGAAGCGGGAGAGACCTCTGGGGCTGCCTGACGGCACGCGCCCGCTGCCGCTGGATCCTCGCCAGCTGGAAGGAACTCGACGAGGCCCGTGCTGCAGGAGATGCAGCCATGGCGAAGCTCGCGGCCAGGTACAAGGTGGGACCCAAGGAGCTGAAAAAGAAGAACGTGAATGCGTTCGCGGAAATGGTGGCCGAATTCACCGCTTCCACCCTTTCCGCGACCGAGAAGAAGCTCTTCGAAGCACTTCGCTGGGAGCCCGCCAACGTCAGCGACGCCTCCGCGAAGTGCCGTTGTGTCGAAGGCGCCGGTTCCGGCAAGGACTGGGTCCTGCAAAACGAGGGAGAGGAGTCCTGGCGCATCGACACCGACCCCCTCTTCGATCTCTTCAAGGCCCGTCGAAAGTAGGCAAAGCTTTCCCCTTCGCAGTCCCTCCCGGCAGAATCGCGCGCATGAAACCGATCCGCGCGCCGCGAGGCGCGAAGCGCACGTGCCGGTCGTGGCAGACGGAAGCGCCGTTTCGGATGATCCAGAACAACCTCGACCCGGAGGTGGCGGAGGCGCCGGAGCGGCTGGTGGTTTATGGAGGCAGCGGCAAGGCGGCGCGGAACCATGAGTGCCTCAAGGCGATTCTCGCGACGCTGAAGACGCTTCGGGACGACGAGACGATGCTCGTGCAGTCGGGGAAGCCGGTGGGCGTCTTCCGGACGCACGACATGGCGCCGCGCGTGCTGATCGCGAATTCGCTGCTGGTGCCGCACTGGGCGACGTGGGACGAGTTCCGGCGGCTGGAAGCGCTGGGGCTGACGATGTTCGGGCAGATGACGGCGGGGTCGTGGATCTACATCGGGACGCAGGGGATTCTGCAGGGGACGTACGAGACGTTTGCGGCGGCGGGGCGGAAACATTTCGGCGGTTCGCTGGCGGGGCGGTTCGTGCTGACGGGAGGCCTCGGCGGGATGGGAGGAGCGCAGCCGCTGGCAGGGACGATGGCGGGAGCGGCGATCCTGTGCGTGGAGGTGGACCCGAGGCGGATCGAGCGGCGCCTCGAAAAGGCGTACTGCGACCGGATGACCGCTTCGCTTGACGAAGCGCTCGGCTGGATTGACGCAGCGCGTCACAAGAAGGAAGCGGTCTCGGTCGGGCTCGTCGGGAACTGCGCGGACGTCCTCCCGGAGCTGGTGAAGCGTGGCGTCATCCCCGACCTCGTCACCGACCAGACCAGCGCCCACGACGCGCTCAACGGCTACGTCCCCCACGGCATGACGCTCGACCTTGCCGCGAACCTCCGCGAGAAGGCGCCGCAGGAATACGTCCGCCGTTCGATGGAATCCATGGCCGTCCACTGCCGAGCCATGCTCGACATGCAGAAGGCCGGCGCCGTCGTCTTCGACTACGGCAACAACCTGCGCGGCCAGGCGAAGCTCGCGGGCGTCGAAAACGCCTTCGACTTCCCGGGGTTCGTGCCGGCGTACGTCCGGCCGCTCTTCTGCGAAGGCCGCGGCCCGTTCCGCTGGGCCGCGCTCTCCGGCGACCCGAAGGACATCGCGATCACCGACGACCTCGTCCTCAAGGAATTCGGCGACAACGAATCCCTCGCCACCTGGATCCGCATGGCCCGCGAGCGCGTGAAATTCCAGGGCCTCCCCGCCCGCATCTGCTGGCTCGGCCAGGGCGAGCGGGCGCGCTTCGGCGAACTGCTGAACCGCCTTGTCGCGAAGAAGAAGGTCAAAGCCCCGTTCGTCATCGGCCGCGACCACCTCGACACCGGCAGCGTCGCCAGCCCCAACCGCGAGACCGAGGCCATGAAGGACGGCTCCGACGCCATCGCCGACTGGCCCGTCCTCAACGCCCTCCTCAACACCGCCAGCGGCGCAACCTGGGTCTCCGTCCACCACGGCGGCGGCGTCGGCATCGGCTACTCGATCCACGCGGGGCAGGTCATCTGCGTCGACGGCAGCGCGAAGTCGTCGAAACGCGTCTCGCTGGTCCTCACCAACGATCCGGGGATCGGGATCGCGCGGCACGCGGACGCGGGGTACGACGAGGCGAAGCGGGCGGCAAGGAAGAACGGGATCAGGATCCCGATGTAGTGGCGAGGGGCAATTGCGCTCCGTCGGCCCGCGCACCGGAAAACCGCCTACGCGATCTCAGGATGAGTCCACGAAAGTTCTTGGCGATCCAGTTTCAGAATTGCAAGCACGCTCATTAGCTGATCTGCCAGGTTCCGATGGTTCTTGTGTATCCAGATATCAATACCCGGCCTTGGGCACTGGCGGTGACTGATCAGAATGAATCGAGATCCCTCTCCTGGCTCGATCAGTACCAAATCCGCCTTGCCCAGGTCGTCGAGAAATGTGTCAAAAGTTACTCCCCAACGAAGTTCCGCGGCCTCGCAGGACATCTTGATCACTGCGATCGCCTGGTTTACACCCCAGAAAGCCTGGGGAAACGGTGCGTCAGGAGCGGCCAACCGGCGTTGTTCGTAGTCCTTGGACATTGCTCTGAGGCCCCTGTCGCGACAAACCCGTCGTTGCAATCTCGATCCTGGTTTGGAACCTGAGCCGGGCCGAGTAAGACTCTTCCCATGCTATCACTGTGCTCGGCACGGCTTGTCCTGAGAGTTCCCGAAGGGCGAATCTAAGGATTCCTGAGATTTGACGAGAGGGATGCGGGAATATTCTCACCCTGGTTCGCCTGGCAAACGCCCTTCGCCTTCCGGCCGACGAACCCCGTCGCCCCCACGGCGTCTCTACGCCCCGCTCTTCACTTGGCCGCTTTTCCGAAGAGCGGCTTCCTCGTTCGTTTCGGGCCCCTCCCAGCGAACGACGAAGTGCAGGATGACGAACGGGAGGAAGCACAGCAGGACGATCGGCGCCCGCCACAGGACCGCGAGGACGACGATCCCGGCGTAGGTCGCCAGCAGCGCGAGGGCGCAGAGGTGGCGGTACAGGATGAAGAATGCCCCGACGCCGACCATGCAGCGGCGCTGGATGCGGATGCCGATACGAGCGATGCCCGTCAGCGCGAGTTCCTCCTGGTACGGCCGGAGCCGGTCGCAGAAGCGCGGCATGTCGGGGAGCCGGTCGGCGGGGGACCAGGCGAGGCTCGCGACGAGGAGGTCCACCATTTCCCAGGGGAGATACGCGCGAAGCGCTTCGGGCGAAGCCGCTCGGTCCGGCCGCCGGTCCATGAGGACTTCGTGCAGCATGACGCCGATGGCGTAGACGTCCCAGGAGAGTGAGGGCGGGTCGCCGTGCAGGCCTTCCGGCGGGAGATACGGGAGCGTCCCTCCCCAGGCTTCGCCGGTCGTGTCGAGGGAGCGGCTTACCTGATTATCGAGCCGCGCGGTGTGGATCAGGCGCGCCATTCCGAAGTCGGTGAGCCAGGGCAGGTATCCCTCGCCGATGAGGATGTTCTCGGGCTTGAGGTCGCCGTGAAGGACGCCCTCGCGATGCACGGCCGCCGTGTTCACCATGACGTGCATGAGGATCCGGCAGGCGCGGCCCCGGTCGTCCTCGGTCCGGATCCCGTCGATGATGTGGCGAAGCGTCCGCCCACCCATCCACGGGAGAACGAGATGGGGCTCCGGGTAGGCGACGAAATGGGCGGGGACGATGCCCGTGAGCCCTCTGCTGACAAGCCGACTCGCGATTTCCGCTTCCGCAGACAAGCTCGCCGCCGACGCGGGGCCCGCGGCGAATTTCACCGCAACCGGGGCGCCGAAGGACACGCTGCGGCCACGCCACACCTCGCTGAGGTTGGTGACCGAGACCTGCTCCAGGAGCTCGATGCCGGGCGCTTCTCTCATTTCATCATGAACGACCAGAACTTGTGTCCCGGCCGCTCCTTGTAGGTCCGCGCAGGGATCCGCAGGATCCACGCGTTGATCGATGTGACGCCGAGAAGGATGCCCACCAGACCGAGGACAGCCCCCGGCCAGGCCAGCATCCCCAGCAACGATTCAAACTCCACTTCCCGGGCGACGTCCGCGCCGGCGGGGGTCAGCGACGCCAGGAATGCGAGGGAAATGGCGGCGGCCGTCCAGAACAGGATCCGCGCGGCGCGACCCAATGTGCGCAGGCTTTCCATCAGGAAGCGGCGCCGTGCGTGGCCGTCCCTCCGCGCGAGGCAGCGTTTCTCTGCAGCGATGAAGCCGTCGATGGCCGGGAGAAGCGCCCCGGCTCGTCCGATCCGCGCCTCCGGGTCATGGTGGAGCAGCGCCCGCAGGAACGTCTCGAACCCCGGCGGCAGGTACGGGTTGATCTCCGAGGGACTCACCCCGAACGCCGGCGGGCGGCCGCAGAGCAAGAAGTGAAGGATGACGCCGAGCGCATACACGTCCGCCGGCGTCCCCGGCTTCCCCCCGGCCAGCACTTCCGGCGCCATGTACTCCAGCGTCCCGGCGATCTTCTCGCCTGTGACGCTGTGCATCGAGGCGCGAAGCGTCGACACCTGCCGCACGGCGACCTGCTGCCGCGCCACGCCCAGGTCGAGCACGTGGCACCTGCCTGCCGGGTCGATCCGCAGGTTGCCCGGCTTCAGGTCGCCATGCACAACCCCGGCCTCGTGCATGCGCGCCACGACCGCCGCGATGTCGCGGAAGGTCTCGAACGCTTTCCCGATCTCCGCGGGAGGCACCGGCCCGGAAGGAAGCGCCAGGTCGGCACCCTGGATGAATCCCATGACGAGGAACGGCGGGTCGTGGTCAAGCCGGACTTCCCGGATGTCCACGACCTGCGGGTCGACGAACCGCGAGGCGACGACGGCCTCTCGACGCAAGTGCTCGAGGAACCCTTCGGCCCGCGGAATCTTGAGCGCGACCGTCTCGCCGGACGACACCCGCGTGGCGCGAAACACCATGGAGAATCCGCCCGCGCCGACCAGCTCGTCCACGTGATACTCGGCAATCACCTTTCCGGTAAACGGCTGGACGGGATCCGGGCCTGCTGGAGGGCCGCCGGAAGTGTTCAGGACGCGCGAGGCCTCCGCACTGTCGGTGGAAGGTGCGACAGAGATCCTGGAATTCAGAAGGGGTTCATGGGACGACATATCAGGAGTTTAACCCCGCCCGGGTCGCGCCGGTTCGGAGCAATAGCTCACCGGAACCTGGAAACACCCTTCGCAGCCGCCGGGGCCTGCCGCTGACCGTGAACAGCGACTTCCCGGATTTGGGTGTGCCGCGAGAGTCGCAGTCGCCGACTGGCCCAGGTTGAGCTTCGTCTGCTCGGTCGGCTCGCCGCGCGAATCGACGGAATGCTGCGCTTCCCGTAGGATTTCCGCCATGCGCCCCGCCATCCTCCTCCTCTCCGGCGGACTCGACTCCGCGACGGCCGGCGCGCTCGTTCGGAAGCGCTTCCGCCTCCACGCCTTGTCGTTCCGCTATGGCCAGCGGCACGCGGTCGAGATCCGGGCGGCTCGGCGGGTGGCCCGGTCGCTGGGAATCCGGGACCACCGAGTGATGTCGCTCGATCTGGCGGCCTGGGGCGGCAGCGCGCTGACGGACCGGCGGATCGCGGTGCCCAGGAACCGGCGCATCGGGCCCGGCGTTCCGGTGACCTACGTTCCGGCGCGCAACACCGTCTTCCTGGCGCTCGCCGCCGCGTTCGCCGAGTCGATCGGCGCGAAGAACATCGTGGTCGGCTTCAACGTGCTCGACTACTCGGGCTACCCCGATTGCCGCCCGCGATTCCTCCGCGCCTTCGAGCGCGTCCTCGCAGCCGGGACGAAGGCCGGGAAGGGCTGGCGCATCCACGCGCCCCTGATCCGTATGACAAAGGCGCAGATAATCCGCGCCGGCGCCGCCGCGGGCCTCGACTTCTCGATCACGCACTCGTGCTACGACCCGGACCGGCGCGGGAGGGCCTGCGGCACTTGCGATTCATGCGTGATTCGCCGCCGGGGGTTCCGGGAAGCGGGCGTGAAAGACCCCACCGTTTACGGTTAGTCGTTCCGCCCTCCATCATTCCAGCCTCCGCCCCGTATCACTCTGCACTCCACGAACAGGACTCCTGCCCATGCGCCTCCTGACAACCGCCCTGCTCTTCGCCCTCGCTCTGCCGGCCCTCGCCGAAAAGCCCCGGATCAAGACGTTCGACGAGGCGTGGAAGACGACCAAGGCCCACTTCTACGACAAGAAGATGCACGGGATGGACTGGGACGCGCTGAAGGCGAAGTACCGCCCGCTCGCGCAGGAGGCGAAGACGCAGACGGAGCTGATCGAGATTACGAACCGGATGCTGGGCGAACTGAAGGCCTCGCACCTGGTGCTGATGTCGAAGGACGCGTACCAGGAGCACATGCTGCCGGAGATGGGGTCGGAGCCGGTGCCGCAGGTGGGGTTCGAGGCGATCGAGATCGACGGCGGGCTGTTCGTGCGCAGCATTTTCGAAGGTGGGCCGGCGGAGAAGGCGGGGATCAAGCGCGGCGACCGGATCGTGAAGATCAACGGGGTTTCGGCGAAGAAGTCGGAGCTGGTCGAGCAGGCGGGGAGCGACCCCGGGCTGCCGTGGCCGCCGCTTTGGTACGTGCGCGCCGAAGGGACCGAAGCCGTGACGCTGACGGTTGAGTCCGAGAAGGGGAAATCGCGCGCGGTCGTGGTGACGCCGGAACCGATTTCGGCGGTGGAGGCGACGAAGAACAGCGTGCGCGTGATCAGGCACCACGGAATGAAATTCGGGTACGTGCACACCTGGCATTTCCTGGTGGCCCCGATCTTTCAGACGGTTTCGAACGCGATGGCGAAGGAATTCAAGAAGTGCGACGGCCTGCTGCTGGACATCCGGGGGCGCGGCGGCTCGCCCTTCGTGATGAACGCGATCCTCGGCCTGTTCCGCACGGGCGCGTGGGACAAGCCGGTGGTGCTGCTCGTCGACGACCGCTCCAGGTCCGCGAAGGAGATCTTCACCTGGGCGTTCATGAAGGAAAACCTGGGTCCCGCGGTCGGCCGCACGACGGAAGGCGCGGTGCTCGGCTCGCAGTTTTTCCCGCTCTCGGACGGCTCGTGTCTTCTCTGCCCGGTCGTCGATGGCCGCATGTATACCAAGGGTGATAAGCTCGAAGGAAAGGGTGTCACGCCCGACCACGTCGTCGAGTATCCGCTCCCCTGGTCGAACGGTTTCGACGAAATCCTCGAGTTCGGGAAGGACCGCCTGGAAATCGAGGTGAAGCGCGTGAAGGCGAAGGCGGCGGTTGCGTTCCTCGTGCGGATGGCGGGGTAAGGGCCTCCGCAAAAAAAACATCGGCCCGAGGACCGGAATTCGCGGTAAAATCACTTCCAAGCGGCGCGCGCGCCCTTCAGGATCGCGCACTTCCGCGCCCTATGCCGACCGTTCAACGCACACCTTTCAAAAGCGGCGTCCGCTGGTATTCCCTCTGGGACCAGAACGGACAGCGGGTGGGCTACGAACGCCACGTGGTTTCCGCGGTGTCCGACGGCAGCTCGACGGTCGAGACGTTCACGGCCCGGCGCTCGCCGACCGGGATGTCCGAGGGCGTCGCGACGCTGGCATTCGGCACGGGCGGCACGCGCCTCGAGGCCGTCCGGTACCAGAGCGACGGCGTCATGGGATTCCAGATCCGCCGCAACGGCGAAGTCTTCAGCGGGACCTGGGCCGGGAAGCCCTTCACCAAGATTCTCCCCCCTGATTTCCTCCCCAACTTCGGCAACGCCGAGTGGGTCGCGACGCTTCCGTTTGAGGACCGTTCCCTCTACGGGTTCTCCCGGCTTCCGATGGGAGCCGACGTGCCGGCGGCGGCGTCGATCGAGTGCATGGGAGAGGAATTCGCCAAGGTCGGGGGCAGGCCCATCAAGGCGTGGCATTTCATCGAGCGCGTCGGCGGAAAAGACCGCAACCACTGGTGGGTAGACGCGGACAGGACCGTGGTCCGCGTGAGCTTCGGGCTTGAAGCGCACCTCGAGATATCGGAGAGCGCGGCGAAAGCGACGTTAGGGCAGCCCACGGCGCCTCGCGACCGGCACACGGGCGGCGCAGGAATCGCGGGATTCGACGACCCGACCAAAGTAATGGGGCCGACCGGAAGCGTGATCGGCCGGCAGTCGACGCAGATTTCGCCGGCGGCTGCAGGAAAGTCTTCGGCGGTGCCGGGATTGGCGGGCCGTCCCTCCGCGGTCAGTCCGGGCTCAGCGCCGATGCCGCCCGGCATCGCCGACTCGCCGTCGCGCCTCCTTGGACGCGCGACTGCGCCGCCTCCGCCGGGCGCCAACTCCGCAGTCGTGGCGCGACAGTCCGACCCGCCCCGCAGACCCGAAAGCCTTCCGCCTTCCGTCGGCGCGGCGCCTACTCGCGAACTCGGCGAGCGCGCCGTCCACAAGAAAATGAAGTGCTGGTTCTCCCTCTGGAAAGACGGGCACCCTACGGGCTGGGAGTCCCAGACCGTCAGCCCGACCGGCGAAGGCGTCATGCTCGAAACCGAGGACCACTACCAGGGCCAGGACAATCAGTGGCACGACTCATCCGCCGTCGTCGTGTTCGGCGCCAACGATCGCATCGCCAATTGCCACTTCATGCAGGACGGCATCCAGACCGAGCTCGGCCAGCCGTTCTTCACGCTCCGCCACATCGAGACCGGATTCATCGGCACCTGGCAGGGGAAACCCTACAAGCGCGCCCTCCCGGAGGATTTTGTCCCCGGCTTCGGTCTCCACCAGTGGGTCGCTTCCTTCGCGCAGTCCCCCGGTTCGCGCCGCACCGTCCAGCGACTCGCCATGGGCCAGACCGAGCTGTCCGCGTGCATCTTCGAGTGCCACGGCGAACAGGAGACCGAGATCCGCGGCCAGAAGATCATGCTTTGCAAGTTCGTCGAGCGCGTCGGCGACAAAGCCCGCGCCACATGGTGGGTCGACCGCGACCGCGTCCTTCGGAAGCATTTCTTCGGGCTGGAAGCGGTGCGGGCGGGCGGGCTAAAGATAAAACGACTTCCTGAAATGGAGAGGTCGTTTTTTTTCGCCCGCTCGCCCGCTCGCCCGCTCGCCCGCTCGCCCGCTCGCCGTTCTGCTACCATCCCGCGCATGCCCCTCCGCCTCGGCACTTCTTCCTGGTCCGCCGATTCCTGGGTCGGCCCCTTTTACCCCGCAGGAACTCAGCCCGCCGATTTCCTCCCCTATTACGCGCAGCATTTCGACACGGTTGAGGTCGACGCGACGTTTTATCGCACGCCGTCCGAAGCCATGGTCGAGGGCTGGAAGCGCAAGACGCCGGACAAGTTCCTCTTCGCGGCGAAGATCCCCCAGGTCATCACGCACGAAAAACGCCTCGAGGGGATTGACGAGGAGCTGAACGGCTTCCTCAAGGTCATGTCCGGCCTCGGGGACAAGCTCGGCCCGCTCCTGTTCCAGTTCCCGTACTTCAACAAGACAGACATGCCGACGCCGTTTCCGTTTTTCGAGTCGATCCGGAAGCTGGTGAAGTCGCTCCCGTCCGGCTTCCGCTTCGCCGTCGAAGTCCGAAACAAGAATTTCCTCGTGCCGGCATTTCTCGACGCGCTGAAGTCGAAGAGAGTCGCGCTGACGCTGATCGACCACCCGTTCATGCTGAAGGCGTCCGAGTACCGGAAGCGGATCGATCTGCTGACGTCGGACTGGATTTACGTCCGGTGGCTGGGCGACAGGATGGGGATCGAAAAGATCACGAAGACGTGGGAAAAGGTCGTGGTCGAGCGCGACGCGGAAACGGGCGGATGGGTGCAGGCGCTTCGCGACCTCGTGCCTAAATACGAGATCTACGGGTACTTCAACAACCACTACGCGGGACACGCGCCGGCGTCAATCGCGCTTTTCAAGAAGATGTGGACGGCGCAGGGTGGAAGTTCGATCGGTCCGCAATAGGTGGCGGAAAGGCGGTTGACGCGTTGTCGGGGCACGCCTATCGTTCAAAGCGGTTCGTGAGGAAGGTCGGAAGGGGAAGACGGGCCTTGCGGGGTGGAAGCCCGCCGGACGCCGCCACATTTCCCTGAAGCGCAGGACCGGCCGATTTCTCACCTAGTTTCGCGAGGCAATCATGTCGCAAGAAGACAAGCCCGACCCGACTGCCGTGACGCCCGCCGTGGCGCCGCCCGTCGCGCCCCCCGTGGACCGCGCCGCCGTCGCGATCGCCGCCATCGCGAAGGACGCGAAGACGCAGCCCGAGGAATATCTCAAGGCGACGATCGTGCCGGGCGGGGGCGAGTAGATCGCGGAGCCGCGCCGGAGTTCCCGTCGCTGCGCCCCCCATGCACCCGCGACTGATCGGTGTTGAAACTGAGTACTCGCTCGCGTGGGTGCCGCGCGAGCCCGGTGGACGCGCCCCCATCCCCCGCGACATTTACCAGGCTGTCGAAGCGGCCGTGAGGGCGGAGGTGCCCGCGCTTCCCGCTGCGGAACCAAAAGGCGGCGTCTTCCTCGCGACCGGCGGACTGCTGCACTACGAAGCGCAGATGTCGCTTTTTTCCAACGGGCTTCTCGAAATGGCGACGCCCGAGTGCCGCGGGCCGCTGGAGGCCGCGCGCTATCATCACGCGCAGGACGAACTTCTCGCACGGGGCCATGCTGAAGCGGAGTTCCGGCTGCGCACGCTCGGCTTCGAAGGAGAGCTGGTGATCGGCAAAGCCGCGGCCGACACCGCGGGGAACGTCTGGGGATCGCACGAGAATTACGAAATCGACGACCGGCCCGGCGCGCTTCGACTCCTGTTCCTTTGCATCGCATTCCCGATGTTCTGGATCCCCGCGGTTCTTGCCGAGTGGGCGTTCAAATTCGCGGTCACCGCCACGTTCTACGCGGCCGCGGGCTTCCACCGCGTCTGCACCTTCATCGCCCCCGTGCCGAGAATCGGCCGGCCATTCGACGCCGTGGCGCGAGCTATCTTCGAGCTGGGACGGTGGCTCTTCCGCGAACGGACGCTCATGAAGTTCTTCAACCTGCTCGCGACGGCGACGATGCCGTGGATCCGCGCGTACGACATCGTGCTCCTGGCGACGGCATTTCCCCGCGCACGAAGGCTCCTTCTCCCCCACCTCGTCACGCGGCTGGTCTACTGCGGCCCGGGTCGCGTCCCCGCCAACGGCGTCTCCATCGCTCTTTCCCAGAAAGCTTCCTCGATCCGGTACACGGCGGGGATCTACTGGAACGACGCGAAGCGGCCCGTCTTCGACCTCAAGAATTTTGTGCGCGAGCCCTGGAGCATCTGGCGGAGGCGGAAGCGCCTGCAGGTGCTGTTCGCCGATTCGAACACGTCGCGGCTTGCGACGGCGCTGCGGCTCGGCACGACGGATCTCGTGCTTCGCATGATCGAGGCGGGCCACCCGCTTCGGGACCTCACGCCGCGCGACCTTCGATCGGCGATCGCGATTGTCGACGGGGATCCCGCGCTCACCAGGACGATCCCGCTCGCAGACGGAAGCGCGATGACCGCCCTGGAGATCCAGCGGTATTACCTGGCGGAAGCTGAGAAATTCTGCGGAAAGAACGTCGAGCCGGAGACCGCTGAGGTTCTCTCGAAGTGGCGGTACGTGCTGGAGGCGCTCGCCGAGGATCCGCATCTGCTTTACAAGGAAGTCGACTGGGTTGCGAAGCGCGACCTCGTGGCGGAAGCGCTGGCGGCTGAAGGTGGCTGGCGCGGCGTGGCGAAGGCCGCGACGGCAGCGACAGCCGAAGGCGCCGCGACCCTTGCCGCCGCGCAGAAAATCGACGCGAGATTCCATGAGATCGGCCCGCGCGGTTACGGCTCGGCCCTGATGGACGCCGGACGGGCGCGCGCGTATTTCGACGGGCCGGAACTGGATCGCGCGACGCGCGAGCCGGCGTCGTCGCCGCGGGCG
>WSZJ01000118.1 GCA_009773755.1 Planctomycetota bacterium | reverse complement strand
TGCTGGTGATCGTGCTGATCCTCGTCGGCGTGATCGCGATGCAGGGCCCGGCGAAGCCTGAGAATGCGGGAAAGACGAGCGAAGGCGCCGAGGTCTGGAAATCGCTCGCCGACGCGTTCCGGAGCGCGGACAAGCAGGACGAGCCGCCGGAGCGCGAGGCCGCGTTCAAGAAGGTGCTCGACGCCGTCGAGGGGACGCGCGCGCTTCATGATTACGGCTGGCCGGACTTCTTCAAAGGGCGCGCTCTCTCGCGGATGGGGAAATACGACGAAGCAAAGGCCGCCTTCGAAGCGGCGCTCGGCAAGCTCGACAAAGGCGCTCAGAACTACGCGAAGATCGAGCGCGGCCTCATCGCCGGGCGACGGCAGCTCGAGAGCCTTCTCCGCACCCGGCGATTCCGCGCCGGCGGCGTCTCTCTCGCGCCCGATGCCGCGGCCGAGGAAGCCGGGAAGGCGGCGATCCCGGACCTCAAGCTTGCGGACGGGATGAAGGAAGCCGCGTTCTTTCCGTCGTCTCTCCTCGCGCTCGCGCAGGCCGAAGCCGACCGCATCGACGGCCGGCCCTCGACGGCGATCGGCCGCTACGAGTCCGCGGTGAGCGGTCAGTCGATGGCGGGCTTCGCGCAAGCGGCAATCGGCGGGCTCTACTACGAGATGGACAAGTGGGAACTCGGGTTGAAGTCGATGGACGCGGCGATGGAATCGGACCACGCCTCCGGCTTCGCGCGGCTCTCCACGGCCTGGGGACTGCGCCGGCGCGCGCTGGCCGACATGATGAACAAGGACGCGCCCGCCTGGATCGACCGGGCGATCGAATACGCGGACAAGGCGGCCTCCGAGGGTCACCCCGCGGGCCCGGCGGCCTCCGCGTGCCTGCGCCTCGACCGGGCGACGCTGAAGCTCGAAAAGGGTGAAGACTGCAAGGCGGACCTCGAAGACGCTTCCGCGAAAGCGATTGAAGCGGTCTCAAGGGACGCGGGCGACATTTCGGCGCAGGAAATCAAGGCGATGGCGGCGTTCATGCGCGCGACGCTCGACGAGCGCGCGGGGAAAGACACGCGTGTGGCGCTCGACGGCGCGATCAACGCGCTGAGCTCGATCACGGGCGAAGGAAAGGACTACCCCGCTCTCCTCAACCGCGGCCGGGTGCTTCTCAAGCGCGCCCGAGCCGAGGCCGCGCTTAAGGGCGACGCCGGACCCTATTACGAACGCGCCGCGAAGGACTTCGACGCCGTCCGCGGCAACGACGGCCCCGGCGGCGGAACGGTCGAACCGGTCCTCGGAAGCGCGACGGCGCGCGTCGAGAAGGCGATCGAGGACTCGAAGAAAGGCGCCGACTCCTCGGCAGTGTTCGACAAGGTCATCCGGGAAATGACGGCCGTCATCAACCAGTACCCGAACCGCCTTCAGGCGCTGGAGGCGCGCGGTCTCGCGCGATGGGCTCTGAGCGACGCGTTGACGAAGCAGGGGAAGACGTCCGATGCGTCCAAGGCCCTCGACGAAGCGCTCACCGACCTCGATAACCTCTTCCAGAAAATCCCGTCCTACCGCGTCGGCGAAATCCTCGTCGACGCCTGGATCGCCCAGGGCGAGGCCAACATCGCGGCCGACATCAGCCCGCGCGGCCCCTTCGACAACGCCTCCCGCCACATCGAGACGCTTCTCAAGATGTCCCCCAGCCTGGCGCTCCAGATGCGCCGCGGCAAGGCGCTCGTCCGCTCCGCCGATTTCTCGCTCAAGAAGAAGGAAGATCCGCGCACCCAGCTGGCGACGGCCGTCGGGGATTTCACGGCGGTCCTGAGCGGGCAGCCGGACAACACGGACGCCCTCTGGGAACGCGGCCGCGCTCTCTTTCTCATCGCCAAGGCCGAGCAGGAGGCGAGGCAGGACTCCCGCGTCAACCTGACGGGCGCGATCCGCGACCTCGAGTCGTTGCTGACTAAAGATCCGAACCACAAGAAGGGCGCGTTCACGGTCGCGGACGCAGTTCTCTACAGCGCCCAGGTCGAAGACTCGCGCCGAGACGACCCGTTCGGCACGCTGACGCGCGCCGTGGGGAAATTCGAGGCGGCGACAAAGCTCGACGACGGCAGTGGCGAGTGCTGGAACGGGCTCGGAAACGCGTGGCTCGTCACCGTGACCGCTTCGAGGAGCAGGGGGAAAGAGTACGGCCCTGCGCTGGACCAGGCGGAGATTGCGTACAGGAAGGCAATTAAGCTCGAGTATTGGAATGCACTCATCAACCTGGGTGTGATCCTGACCTACCAGCGGCGCTTCGATGAAGCGGAGAAGGCTTGGGACGAAGCAATCACAAAATGCCCTGACCAGAGGGCCCAAATTGAATTGCTCAAAGGACCCAAGTTTCTCGGGGACATGAAGGATAAGTTGCGCCAGCCGAAATAGGCCCCGGCCGCTGCTCAGTTTGATCTCATAGCCATCCTCGCCGCGCGCGCGACGTCATCGAGAATGCGATCGAAGTGAGCCGTCGAAATGAACGCGGCCTCGAACTGTGACGGCGCGAGCATGACGCCGCGGTCGAGCATGGCGTGGAAGAATTTCGCGTAGCGCTTCGTGTCGCTTCGGGCGGCGGAGGCCCAGTCGGTGACGGGGCCGCCCTGAAAAAAGGCGGTCGCCATGGAGCCGACGGCGTTGATGACGAGCGGGACTTTAGCGCTGCGGGCCGCTTCCCCGAGTGCGTCGCCGAACCGGCGCATCCGCTGCGCCAGGTCGCGGTAGAGGCCCTGCTTGCGCAGCAGCCGGATCGTCGCGAGCCCCGCGGCGACGGCGCAGGGATTTCCGGAGAGAGTGCCGGCCTGGTAGACCGGGCCATCCGGCGCGACGAGCGCCATGACGTCCGCGCGGCCGCCGTACGCGGCGAGCGGGAGACCGCCGCCGACGATTTTGCCGAGCGTGGTGAGGTCTGGGCGGACGCCGAAGAGCGCCTGGGCGCCGCCGATGGCGACGCGGAAGCCGGTGATGACCTCGTCGAAGATGAGGAGGGCGCCCCAGCGGTTGCAGAGGCGGCGCAGGCCGGGGAGGAAAGAGGGCTCCGGCGGGACGACGCCCATGTTGCCGGCGACGGGCTCGACGACGACGGCGGCGATCTTCCGGCCGCGTTTGCGGAAGAGCGCCTCGACGCTTTTCAGGGAGTTGTATTGCGCCGTGAGCGTCAGCGCGGCAACCGCCTTCGGGACGCCCGCGCTCGCCGGGATCCCGAGCGTCGCGAGACCGCTTCCGCCCTTCGAGAGAAACCCGTCCGCGTGACCGTGATACCCGCCTTCGAATTTCGCGACCAGGTCGCGCTTCGTGAAGCCGCGCGCCACGCGAACGGCGCTCATCACCGCTTCCGTCCCGCTCGACACGAGCCGCAGCTTTTCCATGGACGGCATGGAAAGCCGGATTTCTTCCGCGAGTTCCGTCTCCGCCGCGGTCGGCGCGCCGAACGTGGAGCCGTTCGCGGCGGCACGCGCGATTGCGCGAACGACCATCGGGTGCGAGTGACCGAGAATCAACGGCCCCCAGGAGCCGACGAAGTCCACGTAGCGATTGCCGTCGGCGTCCCACACGTGCGCGCCGCGGCCACGGACGAGGAAACGCGGGATGCCTCCCACCGAGCGGAAGGCACGGACGGGAGAATTCACTCCCCCGGGAAGGATTCGGCGGGCGCGGGAGTACAAAGCGGCGCTGGTTCTCGTCTTCATCGCGGCGGGAGTCTAGGGGTTGAGGGAGGGAGCGTCGAGAGAACCTCCCTGAATCCCCCGCCTCGTTTTCTCTTCGCCTGCAGCGCCCGGCTTCCATACTCAGCCAGCGTTTCCGCCCACTTGAGGACGGTCTCCTGTGACCAGTTCCCCGGACTTTCACGCGGCTTCCACTCCCCCGGCCAACCAGGCGCCTTCACTTCTCTCTCCGCGCGCGACCCGTTTGCCCTGGATTCTTGCGACAGGCCTCGCCTCCACCGCAATGACGCTCTTCGCAGTCCGGTGGCTCGGGACGATCGACGGGGACACCAGATTCCTGGGCAAGTATGTGACCGACGTGATTTCGGTCCGCTCCTTCATCATCGGTGTCGTGGCGGGAAGCGGCTACGGGGCGGCTGTCTGGTGGACAGGCACACGGCCCGCCTGTTCCTTTCTCATGCTGGTTTTCCTCCTGCAGGTCGCCGCATGCCTGACCATGCTGTATCTGCACATCGCGGCGCTTCAGCCGCAGTTCAAGGACGGCGTGCCGATGAGCTTCTGGCAACTCACCGACCAGTCGATGCGAGAGTTGGCAACCACGAGCATTCTCCGCGGCAAAGGCCCGCCGATGGGAGGATTCGGGTACTTCGTTCGCGCGATGGAGATTCTCGGATTCGCGGCGGGCAGCTTGTTCGCGGCGTCGGGCCTCCATTACGGCTCCCGCCTGAGACCGTCCGGGCCACGCTGAACAGGTTGGCCTGCCGGCGGAGTGCGTATCCGGACTGATACACCGCCCGCGCGAAGGATTCGATTCTCCCGTGCATTTCCCCACAACGCACCGGCACGCCTGTTGCATTTTCGCCCTCCATGCGAAACCACACACTCTTCCTTGCCGCTGCCCTGTTCATTTCTCTCCTCTCCCCCCGCGACGCCCATTCCTGATGGGTCTACACGGAGCGACCCGGGGAGGTCGAGCTGCGGGAGACGCACGCGACGATGACGATTCGGGACGACGTCGCGGAGAAGACGCTGAGGATGAAGTTCCATAACACCGGGGGCGGCGCTAACACGGAAGCGACGTTCTTCATGGAGCTGGAGCCGGACCAGAGGGTGGAGAGCTTCGCCGTGACGATCAACGGCAAGTCCGCGGAAGGCGAAATCCTCGACGCGGAGAAGGCGCGCAAGATCTACGAGGGGATTGTCGCGAAGCAGAAGGATCCGGCGCTTCTCGAGTACTACGGCGCGCGTCTCCTGCGGGTCCGGATCTTCCCGGTCCCCGCCAACGCGGATTTCGATGTCGAGATCAAGACGATCGAAGCGCTCCGGTCGCAGGGCGGGCTGGTGCGCGTGAACACGCTCAACGCGGTGCCGGCGTCGTTCCGGAAGCCGCTGAAGTCGATGAGCGTCGAGGCGACCATCGAGTCCTCGAAGCCGCTGAAGGCGCTCTTTTCCCCGACGCACGACATCGTTGCGACGCGGACGGGGCCGAATGCGATGAAGCTGTGCTACGACCGGAAGGACTACCTCCCCGCCGGGCCGTTTGTTTTCTACTACCAGTCCGGCGAAGAGGCCTTCGGCGCCGCGGTCCTTGCGTTCGAGGAGCCCGGCGAAGACGGCGCGTTCATGCTCACGATCGCGCCGCCCGCGGAACCGGCGGCCGGCGAACGCATCCCGCGCGACGTCGTGTTCGCGATCGACACTTCGGGGAGCATGGCGGAAGGCGACAAGATCGTGCAGGTGCGCAAGGCGCTGATGACCTTCATCGACTCGCTCTCGGACAATGACCGCTTCAATATCGTCCGTTTCTCGACCGAGGCGTCGGCCTGGTCCGAGGTCATGGTCCGGCCTGATCCCGAATCGAGGCTTTCGGCGAAGGGCTGGACGGCGGAGCTGCGCGCCCGCGGCGGCACGGCGATCGCCGACGCGCTGAAGCTGTCGCTCGCACAGCCGTTCCGCGATGACGCGACGAAGATCGTGGTCTTCCTGACGGACGGCACGCCCACGATCGGCGAACGCGACGACGAGGCGATTCTCAAGATCGCCCGCGGCCGTGGAGTCAGGATCTTCGCGTTCGGCGCGGGATTCGACCTGAACACGCGGCTTCTCGACCGGCTCGCGATCGAAAACGGCGGCGACCGGCAGTACATCCACCCGAACGAAGACGCCGCGGAAGTACTCGCGAGCTTTGCGAAGCGGATCGACGCGCCGCTGCTGGCGGACCCGGTGCTGCGATTCTCGGCCGGCTACGGCAGCGCCGAGGTATCGGATGTGCAGCCAAAGAAGCTCCCCGACATCTTCCAGGGCGGTACGGTCGTCGTCACGGGCCGCTTCAAGGGAAACGGCCCGCGCAGGATCCAGTTGATCGGGTTCGCGGGACGCGAGCAGCGATCCGTGTCTTACACGCTCGAGTTCGCTTCGGACCCCCGCAACGCGTTTGTTCCCCGCCTCTGGGCGATCCAGCGGATCGACTTCCTGCTCGACGAGATCCGTTCGCGCGGCGAATCGAAGGAACTGGCGGAGGAAATCGTGCGTCTTTCGAAGAGATACGGCGTGGTAACGCCGTACACGGCGGGGCTGATCACGGAGGACGTTCCTGTGACGGCGGCGGGGATCAACCGGCGGGTCGGGCAGTCGGCCGGCTCGAACTACAACGGTCAGGCTGAGTGGGACCTGGGGCGCAACCAGCAGGAGTGGCGGGGCGCGTACAGCCAGGAGCGGCAGCAGGCGGCTTCGAACGGCGCGGTGGGCCGGGGGAACGACGCGAACGCGCAGGCGGAGCTCATGAACCGGCAGCGCAACGTCGGAAACCGGGCGTTCTACAACCGGGGCGGTGGCTGGGTCGAGGGCGGCTACGAGGCGCAGGCCACGCGGACGCTGAAATTCGGCACGGAGGAGTACTTCGAATTCCTGAGAACCAACGACGGCACGGGCGCTGTGCTCGCGCTGGGTCGCAATATCACGTTCCGGTTCGGGTCCGAGTGGATCCGTGTGGAGTGAGATCATGACAAGATCGCTCGCGTTCTCGACCAGACCTCGCTCGCTGCGCTCGCTCGCCCTGTCCGAGCCCGCAATCGATCTTGCCACGCTCTCACTCCACACGGAAACGGCCAGGAGCCACAGAGGAGAAAAGTCATGAAGAGGCAAATGATGGCGACGTTTGTGCTGTCGCTCGCGGCGGCAATCCCGGCGCGCGCGGAGGAAAAGGCAAAACCCGGACAAGTCGACGTGGTGTTCTGCATCGACCGGTCCGGCAGCATGGACCAGGTGATCGACACGGCGAAGCAGAAGATCTGGGCCATCGTCAACGACATCGCGAAAGTCCGCCCGACCCCCGTCCTCCGCATCGGCCTCATCGGGTACGGCTCGGCAAACAACGATTACCGCTTCTTCCAGCTGACCGACGACCTCGACGGCGTCTACGCCAACCTCATGACCTTCAAGACGGACATGGGCGGCGACGAGTGGGTCGGCGCGGTCGTGAAGAAGGCGACGACCGAAATGAAGTGGAGCGCGAACAAGGAAGCGCTTCGGATGATCTTCACGGTCGGGAACGAGACGGCAATGCAGGGGAGCGAAGACCTGCTCTACCCGAAGACGGTCCCCGAGGCGATCAAGGCCGACATCGTCGTGAATGCGATTTATTGCGGGAGGCCGAACGCCGACGAAGAGCGGACCTGGCGCGAGGTTGCGAAGCTCGCCGACGGCAGCTACACGACGATCGACATCTCCGGCGGCGCGATCACGATCGCCACGCCGATGGACGAGGAAATGGCAAAACTCAACGAGGCGCTCAACAAGACGTACGTCGCGTACGGCCGCCGCGGGAAAGACGGCCAGAAAGCGCAGGAGGAACAGGACAAGAACTCGACGGACAACGGCGGCGCTTCCAATGGCGCCCAGCGCGCCGAGGCCAAGTCCTCCGGTGTCTACAACAATTCGAGCTGGGACATGGTCGACGCCTGCAAGGGGAAGGACTTCAGGATCGAGGACGTGAAGGACGAGGATCTTCCCGAGAACATGCGCAAGATGACGATGGACGAGCGGAAGGCGCACATCGCCGCGATGAAGGCGGAGCGAGAAAAGATCCAGAAGGAAGTCCAGGCGAAGGCGGTCGAGCGGCAGAAGTACATCGATGCCGAGATCAAGAGCAAGGGGCTGACGCAGGACAAGGCCTTCGACGAGGCTGTGCGCCGGATGGTGAGGGAGCAGGCGGAGAAGAAGGGATTTGAGGTTGGGAAGGAGTAACGGAAGTCGGGAGACGGGAATCGGGAGAAAAACTTCGGGCGCGGTCATCCACCGCGCCCGTTTTTTGTTTGGAGGCGGTGGAACTCCCGCTCACGGCGGGCGTCTCAGTTGCAGACGCGACGTGGTGACGCCGCGCAAAAATTCAGTTGTCCAGAGGAGAAGAGCCATGAAGACGAAATTGTTCGCGGCCATCGCGATGGCGCTTGCGGCCGGCCTGCCGGCTCGCGCCGAAGATGAAAAGAAGCCCGGGGAAGTCGACGTCGTCATCTGCATCGACCGCTCGGGCAGCATGCAGCAGGTCATCGACACGGCCAAGCAGAAGGTCTGGTCGATCGTCAACGACATCGCCAAGGTCCGGCCGACTCCCATTCTGCGCATCGGCCTCGTCGGATACGGCTCGGGCGACCGCGAATTCCGCTTCTTCGACCTTACCGACGACCTCGACACCGTCTACAAAAACCTCATGACTTTCAAGACCGACATGGGCGGCGACGAATGGGTCGGCGCGACCGTGCGCAAGGCGACGAAGGACATGACCTGGAGCAAGAGCAAGGAAGCGCTTCGGATGATCTTCATGGTCGGCAACGAAACGGCCCAGCAGGGGAACGAGAAGAACATGTACACGGTGACGGTTCCCGAGGCGATCAAGGCCGACATCATCGTCAATGCGATTTACTGCGGGAAACCGAATTCCGACGAGGAGCGCACCTGGCGCGAAGTCGCGAAGCTCGCCGACGGCTCGTACACGACGATCGACATCTCCGGCGGCGCAGTGGCGATCGCGACGCCGATGGATGCCGAAATGGCGAAGATGAACGAGGAACTGAACAAGACCTACGTGGCGTTCGGCGAGCGCGGCCGCGAGAAAAAGGAAAACCAGAAGGCGCAGGACGCCGCAGCGGGCGAGGCCGGTGGAGGAGGCGTCGTCGCCGAGCGCGCCGCCGCCAAAGCCTCAGGCGCCTACAACAGCAGCAGCTGGGATCTGGTGGACGCTTCGAAGAACAAGGACTTCAAGCTCGAGGACGTGAAGGACGAAGTTCTCCCCGAGGAGATGCGCAAGATGTCCCTCGAGGAAAAGAAGGCGCACGTCGCGAAAATGGCCGCCGAGCGCGAGAAGATCCAGAAGGACCTTCAGACGAAAGCCGCGGAGCGCGCCAGGTTCATCGACGAAGAAATGAAGAAGCAGGGCCTGAACCAGGACAAGGCGTTTGACGAGGCCATGCGAAAGATGATCCGGGAGCAGGCGGCGAAGAAGGGGTTTGAAGTTGGAAAAGAATGACGGGAGATCGGAGTCGGGAGACGGGAGTCAAAGGACTATCAGCGGGCGCGGGGAATTCTCCGCGCCCGGTTTGTTTCTACCCACTACCAACGACACACTACCTACTCTTTCACCTGGTAGTCGTACACCTGCGCCCACTCTTTCAGCGCCTTCGCCTGCGCATCGGTGAGCCGCACCGTCTCGCCGATCCGCTTCTGCATGTCCATCGACAGCGCGAGCTTCGCGGCCAGGTCGTCGTACGGCTCCCCCGCCTGCTTTTTCAGCCCGGCTTCCTTCGCGATCGCCTCGTACGAGCGCATGTAGTCGTCGATGGCGGGCGACAGCGACGTCATCTGATTTCCGTCGAGCCCCAGCGACTTCGCCATGTTGTTCGAAATGTTCGACTTGCACGCCGCGCGCGGGCCGGCGCCGTTCCAGACGCCCTGGTACGGAGCGTTCGGCGGCGGCAGATTCAGCGACGCAATGTAGTCCTTCTGCTCCTGCGTCCCCATCAGCCCCATCTTCCAGAACATGTCGAACTGCAGCTCCCGAAGCGCCATCGCCCTCTCGAGCGTCGACTGCCCTTCCCTCCCAGACATGTACGCATCCCAGTCCTTCCCCGACTCCGCCATGATCCTGTCGAACGCCGCCCGCTGCTCCTCCGTCATCGGAAACGGCGACGCTTCGAGCATCGACATCGCGAACATCGGGTACCAGTCCGGCGACATCGCCGCTTCCTGGATCGGAATCCCAAGGTCGTCCGCCACCAGCCCGATGAGCGCAAGAAGCGGCCCGAAGTACTTGTCGCCCTTGATCGGCGTGCCGGAGGCCTCGGCGTCCTTTTTCGCCTGGGCGATCAGGGAAGCGAGTTCCTTCCATTTGGCCGCACGGTTCAGGCGGGATTTCGAAGCGCCGCCCGCCACTTTCTTCGCCTCGGCGAGCTGAACCTTGAGGTCGGCGATTTCTGCGCGCAGTTGCTCCGATTCGGAACGCGCGGTGGCCAGCTCCTGCGAAGCTGCCGCTCCGCCGGTTCCGCCCGGAGTCTTCCCGCTCTTTTCACCCGCCTTGTCTCCTGCGGCGGCCCCTTCCGCGTCCCCGCCGCCTCGCGACATGAGGAATCTGAACGCGATGCCGGCAAGGAGTGCGCCGGCGAGGAACCCGATCAGGAGTCCGCGAGCCATGGCCGGATTCTACGCGGTCGGTGATCCGGCCGCACGTGCCGTTGCCGTTCCTCTCAACTCTCCGTTCGTCACTTTCCTTACTCTCGCGTCGGCACGATCCGTAGAATGCCCCGCCAATGACGCGGAAGAACATTTTCTACTACGTGAGCGGCCACGGCTTTGGCCACGCGACTCGCTCCTGCGTCGTAATGAACGCGCTTCATGCGATCGACCCGACCGTTTTCTTTCACATCCGCTCCAACGCGCCGCGCTGGCTCTTCGCCAAAAACGTCGTCGCGCCGTTCGAGTACTGCTTCGTCGAGGTCGACGTCGGCGTGGTGCAGCGGACGATCTTCAACATCGACAAGATGAGGACGCTGCGCAACTGCGAGGAATCGATCGAGCGCGCGCCAAAGGTGCTGAAGCAGGAGCTGAAATTCGCGCAGGCGAATCCGCCGGCGCTGATCATCTCGGACATCGCGCCGATGGCGTTCGACGTGGCGAACAAGATCGGCGTGCCGTCGGTGGCGATCGCGAACTTCTCGTGGGACTGGATTTACGAGGGGTACCTCGCGGAAATGAAGGCCTTCAAGGGGATCATCGACTCGTCGCGCGAGTCGTACGCGAAAGCGGATCTTCTGCTGAAGCTGCCGCTCTGCGGCGAATTCCCGGCGTTCCGCAAGACGAAGTCGATTCCGTTCATCGCGCGGAAGTCGACGGCCGACAAGGCGGAGGTCTTCGACACGCTGGGAATTCCGAAGACGAAACAGAAGGTCATCCTTCTGGCGTTCGGCGGCGTTGACGGCGCGGGGTTCATGATCGACGGGATCGAGCGGAACCCGCAGTTCCTGTTCGTGATCCCGACCGACCAGGCGATTCCGCGGCTGGCGAATGCGGTCAAGGTCCCGGAGGTCGTGCACGTGCGCTTCCAGGACCTCGTGAAATCCTGCGACCTGGTCGTCTCCAAGCCCGGCTATGGAATTGTCAGCGAGTGCGTCGCCAACCAGACGCCCTTCCTGTACACAAGCCGCGACGACTTCGTCGAGTACGACGTGATGGTCAAAGGCATGAAAAAGTGCCTTCCGACGGCCTTCATTCCGAGGATGTACCTCGTGATGGGGGACTGGGATGTGCACCTTGAAGGCTTCATCGACGCGAAGCAGGAGTGGAAAGACGTGGCCACGGATGGAGGAGAGGTTGCGGCGAATGTGTTGAAGAAGTACCTGAAGTAAGTTGCGAGTTCCGGGTTGCCCTTCGACTCGCTCCCTCCGGTCGCTCGCTCAGAGTGGACGAGTTGCGAGTCAACGGCCAGGACCAGCTTCCGCGGTTGTGGTGCCTTTCCTCGCAACCCGCAACCCGCAACTGTCTTTTTGTGCACAATCCTCTTGACTCAGGTTTGCCGTGTCCTAAGATGTCTAACCGTAACTTGAACGCCGGGCATACCGCCCGGGCATCAAGAGGGGGGCCAAAGGCCCAGCTTGGAGGAATCAGGATGTTTAAGAAGCTTCTCCTCGTAGCACTGCTGGTTTCGGGCGCGGCCCTCGTCGGCTGCACGTTCGATGGCGAGCACAACAAGCATCACTGGTGGGCGTTCCGTCAGGACATCCACGAGATGCACAAGTTCATCGACCGTCACTTCCTGAACTACGACGAACGGGATCCCGCCCGCTACTAGTCGTTCCGACAGTCGACCACCCAGCCGCCTTGCTTTCGAGCGAGGCGGCTTCTTTTTTACCTGAGACGAGGGAGGAAGAGCTTTCTGCACGCGGCGAGGAATTCGAGCGTCGCGGGGCGGCGGAAGTCGGGATAGGTCCAGTGGAGAAGCTGGAAGGCGCCGTCGCGGTAGACGACGGTTATTTCCGCCCAGATTCCTTCGCCGATCCAGACACGGTGTCCGGCCCGCTTGGTGGACGCCAGCGTCAGGCTGTGCTCGCCAAGAAGGCCGGGGTCGATGTTCACCGGCCGGGCGACCGAGGCGCCGGGCTTGAAGGTCTCCTCGAGCGCGACCGAGCGCCGCTTCAGATCCTGCAGGCGGTCGACGCCGACCAACCGCTCGAAGGCCAGGAACTGGCGCACGAGCCCCTTCCCCATCTCGGCCTCGTAGTAGTCGGTCTCCGTCCAGGGTCGCGGAATGCTGGCCTGGGCTACCGGACCCCATTCGGCTTCGAGTGAAGCGCGAACGGCCGCGAGGAGGGGCTCTGAAGTGGCGAGGAGACCGGTGAAGAGCACGGCGACGGGGGGCATGCCGGTACTTTATCGGTTATTCGATCTCGCCGAGAAGCCGCTTCACGGTATCGCCCAGCGCCGCCGACTCGTCGTAACTTCCGTTCTGGATCCGGCGGCGGAGGTCTGCGACGCGGTCGGTACGGATGTCGGGAGCGGCCCGCAGTTGTTCGCGGAGGCGGGCCTGCGGGGAGATTGAGACGACATCGCGCGGGGCGTCGTCGAACGAGGCGGGCGGAGCGAGTTCCAGGACACGGACGGGTCGAATCGGGAACGAAGGATCGACCCTGTTGATTTCCATAGGAGTGGGGTTCCTTGGAATGGGAGGGTAATAGAGTGATCGGCGATAAGAACCGGATGCTTGAGGCTATTTCATTTTGAAATAGTATTTCATTTTGGAATAAGTGGTCCTGCTAGCCGCGCGATGCCATCTCCCTCCCGTGAACCTGGACACCCTCCAGACCCTGGCTCCCGTCTCCCGACTCCCGTCTCAAAACTTCCGTATCCCACCCACCTCGTATACTCCCCTTCAATGATCCGCCTGCCAGCCCTCGTCACCTTCGTTCTCACGCTCTCGGCCTTCGCCGACGACGTTCTCATTCTCCGAAACCAGCATGAAATCGCCGGCACGATTGTCCAGGACGACGGGGACATCATCATCATCCAGACCGGCGGCCCAGAGGGACGCATCTCCTGCCCCTAT
>WSZJ01000117.1 GCA_009773755.1 Planctomycetota bacterium | reverse complement strand
GACTCCGCCCGACCCGCCGGATCTTCGTCGCGCTCCGAGGGGCGAAGGCCTCGTTCGCAGGGGTTGTTGACGCACCGCTCCCCGCCTCGCACACTTCCGCCCTTCGATCCGGTTCACACTCAGATCCGGCAAGGCGCACGGTGAGATTCAGGACTTTTCAAACTCGTGCGACGGACCGGTGGCCGAATCAGCTCGTGTCTTTCATCCTGGAGGGGGTCTCAAATGACAGCGCCGTTCACGGGGATTGATTTCTACCAGCTCGACGAATTGCTCACGGAAGAAGAGCGCGCCGTGCGCGATACCGTCAGGGACTGGGTGTCGCGGCGCTTCATGCCGGTCATCGAGCAGCACAACCGCGCCGGGACGTTTCCGGACCACCTGATCCCCGAAATGGCGGAAATGGGGCTCCTGGGGGCGCCTATCCAGGGGTACGACTGCGCGGGGATGAACGCGACTGCGTACGGGCTGATCCTGCAGGAACTCGAGCGCGGGGACTCAGGCCTGAGGTCGTTCGCGAGCGTGCAGACTTCGCTGTGCATGTGGCCGATCTGGACCTACGGGACGGAGGATCAGAAACAGAAGTGGCTGCCGCCGATGGCTCGCGGCAAGAAGCTCGGGTGTTTTGGCCTGACCGAGCCGGACCACGGCTCGAACCCGGGCGGAATGATCACGCGTGCGAAGAGGAAGGGCGGCAAGTGGGTGCTGAACGGCGCGAAGATGTGGATCACGAACGCGACGGTTGCGGACATCGCGGTCGTCTGGGCGAAGGACGACGAGGACCAGATCCGCGGGTACCTCGTCGAAAAGGGGACGCCCGGGTTCACGAGCAGAGAGACAAAGAACAAATGGAGCCTGCGCGCGTCGATCACCGGTGAACTGATCTTCAGCGACTGTGCAATCCCGGAGGATTGCGTGTTTCCGGACGTCAAGGGGCTCAAGGGACCGCTCTCGTGCCTGACGCAGGCGCGCTACGGAATCGCGTGGGGCGCCATCGGCGCGGCGATGGCGTGCTACGACTCGAGCGTGAACTATGCAAAAACACGGATCCAGTTCGACCGGCCGATCGGTGCGTTCCAGCTCAACCAGGAAAAGCTCGCCTACATGCTCACTGAAATTACGAAAGGGCAGTGCCTCTGCCTGAGGCTTGCCCAGTTGAAAGACCAGAAAAAGCTGAAGCCGGAGCAGGTGTCTCTGGCGAAGCGAAACAACGTCGAGATCGCGCTCAACATCGCGCGCCTCGCGCGCGACCTGCACGGCGCGAACGGGATCATCGATGAGTATCCCGTCATCCGGCACATGATGAATCTCGAGAGCGTGAAGACCTACGAGGGGACGCACGACATCCACACGCTTGTCCTGGGACAGGCGGCTACGGGTCTCGCCGCTTACACGTAGGGTACTTTTGGAGTTGGGATTGGAGTTGGAGTTGGGATTTGCCTTTGACTTATTCCTCAAGCCACTCCCCGCTTCTTCCGATATTCTCCCTGGAGAGGGCTCAAACTCCGCCCATGCTCCCCTTCCCCGACCTCGCCTGGACCATCGCCTGCGCCTCCCTCGGCGCATTGCTCGCCCTTTTCCTCGCCGCCAGCGTTCTCGCGGGCGAGGCCGCCCGGCGCGAAGCGCTTCAGGTGTATCGCCGGTTGCTGTTCGAGAAAAGCCTGCGCGACCTGCTCCCGACGACGCGGCCGGCCTGGGAAACCGCCGCGCGCTATGCCGGGCAGCTCAGCGATATGGAAGAGTACCGCGCGGCCGAGTTGCTGCGCCGCGCCGCGGACGCCTCAAGGAGAAAAGCGGACCGGCTCGAGGCCGTGCGACGCGCGCTGGCGGAGCTGGATCGGGTGCCTGCGAGAGCGTAGCGACTCGCACTCGGAATCCGGAGTTCTCCGGACTAGACGGGGGGAGTCGTCGCTAATTGCCTTGACTCAATTCCGGTGCCGGATATAACAAAGGACGAACTTGGTCTTCCCGCTCGAGGCGCATCTCCGCGCTGCCGAATACCGCCCGGGTTCCAGGCCATTCATGTGGAAGAACTTCTCCGTTTCTCAACAGAGCTTGGGATTTCAGATGCCTCAAGAGCAAGTGAAGCGACACTCGAACGGCGAGCGATCTCACAAAGCGAGGCATGAGGTCCGGGTCGGGGATGCCTACGACCTCGCGGAGACTGTCGATGCTTCGACCGTCGACCTCCTCATCACCAGTCCGCCCTACTGGGGGTTGCGAACCTATGGGCTTGAGCATAACTGGGACATACTGGCAGCGTGGAAGAAGTCCGGCCGCTCCCAGACCGACCCTCCTTCCTACGATTGGTATAGGCGCAACGGCGGAATTCTTGGACTTGAGCCGCTGCCAGAGTGGTATCTGAAGCACCTCGTCGAGATCCTCGACAAGTTCGCTCGCTCCCTGAAACCATCCGGCAGCATGTGGATAAATATCGGAGATGTCTATTTCAGTCGATGGGCGAGCATCCGACCGGAGGGACGTCAGGGGTTGGGTGACACTTCGCGGCTTCGGCGACGCGGGCCCATGGGAGGATTCCGGCAGGAAAAGAACCTCCTCTTGCTTCCTTCCAGATTCGCGATACACATGCAGGAACTGAGATGGATTGTTCGCAATGACTTGATCTGGTTCAAGCCGAACGTACCTCCGAGACCAGAGCGGGACCGGCTTCGTTTGTGCCATGAGCATTTTTTTCATCTGGTGAAGCGACCGTCGGAAGGTCGCGCGAAGTATTACTACGACCTGTCGGAAGTCGAGGCCGGAGCGCATGACGTTGTGCTCTGCAACGTTCGATCGGGTGAAGATGGCCACTCTGCCACCTTTCCCGAAGACATCGTCCGTCCGAGAATAGCCAGTTCGTCGCCACCCGGCGGAGTCGTGCTTGATCCGTTTTGCGGAACGGGGCGAGCGTTGGTGGCCGCAGCGCGCTCAGGTCGGCAGACAATCGGGTTCGAGATTTCCGATCGATTCGCGGAAGTCGCCCGAAAGAGCATTGCGAATCTCACCCTCGGAGAATCGCGTTGCCAAATCACGTGAGCGAATGGTTCGGTCATCGAGTTTTCCCGTTCGTTGCCTGCACGCCACGTACCTTGGAGGACCAGATCTGTGGGAGATGCCCATTTCTTTCATCGATCTCGAGGAGAGAGACGAAGTGCGTCAAGACGCCGAGATCCAGCGGCGTTTGCACCATAAACAGCGACAGCAACGGACAGAATCAAGACTGGATCGTTTGTCCGTACCGCGTAATCGATACAGGGATCCTGCTGCAAGCCACTCGCAGGATGTACAGGATCCCAAAGGCCAGGGAGCTCGAGTTAATTCCCGCTCCTGAGCTGCAGTCGCTCGAAACTCAGGCGCGCGTGCTCAAGGCGTTCGCCGATCACAAATCGGTCTTCGTTTTCTTCACTGACAAGCTTGGGGGCGAGGTTGCCCTTCCCGGCACAGAACAATCTCCGCGTTTCAACCTGGACACTACACTGGTTCAGGTTCTTCCGTCAGGCGAAGGTGTCCGATGCGGTCAATTTGCGGCCGTAGAAGTCCAAACCATGGACTTTCATGGTTCGTACGGGGCGGCCGTCCGAAATCTCTCAGATGCACTTCGACTGCACCGAAGAAAATTCGGCAAGTCGGTGCAGGACAATCCGGAATGGACGAGCGAGGATGTGGAGGGACCCAACATTTCGAACGTATTCAAGAGGACTTTTTACCAAACAGTTTTCAAATTCCAGCTCGGTCACCACGAGGAGTGTGCGGGGAGCACCTTGGCGCTTCCCCAAGCGGTCTGGGACAGTTGGCAACCTCACCTTGGTAGACCTTCTCTCACTCATCTGACGGATGGAACCTACGAATTCCCTCTCTCCTCCACTCGCACACGAGTGCAACCATTCCGGCAGCCCGCCTGGATATATGTTTTCGACATCGATTCGGGAAGCAAGAGTTCACCCAATCCTGTTGCGCTCAACATGGTCATTCGCTGCGATGCAATTACGCTCTCCCACTATGCCCTCATCGAGCCCGCGAAGCACGCACTTGCCAAGATCGATTCTCCCGACGGGCTGCGGGCCACCGTGAATCGGAGACTGCGCAAGTACTGGCCTGCGTTTGCCTGAGCCGGATCACGCGCCGGAACGATCTGGGCGAAGTCCCGTTCCATTATCCCGTCACGAGCTGATCGCGAAACTTCAACATCTATTCTCGTACTCCCCGATCTTCCCGACGCGCCGCTCGTGCCGTCCTCCGTCGAACGGCGTTTCGAGCCAGGTCTTCGTGAGGTCCATGATGCGTTCCTCCGCGAGGACGCGCGCGCCGAGCACGAGAACGTTGGCGTCGTTGTGGCGGCGGCTCATCTCCGCCGTGAAGCCGTCGTGCACAAGGGCGGCGCGGATGCCGTGGACCTTGTTCGCGGCAATCGCGGAACCGATTCCGGTCCCGCACAGAATCACCCCGCGCTCGGCGGTCTTTTTCGAGACGCTCTCCGCCACCGCAAAGGAAAAATCCGTGTAATCGCACGAATCTTCTGACCTCGTGCCGAGGTCCTCGACCTGGTGCCCCGCCGTCGTCAGCGAGGCCTTCAGCGCTTCCTTCGCCCGGAATCCTGCGTGGTCCGATCCGATTGCGATCTTCATAGCGATTTCACCGCCCCCTCTATGGCCTTCCTGATCTGTTTTGCGGCGGCGCGATACGCTTCCACGCCGGCCCCCACGGGGTCCTCAATGTCACGCGCAGCATCGAGCCGGCGGGCGCGCCCCGCCGCTTCGGGCGCCATCTCGATCACACGGGAAAGGTGCGAACGCGTCATGGCGAAGACATGATCCGCTTCGCGAATCATCTCCACCGTCAACCCCCGCGACTTCCGCTCCCGGACCCGGCAGCCCATTTCCTCCAGAACCCGCGCTGCGTCTTCGGAGATCGGGGCGCCGGGGGAAGCCCCCACCCCCGCGGATTCCACCGCATAGCCCTTCTCCTCGACCTTGTCTTCGCCCACACCCATGCGCAGCGCCAGCGCCCGCCGCATCAGGACCTCGGCCATCGGCGACCGGCAGGTATTCCCCGAGCAGACAAACAGAATCCTGCGGCGGCACGCCACTTCGATTTCACCGCGCGGCACGAGGCCCTCGCGCGATACGCGGCAGCCCTTCTCGTCCACCTCAACTACCGTTGACTGTCTCGGCCCCACCACCGGACCGCCGTCGACCACCGCGTCAATCCGGCCGCCAAAATGCTTCAGGATCGTCGAGGCGTCGTTGATCGGGGGCGCTTCCGCCACATTCACGCTCGTCGCGACGACGGGGACCGCGGCGAGCTTGAGCAGCTCCCGGGCGACTTCGTCGGCGGGGATGCGGAATCCGCGCGTTTCTCCGTCGGCGCAGCGGAGGACCACCGTCAGCGGCCCCGGCCAGAAACGCCGGGTGAGCCGGCGGACGGCAGGCGAAATGTCGCGGACCCAGCGGTCGAGCTCCCACGGCTGCGAAAGATGAAGCGTGAGCCGGCGGTCCGCCGGACTTCGCGTGACCTCGAGCAGCCGGGTGACGCTGGAGCCCTTCTCCGCATTCGTTCCGAGCCCGTAGACCGTTTCCGTCGGGAATGCAACCAGCCCGCCGGCGGCCAGGATGCGCGCAGGTTCAGCCAGGTCATCGGGCTGAAAGACCGCCCTCGAGAGTGGAAAGACGCGCGTGTCGGACATCCTGTCATTCTAGACGCCGGAAGTTGCCGGGCAAGAAAGGTCGGCTATCCACCTCAGGCTGAAGGGTCTAAGATCGCGCTTCTACACCATGTCAGCGAACACTCTCTATCCCGTCTTTCTGAACCTCGCCGGCCGGCCGGTCGTCGTCATCGGCGGCGGCAAAGTCGCGCTTCGGAAGACCCGCGCGCTGGTCCGCGCTGGCGCGGTGATCACCGTCGTCGCGCCCCGCTTCGCTCGCGGCTTCGAGAAGCTGCCGGTCGGCCGCGTGGAGGAGCCGTACCGGAGTTCGCACCTTCGCGGGGCTGCGGTCGCCTTCGCCGCGAGCGACGACCGCGTGGTCAATGCGGCGGTGAAGCACATCTGCCGCGCCAGGGGAATCCTCGTGAATGTCTGCGATGACCCGGCGGGGTGCGACTTTCACGTCCCCGCCGCGCTGCGGGACGGGACGGTCGCAGTGGCCGTGTCGACCAACGGTGCGGCCCCGGCGGTGGGGGTGAGACTGAAACGGGAGATCCGGGCGATGCTGGCCGCGGGAGGATGGGCCGCCCGTGCCGGGAGGGCGGGAAAGAAGCGCTCCGACCTGCTCGGCCGCGGCGGAAAGAAGCGCCGCTGATGGCACCCTACGCGCCTTCCGAGCTGGTCATGTTCTGGTTCGGCCTGATCGCCTATGCGACGGCCGGCGCGGCCGCTCTCGGCGCACTCCTTGCGCGCCGCGACACCCTGCCGCACTTCCTGCGTATCTTCACCGCCATCGGCGTGCTCGCGCACGGGGCGTTCCTTGTCCACGCCGCCGCGCGGACCCACGCATGCCCCATGTTCCATTTGTTCGAGGCGTGCATCTTCGCGGCAGCCCTCGCCGCCATCGCGGCTCTCCTCGTCGACGTGCGTTACGAAATGCCTGCCGTCACCGCGGCGGTGTCGCCGCTCGCGGTCGTCGTCTCCGGCACGCCGTACCTGAGGATGTTCCAGACGGCCCCTGCCGCCATCCCCGAGAGCGCCATCACGCCCTTTCACCTGGCCCTCATCGCCCTCGCCTACGCCGCTTTTCTCCTCGCGTTCGCCACGGGCGCGCTCTACCTCCTTCAGGAACGCCAGCTCAAGCGCCATTCTGCGGGTCCCCTCGTATCCGCGCTTCCCTCCCTCGAGGCCGCGAACGCCGTCAACACCACCTCAGTCATGACCGGCTTCGTACTCCTTACGATCGGAATCGCCTTCGGCATCACCAGCGCAGCGCTCCTGGACAAACCCATCCTCTCAGACGGCCGTTCCATCAGCGGCATCGTCACCTGGGTCTTCTACGGCGGCCTCGTCGCCATGCGCTTCACACGCGGCTACCACGGCCGCTCCGCAGCTCGAATGTCCATCTGGTCCTTCGCCATCGCCGCATTCACCCTCTTCGGCGCCACACTTCTCGGCACCGGAGTCCACCACTCGTGAACGAAATCCAGGTCGTAGGCCTGAATCACCACAACGCGCCGGTCGAGATGCGCGAGAAAGTCGCGGTCCCTGCCCAGGAAGCGGCACGGTTCCTCGCGCAGCTACGCGAAAAGCCCTCCGTTGAAGAAGCGCTTCTCATCTCGACATGCAACCGGGTAGAAGCGTGGATGGCGGGGAACCCTGAGGCCGCCGCGCCGCGCGCGGTATCCCTGATCGCGTCCCGGGGCGGGATGGCGCCGGACGCGCTGCGGCCATTTGTCTACGACCTGCGGGGGGAGAAGGCGGTGTCGCACCTGTTCTCGGTCGCGTCGTCGCTCGACTCGATGGTCGTCGGCGAAACGCAGATTCTTGCGCAGGTGAAGGATGCCTACCGGATTGCGACGGAGGCCGGAAGCGTCGGAAAAGTCTTTCACATGCTCTTCCAGAAGGCGTTCAACGTCGCGAAGGCGGTTCACACGCAGACGCGGATTGCGGACGGGAAACTGTCCGTCGCGAGCGTTGCGGTCGAGCTTGCGGAGCGCGTGTTCCGCGAACTGAAACAGAAGCGGGTGCTGGTGCTCGGGGCGGGCGAAACGGGCGAGATGACGGCGCAGTGCCTGCGCGACCGCGGCGTCTCGCGCGTGACGATCGCGAACCGGACGGGGGAGCGCGCTGCGGCCGTCGCGGGGAGACTCGGAGCGACGCCCGTCCCGCTGGATTCACTTCCGCGCGCTCTCGCCGACGCCGACATCGTCGTCGCATGCGCTTCCGTCGAGAAACCGCTCGTCTCCGGGGAGATGCTGCGGGCCGCGATGGCGGCTCGCGGAGGGACTCCGATGTTCGTCATGGACATCGGAGTGCCGCGAAACGTGGAGGATGCAGCCGAGCGGATTCCGGATCTTTACGTGTACAACATCGACGACCTGAAAGGCGTCGTGGAGCGCAATGCCGCCGCGCGCCGGGCGAAGCTCGCCGAGGGGCGGAGGATGGTGGAGCAGGAGGCGCGCGCGTGGTCCACGGCGCAGTTCGGCCCGTGATCCGGTTAGGGACTCGCGGAAGCGCGCTCGCGCTCGCGCAGGCCGCGCTGGTGAGGCGGCGGCTCGAAGCCGCGGGGTCGACCGTTGAGACGATCGTGATCCGGTCGAGCGGCGACGCTTCGCAGGACCGCCCCGTGGAGCAGATCGGCGTCGGAGTCTTCACCAGGGAGCTTGAGGACGCGCTTCTGGACCGACGAATCGACATCGCCGTGCATTCCCTGAAGGATCTGCCCTCGCAGACCGCCGCCGGCCTCGCCCTCGCCGCGGTCCCCGAGCGGGAGGACCCGCGCGACGCCGTCCTCGGCCGCCCGCTGGCGGCGCTTCCCCCGGGTTCCCGCGTCGCGACGTCCAGCCCCCGCCGGCAGGACTGGCTGGCGCGGCGCTTCCCGGCACTCCGTTCTGTCCCCGTCCGGGGAAACGTGGACACGCGGGTCCGAAAGCTCCAGGACGGAGAATTCGAAGCGTTGCTGATGGCGGTCGCGGGCCTGAAAAGGCTCGGTCTTGACGGCGAGATCGCCGAGGTGATCCCGCTCGAGGAACTGCTCCCGCCCGCGGGGCAGGCCGCGCTTGCCGTGGAGACGCGGGTTGGGGAAGAGGGTCTCGCCTCCGGAATCGACGACCCGCCGCTTCACGCCGCCGTCGACGCCGAGCGCGCCCTGTTCCGGCTGCTCCGAGCCGGTTGCCGGACGCCGCTGGGGGCGCACGCGGCGTGGCGGAACGGGAAGCTCTGGCTCCGGGCGGATCTCGCCGGGCTGAGGGCGGACTCGGAAGGAGGCGTGGCAGAGGACGTGGCCGAAGTTGCTGCCGGGCAGCTGCGCTCGGCCGGGGCGGAAGAAATCGTCAGGAAGTGGCGGTAACCTGCGGCGGTCCCGGTTGCTTGAATACTTGAACAATTGATCAACAATTCATTTGACGCTCGCCGGCCGCCGCCGGACAATTCCCTCCATGGCCACCAGGCGACCTGCCCATACACCTTCCCCGCGCGTCCTCCGCGACGCTGAGCGCATCTTCTCCGCACTCGCCGACCGCACCCGCTTGCGCCTCCTCTGCGCCCTCATGCGAAAGCGTGAGTCGAGAGTCACGGACCTCGCCGCCTCGCTCGGGTGCAGCCTCTCGGCCCTGTCCCACCAGCTCTCGAAATTGCGCGACCGCAGGATCGTCGCAGCGCGTCGCGACGGGCGCGTCGTCTGGTACGCGCTCTCGGACGCCCACGTCGCAACCGTTCTGAAACAGGGCCTGCGCCACGCGGAACACCCATGAACGCCGTCCTCCCCCTCCCTGCCCTGCTCGACTCCCGCTGCGGACGCTGCGAAGGCGAGCTCGTCGCTTCGCTGCGGACGATTCCGGGCGTCAAAGAAGCGCACCTGCAGCCCGACGCGGAGGCGCTGGCGGTGGAATACGACGAGGCCTCTTTGTCGCGCGAGCGGCTGGCGGCCGAAGCGCAATCGGTGGCGCGAGTGATTGCCGCGAGAGCGTGGCATGGTACCTGGTACGTCAGCGGGATGGATTGCCCGGGGTGCGGCGTCGGAATCTCGAAAGCTGTGATGCGCGTTCCGGGGGTGGCGTGGGCGGAGGTCGATTTCGGGGCGGGAAGACTCGTGGCGGACGCCGAGCGCGACGCCGGCCCGCGGGTCGCCGACGAAGTCCGCCGGCTGGGATACGGCGTTTCCGATCGCCCTCCCGGTCACGGCGCTTCCTCGGACCCCGTCGCGGCACCGCGCCTTCCCCGCTCCGCGGTCCTGCCCCCGGCGCTCGCCGCCGCGCCGCTCGCCGCCGGTTTCGTTCTCCAATGGGCGAGCCTCCCCCGTGCATCCGCCGCCTGCTTCGCCGGCGCCCTCGTGCTCTGCGGCCTTCCCGCACTTGTCCGCGGCCTCCGCATGGCCTGGAAATCGCGCTCGTTCGACATGTTTCTGCTCATGAGCACGGCCTGCGGCGGCGCCGCGGCGCTCGGCGACTGGGCGGAGGCAGGGACGGCAATGTTCCTCTTCTCCGTCGGGACGCTGCTGGAAGCGCTGACGTTCGGAAAGGCGCGGGAGGCGATCCGCGCGCTTGTAGAACTGGCGCCGCGGGACGCGACGGTGCGGCGTGAAGGCCTCGAGATCCGCGTCCCGGTCGGTGAACTCGAACCCGGAATGACGGTCCTCGTCCGCCCCGGCGAGCGATTCGCAGCCGACGGCAGCGTCACCGCGGGAGAGTCGTCCGTCAGCGAAGCGTTCATTACGGGCGAGGCCGCGCCGGTCGAAAAGGCTCCGGGGTCGCCCGTCTACGCCGGGACGCTCAACGGCCGCGGCGCGCTCGAAATCCGCGTCACGCGCGCCGTCGCCGACGCGACCGTAAACCGGATCGTCGACCTCGTCGAAAGAGCCCAGTCCCGCCGCGCGCCGTCGCAGCGCTTCGTCGACCGCTTTGCCCGCGTCTACACTCCCGTTGTTTTTCTGCTCGCCGCGGGCGTCGCCGTCATTCCCCCGCTCGCGCTCGGCGCCGCGTGGACTCCCTGGCTCGGCCGCGCGCTCACCCTCCTCGTCGTCTCCTGCCCGTGCGCCCTCATCCTCTCGACCCCGGTTACGATCCTCGCCGCAATCTCCTCCGCATCCCGGCACGGCGTCCTGTTCAAGGGCGGTGCTGCGCTCGAAGCGCTGGGCCGGGTGCGCGCCATCGCGTTTGACAAGACCGGTACGCTGACGGAAGGATCATTCGAAGTGACTGCGGTCGAGGCCTTCGGGGTGACCGAAGCGGAGCTTCTCCGCCGCGCCGCCGTCGCCGCGCTCGCCGGGGAGCACCCGCTCTCGAAGGCGGTGGTCGCCCGCGCCCACGGCGAAGAAATCCGCCCGGAAAGCGCGAAACTCTACGAGGCTCTGCCGGGCCTCGGCGCCCGCGTCGACATCGGCGGTGTCGAGCATCTCTTCGGCTCGCTGCGGCTGATGCGCCAGTTGGGATTTCCGCCCGGCGCAGCGGAGCCCGCCGTCGCGCGTTTCGAGGCCGAGGGACGCACGTGCGCCATCCTGGCGACACGCGACGGCCCCGTCGGGGTTCTGGCATTCACGGACCGCGTGCGTGACCACGCCGCTTCAGCAATCCGCGAGTTGCGCGCCGCAGGTATCACGAACATCACGATGCTGACGGGTGACTCCGAAGCGGCCGCGCAGGCCGCTTCCGGCTCCCTCGGCCTGGACGGGATCCGGGCCGGACTTCTCCCCGAGGACAAGCTGTCGGCCGTCGCCGGCCTTCGGGCCCGGCACGGGAGCCTGGCGATGATCGGCGACGGCGTCAACGACGCTCCCGCGCTCGCCGCCGCCGACGCAGGCATCGCGATGGGCGCGGCCGGGTCGGACGTCGCACTCGAAGCGGCGGATGTCGCCCTCATGTCCGCCGATCTCCGCCAGCTCCCCTTCGCTGTCCGCCTCGGGCGCCGCGCCACCCGCGTCATTGCCCAGAACGTCGCGCTTTCACTGGCCTTCAAACTCGCCTTTGTCGTCCTCGCTTCAGCCGGTCTCGCCAATCTCTGGATGGCCGTCGTCGCCGACGTCGGAGTCTCCCTCCTCGTCATCTTCAATGGACTCCGGTTGCTGGGAACCCGCGATTCCGCCGGCGGCCGCCGCGAGGATGGCCGATGACCTCGCGCCGGGCGTTCCTCGCCGCGTACTCAGCCCTCTTCCTCTTCACAGCTTTTCAGTCCGTGCGCCGGATCTACACCCAGAAAACCGACTACGACGGATTCTGGCGCGCCGGCCGCGCCGTCCTCGACGGTCGCGATCCCTACGAAAAGATCCCGGGGCCGGAAGCGGATCGGTTGATGTTCCCGGGCCTGCGAAAGGCCGGTCCCGCAGGAATCGAAGACCGTGAATCCGAGGATGCAGGCCCCACGGACTCCGCGGTGAAGCGGTACCTGCCGTTCTTCGGGATCTTCATGGCGCCGTTCGCGCTTCTTCCGATGGATCTATCGTGCTTCCTGTGGCATTGCTTTTCATTCGCGGCGCTTCTTGCGGGGCTGAAGTGCGCATTTCGGTTGTCGGGCCGCGACCGCCCGCTGGATACGGGGGACGCGATCGCGGTCCTGATCGCAACGGCAGTTTTCTGGGCCGATGCGTTCACCCTGGGCCAGATCGGACTGGTCGCGCTCGCGCTCTCGCTCGCCGCGATCGACCTTGCGAGGAGCCGCCCGTGGATCGGCGGCGCGCTCGCCGGCCTCGCCGCCGCGATCAAGGTCACCCCTGCGATCGTCGGCGTGTATTTCCTGTTGAAACGGCGATGGGCCGCCGCCGCCGGATGCGCTGTTGCTTTCGCGCTCTGCTGCTTTATCGCCGTACCGGTCTGGGGCGCGCCGCGGGCCAGGGACCTTCACTCAACCTGGTTCCGGGAAAGCGCCGCCACAACCGGCGCGAAGTTTTTCGAACTGCGCGAGTCCGTCCGCTACAACAATCAGTCGCTTCATGCCTGGGCCGCACGCAATTTCATGGACGTGAACGCGGGGAAAAGCAGCAAGCCGTTTCGCATCAACATCGCAAGCCTGTCACCGACGGCGGTTTCGTGGATCGTGCGTGGTCTGCAGCTCCCGCTCGCCCTCCTCTGCCTCTTCGCATTCTTCTCCCGCCGCAGCGGCGAGCCGATGACGCTTCCCGAAGCAGGCCTCGTCAGCGCCGTGACCACCTTCGTTTCGCCGATCGCGTGGACCTTTCACCTCGCCGTGATCATTCCCTCGGTCGCGTGTCTCCTGGACCGCCGGCACGACCGCGAGTTCCGCAGGTGGCTCTTCGCGACCGTCCTTCTCGAACTCGGCATCATCCATCCCTTTACCCGCGCGATCGGCCTTCCGATGTTCGCATGCCTCGCGGCGACGCTGGGTGCGTGGCGCGCGGCAATGAAGGAACGCGCGGTTCAGGCCTAGATCCAGCGGGGAATCGCCCATGGCAGCTCGAGCCACGGGATCACGCCGGCCGCTTTCAACGCAAGAACAGCGGCAATCGCGACGACGAGCATCCAGATGCCCCACTCGTGATTTCGGACCAATGCGTGCTTGAAATCGAATTCCGTGGGCTCTTTGGATTCATACGGAGTCAGCCGCGGCACGAGACTGCTCACGGAAACCACGTAATCGGCGTAGTCGGCGCCGAACCGCCGCAGCCTGCCGTTGTTTCCGGGGCATCACGAAGAGGTGGAAGACGACGTGAAATGCCGCGAGAAGCCCGAAATTTCCGGCCGCAGTCAGCAGGCCCGTGACGCACAGCATGGAGCCGAAGTACATCGGGTCGCGAAGGAAGCGGTAGGGGCCGCCGGTCGAGAGCTTGTCGTTCTTGATGAGGCAGCCGGCGCTCCAGAGTCGCATGGCGAGGCCGGCGACAGTGAGACCCGCACCAAGGCCCAGGACCCAGCCCGGAAGTCTCTGCGGATGGGCGATTGCGAGCCAGGCGAGACCGATGGGAATAATCAGTCCGTTGCGCCAGGTGATTTCCGACGGCTGAATCATGGTGATTTCCGAAGCAGGCCCCTGATTTTCCCGAAATTATCGTGAATGCGGAAACAACGCGTCATGAATTTGTCGTGAACGCCGCCATTCGGGCGTAAGCCTCCAGCCCCGATTTCAGCTTCACTACCTCAACGGATTCGTCCGTCACGTGGCACCCCGACTCTTCCGCAGGAGAATACCCGACCGTCGGAATCCCTGCGGCGCTCGTCAACCGTCCGTCCGTGGCAAATTTCCAGATCCCGACCCGCGGCGGACGCCCCGACGCAGCCCGGATCGCCGCGGAAACCCGCTTCACAAGCGGATGCCCCCGATCCGTCAGGAACCCCGACTGCGTCGTCGAGACACCCTTCTCCTCGTAGCCGGTGTACGAACGGTAGTCTTTCGCAGGCAGGTCGATCTCGAATCGCCCGCCAACATTTTTCTTGAGCCACCGGCCGGCGTCCGCGGGGCGCTCCACGGTCGACCTCCAGTCGAGGAAGACCTTCGTCGTCGCGGGAATCACATTCGACGAGGTCGCGTCCACCTGCATCAGCGTCGGCGAGATCGTGGAGGGGCCGAGGACCTTGTGCGTCGGCAGTTTCGCGACCGCCTTCTCGAGCTTTGCAAGAAAACGCGCCGCGGCGTAATTCGGATTCCTGGCGAGCCGGGGCATCGACGCGTGCCCCGCCTTGCCGCGGAACGTCACCCAGACCGCCAATCGCCCCCGGTGCCCAAGCCGCACGTTGCCGTCCGTCGGCTCGCCGATCACGCACAGGTCCGGACGCCGCCCGTGCTTCAGCATGTACCGCGTCCCGAGCCCCCCCGTTTCCTCCATCACGACCGCCGCCACCACGACGTCGCCATCCGGCGTCACTCCCGCCCGCTTCAGCGCGCCCCCGGCGTGCACCATCATCGCCAGCGCGCCCTTCATGTCCGTCGCACCACGACCCCAGAGCCGCCCCGCCTCCAGGACGCCGGAAAACGGACCGCCTCGCTTCCACGCCTCGCCCTCCCCGGGCGAAACGTGGTCCATGTGGCCGTTGAGCATCAGCACCGGCCCGCCCCCGCCGCGGATCGTCCCCACGACGTTTCCCGCGCCGTCCTGCTCCACCACGTCGTACTCCAGGTCCGACATCTCCCGCGCCACCAGACGCGCCATGTCCCGCTCCTCACCAGGCATCGACGGGGTCCGCACAAGCCGCCGAGCGAACTCCAGCGCCCCTGGAAAAGCCGCGTCGCAGCACTCTCGCAGGTTCACGGGACGTAGCACCACAGCAGCCGCCCGCTGCGCGTCCGTATCTCATATTCTCCCAGCGCCGATGGCATCAGAAACGTCTGCCCCTTCTTCCACTTGTGCGACTTCCCTCCGATGACGAACTCCCCCTGGCCCTCCACCGCCATCACAACGTAAAAGCGCGTCGGATCGCCCGACCAGTGGGCCTTCCCGGAAAACGTGAGCGACTCGAGCACGAAGCGCCCGCACCAGATCAGCACCTCGCGCTTCCCCTTTCCCGTCCCCCGCTTCACTTTCAGCATCTCGTACGTCCGAAGATTCTCCCTTATCTCCGCCGACTTGCACTTCGCCAGCCCCGTTGTATGCCAGTCGATCGCGGCGAGCCCTTTCTCGAGCTGGACGGCTCTTCCGCCCCTTCCCCAGTCCCACAGCCGGTAGGTCGTGTCGGAGTTCTGCTGGAATTCCGCGAAGGTCACGTCCTCGGCGGAATGCACGGTCCCGGGCGGCATCAGGATGATGTCCCCCTCCGCGAGCGGGAAGACGTTCAGGCAGCCTCCCGCCTCCCCCCGGGCCAGCGCCGCCGTGAATTTCTCGCGCGTCATTCCGGGCACGAGACCCTTGTACAGCCTCGCCTTCGGCCCTGCCGCCAGCACGATCCACGCCTCGATTTTCCCCGGCACGCCCTCGCCCTCCGCGATCGACGCAAATTCGTCGCTGGGGTGAACCTGGACCGAAAGGGGCGCCGCGACGTCGATCACTTTGACGAGAAGCGGAAAATTGCCGCGCCAGCCGCCGGCGATGTCGCGGCCGAGGATTTCGACGGGAAACTTGTCGAGAAGAGAGCGCAGGGACTTGCCTTTGAACGGCCCGTCGGCGACCACGGAGACGGCGCCTTCGCGGCAGGATACTTCCCAGGACTCGCCGATGTTTTTCTTCGGCGGCAGTTTCTTTCCCATCACCGCCGCCAGGCGGCGCCCGCCCCAGGGCTTTTCGACCAGGACCTCCCTGAAACGCAGGGGGACGCGGGGAAACGGGGGGGCTGCCATGCGGGCCGGATCATACTGGAAGGACCGCGGGCGCGCGACGGAGACCGTGGCACAACCGTGTCTACTCCGCGTCCGGTGACTCCTCGGCGCCCGCGCCATCGCCTGCCTCGACTGCCCTCACCGGTAGCAGTCCCTTCGCCTCCGCGATTCCCAGCGCGACGGTCGACGAGAGCAGCGCGAGCGCGATCCCGCCGCAGACGTCCGAGAAAAAGTGGACGCCGACGTAGAGGCGGGTCAGGGCGATGCCGGCCGCGAAGAGAAAAAATGCCGGACGAAGGCGCGGCAGAAATGCGCCCAGGACGATCGCCGCGGCGAACGCGCCGTTCGTGTGGTTGCTCGGAAATGAGGCGTCGTCGGCTGCCGTCAGCGCGACGAAGTCCTCCAGCGTCTTGTACGGCCGCTCCCGGTTGACGCACAGCTTCACGAGCGACCCGATCGCCAGCGAGACTCCCGTGGTCGCACCGACGAGAAGCGCCTGCTTCCAATGCTTCAGAAACGCCAGCCCCGCGCACGCCGCCCAGACGAAGGCCCCGAGAGTCCACGCGCTGGTCGCTCCCAGCGCGGCCGCATTGAGCCCTCCCCGCCGGTGCGCCTCGAACCACTGCGACACCGCCGCATCGACGGGAAGCGCGAGCGCCGTCATGGCGCACGCGGCGACGCACACCGCGAGCCGCCAGCGCGACGGCTTCATTTCGCCGCCGAGCCGACCAGTTTCTCGATCTCGTCGATCGACTTCGGGATCCATGCGGACAGGTTCTCCGCGCCATCCTTGGTCACGACGAAAACATCCTCGATCCGGACGCCGATCCCTTCGTCCCCGAGGTAAACGCCGGGCTCCACCGTCACGACCATTCCCGGCTCCAGTCTCGTCGCATAACTTCCGACGTCGTGGACCTGCAGTCCAACCCAGTGGCCGGTCAGGTGCGGCATCTTCCCCTCGAACCCGAGGTCGTCCAGCGTCCGGCGCGCAACCGCGTCGATCTGCAGCAACGTCGTGCCCGGCTTGATCGCGGCGATCCCCGCTTTCTGCGCAGCCAGCACCGCTTCGTACACCACCCGCTGCCGCTTCGAAAACTTCCCGTCCGCCGGAAAGGTCCTCGTGATGTCCGCCGCATATCCGCCGAACTCCGCGCCCGTATCTACGACAACCAGCTCATTCCGGTCGAGCTGCTCGCCGTTCTCCGTGTAGTGCACCATCGTCCCGTTCATTCCGCTTCCGACAATCGTCGGGAACGCGAGCCATTCCGCGCCGCCGTCCAGGTAGCCCTGTTCCAGGACGCGCTGGAACTCCCGCTCCTTCATCCCCGGCTTAGCCTTCGAGATTGCCGCAACCAGCGAGTCGCCCGTGATTTTGAGGGCCTTGCGAAGAAGCGCCAGCTCACTTTCGTCCTTCACCAGGCGCATCCGGGCCAGGCGATGCTCCAGCGCGCGGACATTCGGGTACTCGACTCGCGACTTCAGATCTTGTCCCCATTTCTCGCGACGTTCGGCATGCTCGAAGGGGTCGCCGAACTCCCGCTTTTCGCCGGGCACGTTGAATATCGAATAGAACTCGTAGCGGCCACCAGGGATCCACAGGCCCTCGGTGAAATACCGGCCCGCGGCAAGGTCGAGCTGATCGGCCGGCGTGACTTCCTTGAATCCCTCCGGCGCCTTTCGCGTTCCGTCGCCTTCGAAGATCCAGGAGCCGTCCCGGGTCATCGCGAGCACCGCGTCGGGCCACTCCAACCCGGTCAGGTACAGGAAGTCGTTGTCCGGCCGGAAAGGCTCCGCAGCCGGCCCCGAGTGCACAAGCGCAAGCCCCTCACCAAGCTGTGCCTGCAGCCGAACGCGCCGCGCGGCGTAGGGAGATTTCCCGGGGTCTGGAGGTTCCGCCCGAAGAGTGGCAGCGCCCACGAGCAGCGCCAGAAGACCTGGGAGGCAACGGAACGGATGCATCGATGGGCCTCGGGAAGGAACTGCCCTCAGATTACCAGAAGCGGCAAGTCTGCCGGGGCAAGGGACTATTTTTCAGGCCTGAGATTCGAAAACACGAAGAGCCTTGTGCCGCGCGG
>WSZJ01000116.1 GCA_009773755.1 Planctomycetota bacterium | reverse complement strand
CGCTCCTCGAAGGCGCCGCGCGGGGAGAGTCGCTTCGCCGCGCGGCCGCCGTGGCCAATCGCGCCGGGGAGCCTCGCGTTGCGGAAGCGCTGTTTTCGCAGGCGCTGGAGGTCTTCCGGGAAGCCGGCTGCCGGCGCCTGGAAGGCATCGCGCTCGGGGATCTGGCGATCGTCAACCGCGTGACCGGCCGCGTCGGCCCCGCCGGGCGGTGCTACGAGCAGGCGCTGGCGATTTCCCGCGAGCTCCATGACCGGCACCTCGAAGGCGTGACGCTGAGCAACCTCGGCGCACTGTTCCGCGCCGGCGGTCGGATCGAAGAGGCAGCCTCCGTGCTGGAGCAAGCGCTCGCGATCCACCGCGAGCGCGGCGACCGTCACTTCGAGGGCCTCACGCTTCTCAACCTCGGCGGCCTTCACCTCGGCGAAGATCAGCGCGTGCGCGCCGAGGAGGAGTACAAACAGGCCCTCGTCCTTTACCGCGCCCTCGGCGACCGCCGCTTCGAAGGCGTCGCGCTGGGCGAGCTCGCCACCCTGTACGTGGACACCGGCCGGCTCGACAAGGCCGCGCTGGCCTTCGAGGAAGCCCTCTCCCTCCATCGCGAAACCGGCCACCGCCGCGCCCTCGGCGCCCACCTCTGCAACCGGTCGCTTCTCTTCATCGCCCTCCGGCAGATCGACAACGCGCGCGCTTCGTGGACCCAGGGCTCGGCCATCCTCGTCGAGATCGGCGACACGCCCGAGCTCGAAAACCGCCGCTCGGAAATGCGCCGGGCGTGTTCCGACGCGGGACTGCCGACACTGGAAGAGGTCTCCGCGTGATGGCCGAAGCCACGTACTTGTTTCGACACGCCCTCCTGCGCGACGCCGCCTACCAGCTCCAGCTCCCCGGCGACCGCGCACGGCTGCATGGGCTGGCGTTCGCTGTGATCGAGCAGATTTGCGGCGGCGCGCCCGCCGAACCTCTTCCTCTCGCTACCGTGGAAAGGCGCGCCCGGAATCCGCACCCGACGGACGCGTTCGCCGGGGAACTCGCCGAGCACGCGCGCCTCACGATCCAGGTCGCGCGGCCCGACATCTCCCCGCAGGAACTCGAAGCGTTCCGCGCCTCGCGGCAGATCTACCTGCGGCGCGCCGCCGAAGACGCGGATGCGCGCTACCGCTTCGGCGTCGCCGTCGATTGCTGGCTCGCGCTCGCGCCGCTGGTTTCCGGCGTGGAGAAGGGAGAAGTCCTCCAGAAGGCCGCCACCGCTGCGTCCGCCGAGGGGAGGCCCGCGCGCGCGCAGGCTCTTTTCGAGCAGGCCCTCGCCGTCCACCGCGAGGCCGGCCCGAGCCCGTTCGAAGGCGTCGTGCTGGCCAACCTCGCCAACCTGCACCGCGACTCCGGGCGCCTCGCGGAAGCGGAAGAGTTTCTTCACGCGGCGCTGCGAATCCACGCGAAATTCGGCGCGCGGGTCTTCCATTGCTATGCGCTGGGAAATCTCGGAAACCTCTTCCTGATGACCGGTCGGCTCGAGCAGGCGGAGAAAACGCTGCTGGAGGCGCTTGCGATGGGCCGCGACCTGCCGGACCGGAGGGGCGCTGGAATCGTCCTTTCGAGCCTCGCGTTCGTGTACAAGGAGTCCGGCCGCGTGGCTCTCGCGGAGCGCACGTACCACGAGGCGCTGGCCGCGCATCGCGCCGACGGTTTGCGGCGGCAGGAGGGAACCGTCACGGACAGCCTCGCGAGCCTGCTGGCGGAGACAGGGCGGTCCGAAGAAGCGGAGAAAATGCACCACCTTGCGCTCGCAATTGCCCGCGAGGTCGGCGACCGCCGGAACGAAGGCAGCGCGCTGGCGTCGCTCGCCCTTCGCTGCCAGGCATCCGGCCGCGCCGTCGAGGCCGAAGCCAATTACGAACAGGCCATCGCCCTCCTCCGCGACTGCGGCGCCCGCCGGCTGGAGGGAACGACCCTCGGGAATCTCGGAAGCCTCTTCCACGAAACGGACCGCAACCGCCAGGCCGAGCTCGCCCACGAGCAGGCCCTGGAAATCCACCGCAGCCTCGGCAACCGGCGCTTCGAAGCTGTCGCCCTCGGCAACCTCGCCGCAATCTACGCCGATACCGGCCGCCGGGACCTGGCGGAAACCACCTACCGCGAAGCGATCGCGATCGACGGCGAGGTCGGACACCGGCGCTTCCAGGGTCTTCACTCGGTCAGCTTCGCGGTTTTTCTGGTGGAGCGCGGCAAGATCGACGAGGCGCGCCGGGCGTGGAGCGAGGGCGCGGCGATTCTGCGCGAGGTGGGGGACACGGCGGGGCTGCGGGACAAGGTTGAGTACATGCGACCGGCGTGCGCGGAGGCGGGAATCGCCCCACTGGACGAGGAGGCTGAGCCGTGAGGCGGGCCTCATTCGCCCTCCCCTTCCGACAGATTCAGCCGCTCCTCGATCTGTTCCACACTCGGCAGCGCGTCGCGCAGTTTTTTCGGAAGCTCCGCCGCCGGCCTCGCCGTCCACTCGGCGACGCCCATCGGCTTGGAGATGTCGCGCAACGCGTACTCGACGATCAACCGCTTCTGCTTTCCGCGCACCAGGAGCAGACCGATTGTGGGCGCGTCGTCCCTGTGCCGCATCTGCTCGTCCACGGCGGAGAGATAGAAGTTCAGTTTGCCGGCGAATTCGGGCTCGAACGGCCGCGCCTTGAGATCGATGACGACGTAGCAGCGCAGCTTCAGGTGATAGAAAAGCAGGTCGATCCTGAATTCCTCGCCGTCGACCGTGAACCGGACCTGGCGCCCCACGAACGAAAACCCCATCCCGAGCTCGAGGAGCAGCTTCTGGACATGGTCCATCATGCTCTTCTCGATCTCGCGCTCCTTTGCGTTGCCCTCGATGGTGAGAAACTCAAAGGTGTACGGGTTCTTCAGGATCTGCTGCGCCATTTCTGATTGGGCCGGCGGAAGGGTCCGGGTGAAATTCGTGACGGCTTTCCCCTCTCGCTCGTGCAGGCGCGTCTCGATCTGCAGGTCCAGGACTGCCCGTGACCATCCATGCTCGATGGCCTTTCGCGCGTACCACGTTCGATCCTGAGACTCCTTTAACTTCGTAAGCAGTATGACGTTGTGCCACCAAGGCAATTGTGCAGCAAGCTGCTGCACAATTGAGGATTCCTGCCAGGACTCCGCGAAAGAGCGCATGTACTTCAGATTCCGTGGTGAGAACCCGCTCATATCCGGAAACTCGGCCCGCAGGTCGCCCGCAAGCCGGTCGATCACCTTCGCGCCCCACCCCTGTTCCTTCTGCGCCTCAAGAATGCGTCTCCCGATGTGCCAGTACAGGCGAATCATCTCGGAGTTCACGGACAGCGCCGCTCTCACCTGCGCGGCGCGAACGCGGACTTTCAGGTCTGCGAGAAGCGGAGCGTAGGACTTTGGAAGCGGCGTTGACCCACGAATGGGAAGCGGCGGCATGGCGGACTCCCGCGCGTACAGAGTTGAGAAGCGGCCGCCGGAAACAGGGTGCGCGGGGCGGTCGAGCATTCGCGAGGAGGTCCGGCGGCGAGGAAGACGGGGACAGGGCGCAAAGGTAGCCGCAGGTGACGGGGGAAGCTTACAATATGTTAGGCAAATGTCAAGGTCACAAATCCGATAGCCGAAGCAAAACTGGCGGCGACATGGGTGGTCCACGGAAGGAAATCCCCTGACACTCCGCCTCGGCGGCCCGCGTGCTTCCCCGCTCGAAGACCGGGTCAGCGCTCGTCGAGTGACAAGAGATTTGGATGACGGAATCGCCAATCCTGCCGCCAACGACGAAGCCTGCATGCCCAAGCTCCTCAGGGCGCCAGCGGTCTCCGGGAATTCGATAGAATCGCGCTGGTGAGGGTCACATGACCTCCGAACTCGCCTACCTCTTCAGACACGCGCTGCTGCGCGACGCCGCTTACCAGCTCCAGCTCCCCGGCGACCGCGCGCGGCTGCACGCTCTCGCGCTGGAGTCGATCGAGAAACTGGCGGGTGGCCGGCCGCGCGAGGCCGCTTCCTGCTGCGCCGAGAACCCGTCCCGGTTCGAGCCGCATCCGACGGATGCATTCGCTTCGGACCTCGCGGAACATGGCCGGCTCGCCCGGTGCGGGCCCGGGCCCGATGGAATGGGTGTGGAGACGGGAGTTCTCGTCTCGATTCAGAAGCTCTACCTGCGCCGCGCTGCTGAGCACGCGGAAAGACAATTCCGATTCCAGGAGGCGTCTCGAGCGTGGCTTGAACTTGCGGAGTTATCGGCTGCTGCCGAGTGCGGCGAATTCCTGCGCCGGGCCGCAAACTCCGCCCAGAAGTCCGGTCAGTCCCGGGTCGCCCGTGACCTGTTCGAGCGGAGCATCTCCGTGCTCCGACGCTCCGGCAACCGGCGACTCCTGAGCGTCGCGCTCGGAAACCTGGGCAGCTGCTTCATGGAAATCGGGCAGGCCGGCCAGGCCGTCAGCACCTTTGCGGCGTCGCTTGCGAGTTCCAGGGCGGCCCGTCACAGGCGTCTCGAAGGAAGAGCCCTGGCCAGCCTCGCGAGCGCTTACCACGAAAGCGGCAGGGCCCGGCAGGCCGAGCACGCCTTCGAGCAGGCGCTGAAGCTTCTGCGAAAAAACCGCGACCGGCGCGCCGAAGGGCTGGCAACGGGAAACCTGGCGAACCTGCTCAAACAGTCAGGACGCCCCGCGATGGCCGAACGCGCCTATCAGCACGCGCTGAAGACCGTTCGAAGTTCGGGTGACCGTCGTTCCGAAGGCCAGATCCTGGTCAATCTCGCGAACCTCTTCAAGCACACCGGACGGCCGGGACTCGCCGAAAACTGCTGCGAGCAGGCCCTGGCGATTCATCGGGAAGTCGGCGACCGGCGAACCGAGGGGGTCGCTCACGGAATCCTCGCCAACCTGCTCCAGGAGTCCGGGCGCCTCGCCGCCGCCGAGGCCCTCTACGAAAAAGCGCTGATCAATCACCGCGACGTCGGAAACCGGCTCTTCGAGGGAATCGAGCTTTCAAACCTCGCTAACCTGTACAAGGCTTCGCACCGTCCCGCCCGGGCTGAACTCGCCTACGCCCAGGCCCTCGCCATCTGTCGCGAAGTTCGCAGTCGAAGACATGAAGGCATCGTGATGGGAAACATGGCAGGCCTCCATGCAGAACACGGCGACGCCGCGCAGGCGGAAAACGAGTACAGGGAAGCGCTTGCCATTCACCGGGAAGTAAAGAACCGGCTCTTCGAAGGAACCCACCTGTGCGACCTCGCGACTCTCTTCGTCGGAAAGCGTCGATTCGCCGAAGCGAACCGGGTCTGGCGCGCCGGCGCGCGCATTCTCGGCAAGATGGGCGATTCTCGAGAGCTGGCAAAAAAGCAGGATGCCATGCGGGACGCGTGCGAACGGGCCGGCGTCCGTTCCACGTGCCTCAGAACTTCACATCGATCAGCTTGTTCCCGTCGAACTCGTACCCCTTCGTAATCCCGAACCACGTCTTCCCCTCGCGTCGCCGCCATTCCATCGTGTACGTCCCGGGCGGAAGCGAAATCACCGTGGGCGATTCCTCCCATTCGAGGCGGCCGAGCGAGGCGGCCGAGAAGCGGAGGATCTCGACGCCGCGCGTGTCGTCGACGATGCGGACTTCGTCTTCCTGCTCGTGCTTCGTCTGGCCGGCGACGAAGCGAAAGCCGGTGTTGAGCGGGACTTCGACGGTCATCTTCGGTTCGACGCGCAGGGCCCAGCGCAGCGGCGAAAGCCAGCTTCCGGTGGCCTTGAGGACGTTTGCGTCGATGCCGTCGACGCCGGTGTCGTTGGAACCCTTGCTCCCCGAGAGGAAAATGTAGTAGTCGCCGGAATTGACTTCCTGCTTCGGGCATTCGATGTCGATCCAGGGATTGAGAATCTCGGTGGCGAGCGGGAAGCGCGCGACCTTGAGGCGCCAGGGCTTTGCGGCGTCCTCGGCGGTGGCGGGCGCGGCGAGGAACTCGGTGAGCTGTTTGGCGAAAGTAATCGCGACGTCGTCGGCGCGCACGACGAGGTCGCCGGCTTCAAGGCCGGCTTTCTTCGCCGGCGAATCGTCCGCGACCTCGCGGATGCGGACGCCGAGGCCGAAGTAATCGGCGAAGACGAGCCCGTGCGCGTCGCCGCGCGGCAGTTCCTTCACTTCGTCCGACCGCTTCGCGATCAGCACCGACGCGATCGGGAACTCCCCTTCCTTGCGCCCCACCATCTGGATCGCCCCCGGCGCCCCGCCGCCCACGATCTCGCCCTTCCCCACCTCCGGCGCCTTGATCACCACCGCCTCGTGCGCCTTCTTGAACGCGTCTTCAAGATCCTTCGCGTTCTTCGCGTCCAGGTACTTCCCCTTCCCCGCTTCCGCAATCGCCGCGATCGCCTTCGCTTCGGAATCGGCCAGGTCGAAGCCGATGACCACGAAGTCGAGCTTGATGCCGAGGGCCTGAAGCGCGGCCGCCGCGGCCTTGGGGTCGCCGCCGCAGGTCTCGAGGCCGTCGGTGACGAAGATGAGCGACTTCTCGCGCTCGGCGCCGAGCGCCTTGAGTATTTCGGCCGCCTTCGTGAGCGAAGCGGCGATCGGCGTGCGGCCTTTTCCCTGGAGCGCCTTGACTTTCCCCGACAGCAGCGCCTTGTCGGTCGCGACGACGGGGACGACGAGCTCGATGTCCGCGCACGTGCCGGGATCTGACGCCAGCAAGCGATGCCCGTACGCGAGCAGCCCGACGTTCAGGTCGGCGGGAAAAATCTCGATCAGCTTCGCGAGCACGCTCTTGGCGGCTTCCAGCTTCACCACGCCGTCCGGCGTCTGCCCCATCATGCTCCCCGAGCAGTCGATAACGATAAGCAGGTCACGCTTTCCGGTCGGCTTGCCGGGTTCCTGCGCGAGGGAGGGGAGGGCAAACAGGGTGAAAAGTAGCGCGAGGATGCGGCGGGGCATGGTCAGGTTCTCCAGGGAGTGGGCGGAGAGTGTACTGATCCGTCTCCGAAGCGGGGCGACTTCTCGAGGTTACACGGAGGCCACAGAGATGGGATGCGAAGGCCGACCTCCGTTCACGAAGTACCGATTCCGGTCTTCAGATGTGAATCGGGCACTTTGAGCCCCTACACCTACTCCCGAAGTTGAGTCCGCTCAGGATTTTACGCCGGGCGAGAGCGCGATGAAAATTTAGACCCTACGAGCTCATGTCGCGTTGAAATGAGAGATCAAGAGCCTTAGCACCGCGAATCCTCCCGCAAGGCCCGCGGGACCTACGGCGTAGCGCTCAATCAGCGGCGTTCCAGAGCTCTGCATCCGGGCGATCGTTCGAACGTGCAGAATCACCGCGATCATTCCTGCGACGCCGAAAGGGATCGCCCAAGCAGATCGAGCTGGAATGAACCAGATCGGAAGCGAGAGGATTGCCGCAACCCACGCGAACAGTAACGTATGTGAACTGGCCACCCTCGTAAGTTTGCCGTTTTCTTTCTCAGGCTTGCCTTTCATACCGCACCCCCTAACCTCCCCGGCGCCAGCATCCGCGCCTCGCGCGCCATCAGCCACTTCCCTGCCGCGTCTTTGCGGAAGAGCCACAGCGTGTGGCCTTCGACGCGGACTTCAGGCGCGCCGTCGGCTGCGGGAATGACGAGGGCGACTTCGCCCCAGGCGTGGCCGGCGTCGCCGTACGCCGTCACCTGCTGGAGGTCGCAGTGGAAGTGAATGCCGCCGGGGCGCGGCTCGCGTGTCGCGGCCCAGGCGGCGCGTCCCTCGACCGGAGAGCGGCCCGGGGCGAGGAACACGGCGTCGGCGGCGACGAGCGCCGACAGCGCTTCGAAATCGTCCGCCTCCGAGGCGCGGAGCCAGGCGTCGACCGCATCGCGGAGCTGGTTTCCGTCGAGGGACATCAGACCTCCATCGCCATCATGTTCGCCGCCAGGGCGATGCACCAGCCGCCCCCGGGGAGGCGGCGGAGAATATTCAGCGAGTCGCCGGAAGCGCGCATGACGGGCGCGCCGGGCTCGCGGGCGACCTCGGAGCGTTCGCGGGTCCAGACGTGGGCCCAGTCGCCGAAGACGGCGATCTCGCGCATGTCGAACGTGGCCTTGAAACTGCGGCCGGGCTTCACGGCGCCGAGGACGAACGCCGCGTACGACTTTCGGCTGCGGAACGGCGGCAGGCCCGCGATGAGCATCACGCCGTCCTCCGCGATGAGGGAGAAGACGGCTTCGTAATCGGAGGCTTCCGCCGCGCGCGCCCAGGAGGCAATCAGTTCGCGAATGGCGGTCTCGTCGGCGGTCATCGGCGAAATCCTAACCTGCGGCGGCCCGCGGCGCGCGGTTTCGCGCGCGTCCACGATAGACTCAGGCGACCATGCCCCTCCCCGACCGCCTCGCCCTCGCCGCCGAGTCCTGGCAGGAACACCTGCGCAACCGCGCCTACGTCCACCTTCTGGGCGAATTTGTGCCCCGGTCGAGTGCGCGGCGTGAAGTTCCCCTGGACCCGGCCGCGACGTGGGAGGAGGCGGCGAAGCTGCTGACGGGGTTCGAGATCGTCAAGGTCGCGAACGATCCGTCGCGGTGGCTGCTGATCCTGAAGCGCGGCGGGCACGTCGTCGGGATCGATTCGTCGAGGGGGCGGGCGCTGGTGGAGGCCATGGACCTGGAACTCAAGGCGCAGGCGGTGCTGGAGGAAGTCGCCAGAGCGCTGGGAGCGCGGGCGCCACGGGAGGACGCCGGGCGGGACGACGGAGTGTGGGTCGAGTTCTGTCTCTCCGGCCGGCACGCGACGGAGCGGGCGTCGCAATTCGTCCGGTGTCCCGAGTGGCGGGCGATCCGCGACAACTACCCGGACGGGACACGAGCCGCCGTCGACTCGCTCGTGGCGCTTCCGGACCCCGGAAAAAACGGGCAGCTCATCATCTGGCACGGATCGACCGGCACCGGGAAGACTTACGCGCTGCGGGCGGCGATGCGGGCGTGGCGCGAGCGCTTTCTGCCGACGGTGCTGACAGACCCCGAGAGATTCGCGAAGGACCCGGGGTACTACTTCGACCTCGCGAGCGACTCGCGCGACGCGGCGCTCGCAGACCCGGACCTCCCCGCGGAGTTCGTGGACGCGCTGGGCAAAAAGGATCCGCCCCGCCGCCGGTTGTTCATCCTCGAGGACTCCGCCGCGCTCCTCGTCCGCGGGGGCGAGGGCGGCGCAGGTCTCCTCGGCCGGCTGCTCAATATGACCGACGGACTCCTCGGCCAGGGACGCGAGGACCTCTTCCTCGTCACCCTGAATGAGGAAATCGAGCGCGTCGATCCCGCCTTTCTGCGCCCCGGACGCTGCGTCGCCCACATCCGCTTCCCTCTCCATTCCCCGGAGGCCGCGACTGCCTGGCTGAGGTCACGCGGGCACGAGGGCGGCGGGAACGACGAAGCGATGTCGCTGGCGGACCTGTACGCGAAAGCGCACGGCGGGCCGATCAAGGACGAGGACGACGAAAAACTGAAAGCGCCCAAAGGATTCGGCGCGAAGCGGCGGAAGGAATGAAAGGACTTCGCCCGCCGCGACTGCCCGGAGACAATCCCCTCCCATGATCTCCCCCACACCGACACGCCTCCTGGCCGCCGCAGCCGCCGGCGCTCTGGCCGGCGCGATTCTCACTTCGCTCGTCCTCCGTTACCGGCAGGACCTGCGCTCGCGCGACGAAGCCGCGCAGCACAAGTCGCAGGCGGCGGAAGTCGCGGCTGCGGAGGAATCGAAACGCGCGGCTCTGCGCGGCGACCTCGCAAAGAAGCTGGAGGAACTCGACGACGCGATGCGCGCCATCGGGTCGCTTCAGTTCCGCGAGCGAAAACTCCACGAACAACTCGAGGCGGCGGCGAAAGGCGGAGGTCCGGCCGCGGGGCCGCGGAAGCCTTCGCGGAAGACCTGGAAAGAAATCGCCGGGAATCTCGCGAAGGTGCGCGGCCTCGTCGCGGGATTCAAGCTGCAGGACTGGCCGGCGGAGGCCGGGGCGATGTCGGAGGAGCTGCGTGAAGCGCTGATGGCGCTGGCCGCGGAGCTGGGGATCTCGCTGGACGAAGTGCTCGCTTCCCCCGACGGAATCCCGGCGCTGTTTCTCGAACTGCTCGCGCAGTGCGAGCCGCCGCCGGACGCGATGCAGATGGCGGCGTTGCGGGCGGCGCTGGAGGGCACCGAGGCGGACTGGGCGAAATATCTCGCCGGGCGCGACGCGATGTCGGCGCTCGAACAGCGCGCTGCGATCGTGGCGATGTCGGACGCGGAGCTCGCGGCGCTTCGCGCGGGTCTCACCCCCGAGCAGTCAAAATGGATGGACGCTTTCCAGGTCTTCGACGAGGTCGGCAAAGGCGGGCCGCAGACCTGGTTCGACGGGAACCGCGCAACCGTCGCCGACCGCCTGACGACGAACTGGTCGCAGACGCTCAAGCTCGACGACGCCCAGAAGGCCGCCATCGCGCCGATCGTCGCGGAGTTCGTCGAGAAGTCCGCGATGAACAGCTACGAAATCTGGAAGAAGGAAAACGCCGGCGAAATCCTCTCCGGCCAGGACCGCTTCAAGGCCCAGCTCGCCCTCATGCTCGAGACGCAGAAGAAAATCGCGGACGCGGGTGGGCTCTCAGCGGACCAGCAGAAGGCGATGCGCGGCTGGTCGACCGTCTACGGCTGCAATGTCGCCGACTGGGAACCGCCGAAGAAGTGAGGCTGGCGGAGGCCCTTCGACTCGCTGCGCTCGCTCAGTGTGGACTGGCGGAGGCTGGCGGAGGCTCGATAGAATCCCGACGGGAAATCTCTTCGGAGAGCAAGATGTCCGAACGCGACACGGGCACGCGCGTCGGCCGCCGCCTTTATCTCGGCTGGGACGTCGGCGGCTGGCTCGGCAAAACGGACGGCCTCGCCGCGTTCATCTTCGGCCACGGCGGCACGCTGCTCCGGCGCATCCCGGGGAAAATGGTGTCGCTCTGGAAGGAATACGACGGCCGCCGATGGACGCTGGAGAAATTCATCCGGCTCCTCGACCCCCAGCTCCTGCTCGACCGCTTCGACCGCGTCGTCCTCGCGATCGACGCCCCGCTCGGATTGCCGCAGCGGTTCATTCGCGCGGTGACGTCGGAGATTTCGAAAGTGCCGGAGCCGGAGTACAACGTCGAGAAAATCATGGAAGCGCGTCTCGCTTTCCGCGTCACCGACCGGCTGATCGCCAAACGCTTCGACGTCAAGCCGCTCTCCCCTTCCCTCGACCGCGCGACCAACAACGGCTCGAAGGCGCGTTCGGCCTGCGCGGAGTTCATCCGCGAGCTCCCGAAAATGGCGGTGCCGCCCTTCCGCAAGGACGAGCCCGGGCAGACGCGCTTCGTCGCGATCGAAGTCAACCCCGACGTGTGGTGGTCGGAGAAGTGGATCAATTTCACCAGCTCCTGCATCCCCGAGTCGGAGCGCGAGGGAGACGCAAAGGAGGCGGCGACCTGCGCGCTGAACGCCCTGTGGTACGACATCGCGGCGAGCGGAATTGCGAAGGGCCGCTTCCCTCTCCTCCCGCCCGTCGACCCGGTCGCGACGCCCGCGCCGGAAATCATCCCGAAGAACCTGCTTCCGGAGAATCTGGGGGAGTACGACCCGGAAGCGACGCCCGGCGACCGCGACGCGATCCTTCAGGAAGGCTGGATTTACGCGCCGGACCTCGAGCGGGTTGCGGTGGCGCCTCCTGTGGCTCCGTCCTTTCCTGCCCCCGGCAGTCCCTCGGGGAGCGCTCCGCCCCCGCCCTAGTTCGAGAGCCTTCGCAGCCTCCGCAGCCTCCGCCAGCCTCCGCCCGCCTGCCCCGAGCGGAGCGAAGGGTGCCGCTCTTGCTTGGCTCCACCAAGCCCTCCTGCTACAGTCCCCCGTTACGACCGCCCCTCAAGAAGGAGATCCCATGCGCCGCTTCTCGTACCTCGCGACCGCAGCCCTTTTCGCCGGCCTCCTGCTCGCGCCCTCGACGGCGCGGGCGCAAGGCATGCCTGCCGAACTGCCCGCGAAGATCAACAAGGCGATCGACGACGGCGTGGTCTGGCTGAAGGCGCGCCAGAAACAGGACGGCGCGGAGAAGGATTCCTGGGGGACGGGGAACAACCCGCTCTACCCGGGTTTTGCGGGCGCCGGGCACCCGATCTACATCGGGACGACGGCGTTTGCGCTCTACACGCTTCTCGAGTGCGATGTGGATCCCGAGGATCCGGTGATCGTCCGCGGCCTCGACTACATCACGAAGAACCTCGACAAGAGCTTCAGCGTGGCGGGCGCCAAAGTCGGCGGCGCCGGGAACATGCAGGTCACCTGCTACGAGTGCGGCGTGCTGCTCATGATGATCGAGTCGTACTACGACGCGAAGTGGGAGAAATCGATCCGGGCGCAGAAGAAGGACCCGAAGAAAGAGAAGAAGCCCGCGGTGAAGCTCGACGCGGAGCACGAGACGTGGGCCAAGGGCGCGGTGTCGTTCCTGGCGGGGACGCAGTCGCGCCCCGGCGGATGGCGCTACGGCCCGCCGGCATTTCCTTCGCCCCACGGCGTCGACCAGGACACTTCCTCCACGCAGATTGCGCTTCTCGGGCTCGTGTCCGCGGTGCGCATGGGGCTGCAGGTCGATTCGAAGGTCTTTCACACGGCCGTGATCACGACGCTGGAGAACCAGGCGAAGGACGGCCCGCCCGCAAAGGCGAAGCCCGCGGGCGTCGGCGGCACGATGGTCATGGACACCGACAAGTGCCGAGGCTGGTCCTACACGCCGAATTCGGGCGATCCGAAAGACCAGATTTGCTCGGGCGGCATGACCGCTTCCGGCGTCTGCAGCCTGATCATCATTAAGAGCCAGATGAAGGGAAACGCGCTCTTTAACAAGGAGCTGGCGGCGCGCGTCGAGAAGGGGATCTTCGACGGTCTCGCGTGGATCGACGCGAACTGGACGGTGAGTTCGAATCCGGGCGGGCACCGGAGCCACTACTACTACCTGTACGGTCTCGAGCGCGTCGGGATTCTCGGCGGCATCGAGACGATCGGCGGGAACGCCTGGTACGTGCAGGGGGCGCAGTACCTCGTGGACCACCAGAACAAGGATGGGCACTGGGACAGCGGGACGGAGCTGGAGCCGCGGGACGTGTTTGATTCCTGTTTCGCGCTTCTGTTCCTGAAGAAGGCGACGATGCCTGTTGGAGTGACGCTCACGAGATAAGGCGCGGGCCCTTCGACTCGCTTCGCTCGCTCAGGATGGGCAGGCGGGCGCGCAGGCAGGCGGGCAGGCGGGCAGGCGGGCAGGCGGGCAGGCGGGCAGGCGAAAGAACAAACGACCTCCGAATTCGGGAGGTGGTTTTTTTTCGCC
>WSZJ01000115.1 GCA_009773755.1 Planctomycetota bacterium | reverse complement strand
GCCGTGAAGCCGGTCCCGCGCCTCTCCTACCGCCCGCCGGAGCTTTGCGTTCATTTTCCCTCGCCGACCTTCGGTCCCCCGTTGTCCGCCTTGGGCTTCACGTCGTCCGGAGTCGGCACGGTCTCCTCGATTTCCTTCCACTCCTGCTCGATGTTCTTCGCGTATTCCGTGTCCGCTTCCTCCTCGACCTTGGCCATTTCCTTCAGGTCCGTCTCGTTCGGCACCTCGATCGCCATCACGATCTTCGTCCCGCGCGGCGGCAGGAGGTCGAGATTCGGGTGGAGCATCCGGTCGTCGCCGCCCGAGACGAGCGGGTTGTCGAGGACGGAGGTCGGGTCATGAAGCGTCGCGATGAGAGTTCGTTCGCGGTTTGCCATGTAGATCGTCTCGCCGGTTTTTTCGTTGGTGTCCGGGTCGAGCCGCTCCCAGACCATGCTCCCCGCGAATGTCCAGCCGACGCGGGGCATCGTCCGCTTTGCCAGCGGCGGCCCGTAGGTGAGCAGGTCTTCGGCGCGCACCCGGTGCTTCTTGTTGTCGAGCTCCCACTCGATCCAGATTACGACTTTGTCCCCGACGGGCTTGGCGGGATCACCCAGGCCTTCGGGCCCCTTCCTGTCCGGATAGTCGCTCTTCTGCTTCAGCCCGAAAATCAGAAGCGCGAAGTGAACGTCCTGCGGCACGCACTGAAGCGAGAGGACGGCTTCGTGTTCCTTGCCGTTGGTGGCGCAGGCGAAGAGTTCGATCGGGGCGCGAGTCGGGTAGACGGCGTAGCCGTCAATTTCGATTCGCTTTCTTTTGGGGAACGCCCGTCCGCCGCCCGGGAACTTGATGACCTTTTCCTCGGCGGGCTTCGGTTCCGGCTTTGGGTCTTCGGCGGAAGCGCAGGCAAACAGGGTCGCGGCGAGGGTGGCTGTGAGAAGTCGTTGCATGGGGGAGGCTCTCCGAGTGTCACCTTCGGAACGGATGGGGGGAACGAGGGTTCAGGCGTAAGAGATAGCAACGCGCGGACCCAGATGGGATTGCTGAAAGAGATACAATCCGAATCAGCATATGCACTTAGGTGTATATCATAATGAAATAGTCGAAACGAAATAGTCTATTGGACAGTTTCTAGTCAGCTTGCTCTTCCCGCGCCATCCGACGCTTGAAAAGTGACTGCGCTTCCCCCATCTGCAGAAGCACTTTCCCGACCACAAAATCCACCAGATCGTCGACGGATTTCGGCAGGTGGTAAAACCCCGGCATCGCGGGAAGCACGCACGCTCCCGCCCGCGCAACCCGCGCCATGTTCTCGATTCCGATGAGCGACAGCGGCGTCTCGCGCGCCACCAGGATCAGGTTCCGCCGCTCCTTGAGCTGCACGTCCGCCGCGCGCTCAATCAGGTTCGAGCCGGTCCCCGCCGCGATCCGTCCGAGAGTCCCCATGCTGCAGGGAATCACGACCATCGCGTCCACGACGTACGACCCGCTTGCGATCCCCGCGCCGATATTGTCGAGCGCTTCGTACCGGAAATTCGGCGGTTCGCTGCCGATGAGACCGCGCATGACGCTGCGGCCGTCGGCGATGTCGACGTTCTGGCCCAGTTCCTCGCGCACGACTCGCGCCCCGGCCTCGCTCATCAGGAGGTGCACCCGGGCGTCCTTGCGCTTTGACAGCACCCGGCAGAGACAGCGCGCGTAGATCGAGCCGCTGGCGCCCGTTACGGCGACCGAGTACGTCTTCGGTATCTTCATGGATTCCCGGCTCTCGTGAATGAGCGCGCGGACGTTTTACGCGCGCTCATTCGATTGACTCCACCTCATCCAGCGGCTCGCACGGCGGTCCCAGCAGCTGCTCCCCCACTCCGGCCGCGAGCACCCCCGGCCGCGGCGCCGGCCCCGCTGCCTGGTGCACGAACCACCTCGTGTACCGCTCGTACTCCGCTTCGTCGTCGAAAATGATCTCGTACAACTCCGCGCCCGCGAGGAAGTCCTTGGAGATCTTCGTCAGAAGCGCGTGCGGCAGGTACGTGAAGAGGTCGTTGGCGAGGATCCTGAAATTCTCCATCGACGTCTTCCGGGCCCGCGCCCCGAGCCCGTCGTAGCAGAACTCGTGGCGCGCGATCCGGTACCTCCTCAGCGGCTCGAACGACCACAGCTCGATGACTCCCCGCGTCTGGTCCCGGTAGAGCGAATCCAGCTCTTTCTTGTCCAGTTTCGGCTTCGTCCGGGCGCGGTCCTTGACTTCGGACGCTTCCCGCTGATCTCTCCGAAGCGCCCGCGACGCCAGCTTCCGCCGCAGTTCGTCCTTTGCTTCCTGGTCGTCGATGGCCCAGATCGGCGGCAGTTCCTTGAACCCGGAGCTCGTCAGGAATTCTTCATACTGGGGCGTCGCGATGATGCCGATCGACATGAAATGGATGTCTTTCCAGAGGATCGGATCGGACTTGCGCAGGTGGCTCGTGTGCGCGAGGAACGCGTCCGCATGCAGTTGGCCTCCGATGACCGAGCGCTGCCGGGGCGGCTTCGCCAGTTCCGCCTGCGGCACGACGAGGGCCTCGATCCCGAGCTTGTTCAGCAGTTCCGCGACCGTCCGCGCGCGCGCGTCGTCGAGGTGCTCCTGGAAAACTCCGCGCGCCTTGCGCACCACAAGCCGCACGTCGTTCAGGGTAAGTCCCTGCGCCTCCGCCAGCGGCCGCGCCACCGAGGGCACGTCGAGACGAACGTCCTTCTTGAGAACAACCGCGCTCGGCATAAGCGGCTGATTCTATGAACCGGCGAATCACCTTGCCAGCAGCGAACACCGCAACTCATTTGGCGTTCAGTTTCTCTTCCAGCACACGGTCGTTCCCGCCGCGCACGACGTTTCCGTCCGGATCGATCAGCGCCATAGCCGACTTGCTTTCGATTCCCCACGCCTTCCAGGTCTCCCCGGTGGAGTCGAGAAGCACGGGAAACGGCGGGTCCGTGCCGCCCCAGATTCCCGCCCTCAGGTTCGCGACCTTCGCGTCGTACTCTTTCCAGTCCCTGGCCGAAGAATCATAGAGCGCCAGGATCTCGAATTCCCCGGCCGCGGCCTTCTGTCGCTCCAGCAGGCCTTTGAGATTCTGGTAAACCACCCGGGTGAAATCGTCCGCCTCGGCGCTCCAGAACACCACCAGCACCCATTTCCCCTTGAGCGTCGCCAGCTTCAGATCGGCGGGCACTCCGCGCGCCGCCGTCGCCGCGAATGCCGGCGGCGCTTTGCCCCACGACTGCGCGATCTCCGTGGGCGCCAGCTCCAGCTTCCCAAGGTCCAGGGCCTTCCCTCCCACCTCTACCTTGAAGGCCGTCCTCAGCTTCTTTGCGTCGAACGCCATCGCAACCGCTTCGTAGTCGCCGGGCGGAAGCGGAATTGCGAACTTGTCGTTCTTCTGCGTCAGCCAGGCGACCCGAGCGCCGCTTGGCCGCGCCTCGACGAAGAGGGACGTCGTGCCCAGGGCAGGTCCAATCGCCGGGCAGGCAAGCGAACCGGAGACGCCGGATAGCGGCCCCAGCTTCATGTCGATGGACATCGGCGCCTTGAGGTCCTTCTCTTCTACTACAAGAAGCGCTCCGTTCGTCTGCGCCGCGTCCAGCGCCAGGAATGCCATGGCTCCGCTCTTCCAGTGGAGCTCCCCTGAGTACTTCCCGTCGGCGCCTGGCTTCCAACGCTGGAATGGCAGCAGCTTCCCGTTCCTGGTCGCCCACTCGGCGCCGAATTCCACGCCCGACGCGGGCTTTCCCTCGGCGTCGGTGATCTGGCCGGAAATCGGGATGCCGTCGGCCAGTATTCGGGAGGAAAGCAGGGCGATTGTCAGCAGTGTTCGCATGGTTCCTCATTCATCGCGCTGGACCGGATGCCCTATTGAACCTTGATCGCACAACCGACGGCTGGATAATCGCCACGGAATCAATCCTCGACCTTCCCCGGCGCGTAGTTCAGGCATCGCTTCCATGGCCCCCATCACGCTCGAACGTCCCGTTTCCCGCGCGGCCGGACAGCGCCCGAAAAGCCGTGCCCCGCGGCTCACGGCGATGTCAGCGCTGTTTTTCGGAATGCACGCGGCCGCGCTGGTCGCCATATTCCTCGTGCCGTTTGCCTGGAAGTGGGTCGGCCTCGCCATGGCGACCTACTCGGTGAGGATGTTCGCGATCACGGCCGGGTTTCACCGGTATTTCAGCCATCGCACTTACAGACTCGGACGCGTCTCTCAGTTCCTCATGGCGTTCCTCGCGGAGATGTCGGCCCAGAAGGGCGTCCTCTGGTGGGCCGCGAATCACCGCGAACACCACCGGCATTCGGACGAAATCGACGATCACCATTCGCCGCTTCACGACGGGTTCTGGTGGTCGCACGTCGGGTGGATCCTCTCGGACGAATACGACGAAGTGGACGAATCCGTCGTCGCGGACCTTGCGAAGTTCCCCGAAATCCGCTTCCTCAGCCGCCACCACTGGATCCCGCCGCTCGTTCTTGCCGTGAGTCTCTTCCTCTCCGGCGGTTGGCCCGCGTTCGTCTGGGGTTTTCTGGTCTCGACGGTCGTGCTCTACCACTGCACGTTTACGATCAATTCGCTCGCGCACCTCTTCGGGTCGCGCCGCTATCCGACGGCGGACGGGAGCCGGAACAACTGGCTGCTGGCGGTCATCACGTTCGGGGAGGGATGGCACAACAACCACCACCACTACCCGTACGCGTGCCGGCAGGGGGTGAAGTGGTGGGAGTACGACCTGACGTTCTATGTCCTGAAGCTGCTGTCTTTCGTCGGAGTGGTGAAGGCGCTGTTTTGTCCGTTCTGGCTCGCCCGCCCGCCCGCCCGCCCGCTCGCCCGCCTGCCCGCCCGCCTGCCCGCTTGCCCGCCTATTGTTGTCATGAGTCGCATCGCCATCATCGGCTCCGGGATCGCGGGTCTCGCCTCGGCTTACCTTCTAAGCCGGCGGCACGATGTCACGCTGTTCGAGCGCGAGCCGCGCCTCGGCGGGCATACCCACACGCAGGAGGTCGAGGGGCCGGAAGGGCCGCTTGCGGTGGACACCGGATTCATCGTGCACAACGAGGTGAATTACCCTCTCCTCTCCCGGTTGCTGCGCGAGCTGAACATTCCGACTGCCGCAAGCGACATGTCGTTCGGCGTCTCGTCGGGGGCAGGCGGCCTGACGTGGTGCTCGCGCGGGATCAACGGGATCTTCGCACAGCGCAAGAACCTCCTCCGCCCCGCCTTCTACTCGCTGCTTCGCGAAATCGGCCGCTTCAACGACACCGCCCATCGCCTTCTCGAAGAACCCGAGGCCGACGCCTGGACGCTCGGCACCTGGCTTGGCCGCGAGAGATTCTCGGCCGATTTCCGCGAGCACTACCTCGTCCCGATGGCCGCTTCCGTGTGGAGCACGGCCCCGCGCGAAATGATGAAGTTCCCCGCGGCGACACTGGTGCGGTTTTTCCGGAACCACGGGTTTCTGGGTGCGCGGACGCAGCACAAGTGGCGGACGATCGCGGGCGGGTGCTCGCGATACATCGAGCCGATGGTGCGGGCGTTCCGGGAGCGGGTGCATCTGGGGAAGCCTGTGAAGCGGGTCGAGCGGACGGCGGCGGAGGTGACGGTGAGGGTGGAGGGGATGCCGGCGATGGTGTTCGAGGAAGTGGTGTTCGCGTGCCACGGGGACGAGGTGGTGCCGATGCTGGCCGAGCCGTCACAGGCGGAGCGCGAGGTGTTCAAGGCGTTCACGACGAGCCGGAACGAAGCGGTGCTGCATACGGACGTGTCGATCCTGCCGAAAAAAAGGCGCGCGTGGGCGTCGTGGAACCACCTGCGGACCGGGGGGTCGGACGGTCGGCCGGTCGTGACGTATCACATGAACCGGCTGCAGCCACTGGCGGCGAAGACGGACTGGCTGGTGAGCCTGAACGCGGGCGGGCTTGTGAAGGAGGACCGGGTCGCCCGGAGGATGGTCTATCACCATCCGCTGTTCACGATGGAAGCGATCAAGGCGCAGGCGAGGTGGCAGGATGTCAGCGGGCGGAACCGGACGCATTACTGCGGGGCGTACTGGGGGTACGGGTTTCACGAGGACGGGTTGAGGAGCGCGGTGAGGGTGGCGCAGAGGATGGGGATCGAATGGTAGGGCGAACGACAACTCCAAATCCCAACTCCAACCCCAACTCCAAAACTGCGCAGTATTGGGGTTGGGGTTGGAGTTGGGATTTGGAGTTTTCCTTCGAGGCCCTTCGCTGATGGACTCCGCCCTCTACATCGGCACCCTCGAACACCGCCGCTTCAAACCGCGGCGCCACGTCTTCACCTACAACGTCGGCATGGCCTTCCTCGACATCGACCGCCTCCCCGAACTCTGCTCGATTTCGCGCTGGCTCTCGTACGACCGCTGGAACTGGGCCTCGTTCGACAACCGCGACCACCTGGGCGACCCGAAGCTCACGATTCGCGAGCGCCTTACCACGGACGCGGCGAAATCCGGGACCGCCCTTCCCGACGGCCCGATTTACCTCCTCACCAACCTCCGTTACCTCGGCTACTGCTTCAACCCCGTCTCCTACTACTACTGCCACGACCGCGCAGGCGAACTCCGGACAATCCTCGCCGAAGTCCACAACACCTGGCGCGAGCTCCACACGTACTGGATGCCACCCTCCCTCGCCGAGCCCGGCCGCGCTTTCTCGTACCGCTTCCCCAAGAAATTCCACGTCTCCCCCTTCGTTTCCATGGACTGCGATTACCGCTTCTCGTTCGGCCGCCCTGGCGACCGGCTGGGCGTCAAAGTCTCGATGTGGGAAAAGGGCGAATTTCTGTTCGACGCCACGATGCGCCTCGAGCGGCGCGCGTGGTCGCACGCCGAGCTCGCGAGGTTTCTCCGGCGGTTCCCGTGGCACACTGCCAAGGTCATTTCCGCGATCCATTGGGAGGCTCTCAGGCTGTGGTTGAAGCGCGTCCCCGTGTTCACGCATCCGAAGAAACTCGCCGCGCACCCGCCGGTTTCGTAGGGCGTCTGGCGAAGCGGGCGATGGTCAGAGTCCTCGCGGGGATCCGCGAGGGGCGGTTATCCGTCGACGCTGCGGGGGCGTTCGGTCCCGCTGGAGGACTCGAAGGGCGCGTCGACGTTCACGACGAGGGGCTGTGGAAGCGCGCGGTCTTCGGCGGCGATGTCGGCCTCGGAGAGGCGTTCGTCGACGGGATGTGGTCGTCACCGGACCTTGTGTCGGTGATCAGGGTCGCGATCCGCAACATGGGAGTGTTCGACGCCGCAGGCGGAGTTTTCGCCAGGATTGCGGCCATCTTCAACCGGAAGCGGCACGCGTCGAGGGACAACTCGATCGAGGGGAGCCGGCGGAACATCGCGGACCACTACGATCTCGGGAACGAGTTCTACCGGCTTTTCCTCGACGACTCGCTTGCCTATTCGTGTGCCTTCTTCGAGAAGCCCGGCGACCCGCTCGGACGCGCCCAGGTCGCGAAGTACGAGGGGATCTGCCGCAAGCTGCGGCTCGGCCCGGAGGACCGGCTGCTCGAGATCGGGACCGGATGGGGCGGATTCGCCGCGCACGCGGCGCTCAAATACGGATGTCGCATCACGACGACCACCATTTCGCAAAAGCAGTTCGAATTCTCGCGCGACCTCTTCGCCCGCCTCGGACTCGGCGACCGCGTGACGCTGCTCTGCGAGGACTACCGGAACCTCAGGGGGAAGTTCGACAAGGCCGCTTCCATCGAAATGTTCGAGGCCGTCGGGCTCGAGCACTACGACGAGTATTTCGGGGCGCTGGAGCGCCTGCTCGGTCCGCGCGGAGTCGCTCTCCTGCAGACGATCACCATGAACGAGCGCCGTTTCGAGGCCTATCGCCGCCGACCCGACTTCATCCAGAAGCACGTCTTCCCCGGAGCGGAACTGGCGTCGATGTCGGAGATTCTCAAGTCGCTTGGCCGCGTCTCGACGATGACGCTGCATCATTTCGAGGACATCGGCGCCCATTACGTCCGGACCCTGCAGGAGTGGCGCGAGAGACTACCTGGCGTACTGCGAAGCGGGTTTTGCCGAGCGGTACATCGGGAACGCGCAGATCCTGCTGACGAAAGTCCCCGGTGACAGTGCGGTCGGGGAGGAGCGCCCGTGAGCCTCACGTTCGTCCTCCTCATCGGCGCAGGCATCACACTCGGGCTGATGTTCCTGCTCTGGCTGCTGCAGGCGAAGACCTCCAATGCAGGCTGGGGCGATGTCGGCTGGGCGTTCTCGTTCGCGTTCACAACCGGCTGGTACGCGTGGGCCTCGGGCGGCGACCTGCACCGTCGCATCGCGGTCTCGGCGCTCGCCGCACTCTGGTCCGCGCGCCTCGGCCTGTACCTTCTCGTGCGGCTTTTCGGCGACCACGAGGAAGACGGCAGGTACCGCTTCTACCGCAGCTCCTGGGGATCCGGCATCCAGGCAAAGTTCCTCGCGTTTTTTCTCGCGCAAGGCGCGTTCGAATTCGTCTTCTCGCTCCCCTTTCTCGTCATTGCGCGTAACGCTGCCGCCTTTCCGCACCCTCTCGAATTCGCGACCGTGACGCTTCTCGTCGTCGCGGTGACGGGCGAGGCGATTGCGGACGCACAGCTTCGAGCCTGGAAGCGCGACCCCGGGAACAAAGGCAGAACCTGCCGCGCGGGGCTCTGGTCCGTCTCGCGGCACCCCAACTACTTCTTCCAGTGGCTCTCCTGGGTCGGCTGGGCCTGCGCGGCCTCCGCCGCGGGAGGCTCCGCCTGGCTCGGCTGGCTCGCGCCGGCCGGCATGCTCTTCCTCCTGCTCAAAGTCAGCGGCATCCCGCCGACGGAAGCACAGTCGGTGCGCTCGCGCGGCGACGACTACCGGAAGTACCAGCGCGAAGTCAGCGCCCTCTTCCCCTGGTTCCCCAGGAAGGCATGACCGAAGCGCCCTTCTCGATGAAGCTCGTCGCCGCCGGGCTGGTGCCGGACGCGGTGGTGCGCTGGAAGATCCGCGGGCTGCTGGCGGAGCGGCTGCGCGCGGAAGAGGCGCGGGACAAGATCGCGCTGGCAGAGGAGCTGGATGCGTCGCCGATCGCGATCAACACGGCGGAGGCGAACGCGCAGCACTACGAAGTGCCGCCGCGGTTCTTTGAGCTCGTCCTCGGGAAGAGGCTGAAGTACTCCAGCGCTCTCTTTGAAAACGCCGACTCATTGGACGATGCCGAGGAGCGCATGCTCGAACTCTACGTGGAGCGCGGGAAGATGTCAGACTGCCAGCGCATCCTCGATCTCGGCTGCGGCTGGGGATCTCTCTCCATCTACCTTGCGCAGCGCTTCCCGAACGCCCGGATCCTCGGCGTCTCGAACTCGCGCGACCAGAAAGCGTTCATCGAGGCGAGGAGAATTCCGAACCTGGAGATCCGCACGGCGGACATGAACGCGTTCGACCCCGGCGCGACGTTCGACCGGATCGTGTCGATCGAGATGCTGGAGCACATGCGCAACTACAGGAAGCTCTTCGGGCGGATTGCATCGTGGCTCGAGCCGGAGGGGCTGTTCTTCGTGCACGTCTTCACTCACCGCGAGTTTGCATACCCGTTCGAAGTGAAGGACGAATCGGACTGGATGGCGAAGTTCTTTTTCACCGGCGGGATGATGCCTTCGCACGCTCTGCTCCCTTCGTTCCGGGACGACCTCACCTGCGTCCGTGACTGGAAGGTGAACGGCGCGAACTACGCCCGCACCGCCGAGGCCTGGCTCGCCAACATGGACCGCCACCGCGCGGAAGTCCTCGAGCTCCTCCGCGACGTCCACGGCCCGGATGCGCCCCTGCGCTTCGCCATGTGGCGCGTCTTTTTCATGGCCTGCGCGGAGCTCTGGGGGTACCGCGGAGGCGAAGAGTGGGGCGTGTCGCACTACCTGTTCCGGAAGCGCGGCGCCGCTGATGAGTAGCCGTTGCGCGTCAGGCAGGCGGGAGTTCTGACCGGACCGGCAGGCAGAGGCGGAAACCGTGCTGGCGAATGGTGACGTCGGGATCGGCGGCCCACAGCCGCGCGATTTGAGACGTGTACCACGAGCCGATCCAGAAGCCGCCGCGGAGGCAGAATTCGTGGCGAAGCGCGCCCTCGGCGGCGTTCCAGCACCAGGTCAGGATGTTGCCGGCCAGGTCCATCGCGCCGTAGGGGGAGCAGTCGACTGGGCAGGAGCCGACAGGCATGAGGTGCGGGCGGTCGCGATGAGAAACGTTCGTGTTCGAGAACGTGCCGTCGTAGGTGTCGCCCCAGGGGTAGATGCGCGCGTCGACGCCGCGCGCGGCCTTCTCGACTTCGAACTCGGTGGGAATGCGAAAGAGCCGGCCGTCTCGATCTGAGCGCCACGCGGCGTACGCGACGGCGTCGTGCCACGAGACGGCGCCGACCGGGAGATCAGGGCGCGTATGGTAGGCGTCCGGCGCGTCGGCGGGCTGGAGCTCGAAGCGCCCCTCGCGCTCGACGACGAGCGACAGGTCGCGCTCGCGGGGGCGCCGCTTCCGCGCCTCGTCGATCCTGCCGGTCGCCGCAAGGGCGTTCAGGTAGTCGATGTACTCGCCGGCGGTGACGGGGAATTTCGCAATGAAGAAATCCTCGGCCTGGACGCGGATTTCGGGGCGAGGAGCGCCTCCGCGCCGGCCTGCGGCCGTGAAGGGCCCTGCGGGAACGTACAAGAACCCCTCGGGGATTTCCTCCGGGCGGTAAAGCGCAACCTCCTGTTCGCATCGTCCCTCGCGCGTGACGACCACCGGTACGACGGCCGTCGCGTAGACCGGATGCCGGATTTCGAGCCTCCAGGAGCCTGCCTGCAGAGGCGCGTCGGCGAGGGGCGTGACGCCGATCCGGCGCGACTCGCGCAAGACGAGACGGCGATCTTCTTCCTCGTATTTCGCCGCCCACACCTCGGCGCCCGGAACATCCGTCCGGGCGCAACCGTCACGGTGGCCGAAGTTCGCGCCGGCGGGGTCCAGGCGCATCGCCGGCGACGGACGCACCTCCGCTGACGCGACCTGCCCGAATGCCGGTCTTCCGTCCCGCCACGGGATTTCCGGCTTTTTCCCGGGGCGCGCCCGCCACGCTCCCGGCGCCGGTCGAAGGCAGCGGCACTCGCGGGCGAACGTCCGGATCGTCACGCGCCCGGGCGCCGCCAGTCGCGCCACGTGCCGCCCGCCCCGGTCGTGCCTCTCGAGCGATTGCCGCTGAATCAGGGCTTCCTCCGCGTCACGCTCCGCCTCGGCCTCGACGAGACGGTCGTACGCCAGCTCGCACGCCCCGTCCGCGGCCGCTTCGCTGAACGGATCGTCGCGAAGCGCAGTTTCGAACGAAGCGCCAGCGCGCAGGAACGAGCGTATGCGCTCTTCGCGAAGCCGCCGCAGCGCGTCTTCCGCTTCCCAGACCACGCGTTTGCGCTCGATCGGCTCCCACGGCCGCGTTTCCTCCGTGATTTTTTCGACCCTTGCCTGCGACTCGCGGGCCTCGACGCCGAGTTCGCGCCAGCGCCGGTGGTGTTCGCGCCCCTCGTCCACGCGCTTCGCCGCTTCCCGTTTCAACCTGTCGCGCTCGGCGACGCCGTCGAGGAAGCGCTGGACGTCGGCGTGGAGATCGAGGACCGCGGGGTGGCGGTCTTCGCGGCGGAGCGAGAGCGCCCGAAGGCAGACGGCCTCGAGGTCTGGCGGCACGGGATCGGCGTCGCGGAAAGTGCGCGCGGTCGTGATGCGGAGCGCGCGGGGAGGCGTGATGCGGCCTTCGCGGGCTCGCGTGAGCACTTCCTCCACGGTCTTGCCCTCGACCGGGGGCCGGTGTGTCAGTATTTCGTAGAGAATCGCGCCCAGCGCGTAGACATCCGTGCGCTCGTCGACGGCATCGTTATGCCCCGACGCCTGCTCGGGCGACATGTAGGCGGGAGTCCCGATGAGCGCGCCGTCGATCGTGAGTCCAAGTTCCTCGGGAACGTCGACGCCCGCCTCCGCCTCGCGCTCGGGCTCACCCTGGACCTTCGCAAGCCCCCAGTCCACGACGTAGACCTCCCCGAAATCGCCGACCATCACGTTCGATGGCTTCATGTCCCGGTGCAGCACGCCCCGCGAATGCGCGAACGCGAGGCCGAGGCACGCGCTCTGGAAGGCCCCGAGCAGCCGGTTGCGCGGCCACGCCGCCCGCGTTTCTTCCCGCCCGACGGCGAGCTCTTCCAGAATGGCGCGCAGGTCCTTCCCCTTCACGCGCTTCATCGCCAGGTACGGCCGCTTCTCCCCGCCCTTTCCCTCCATCATCCCGAAATCGTGAACCGGCACGATCTGCGGATGCTCCAGCCGCGCCGTGACCTTCGCTTCGCGCACGAATCGTTCCGTCAGCGCGGGCGACAGGTTGTCGACGACGATCTTGACCGCGACTTCGCGCCCGAGCCGTGTGTCCTCCGCGAGCACGACCCGTCCGATGCCGCCGCGGCCGATCTCGGCCCCGAGGCGGTACCTTGACGGGTCGCCCGGGTCAGGAAGGGCCGTCGGCCGGGCAGGGGCGCGCCCGGCGGCTGCGAGCGTCTGGGCCACGACGTCGCCGACGATTGTCCCTTGAAGCGACCCATGCGCCACCGCATCCGCGGCGGCGGCGGCCAGCGAAGCGGCTTCGTCTCCTCCGTGGCGGCGGACCCGGGCTCCCAGCACGGCCCGAACGGCGTCGCGCTCCGCCTCAATGAGGGCTTTGCGCTCGACGAGCATCGCGCCGATGTCCGCGCCCGGCCGCTCGATCGCCTCCGGCACGCAGGCGACGAGGTCCTCGCGCGTGATGAGATCCATCTGAAGTGCGAGGAGGGCGAAGAGCAGATTCGCGTCGCGCGTCACGGGCGGGCGCGTTTCGCGTGCGATCGGGCGACATCCTCGATCACCCGGCCGGCGCCGGCCGAATGGCCGATCGCCGCGAACGCGTGAGCCGCGGCGCGCGGAACGTTGCCCTGTCGAAAGTGGCCGGCCGCCGTGCGGGCGTGAAGCGCCGCGGATTCGAGCTCGCGAGCGATGCTGTCAAGCCGGGTAGCAGCGGTCAGGTGCGCGCGGGATGCCTTCATGGATTTCCTCTCGTGGATTCGCAAGGGGGGAACGGCAACGAAAGGAAAAACGAAAAACGAAAAACAAAAAACGAAAAGAACGCCTGCCCATCCAGGCCGGACTTTTCGTTTTTTGTTTTTCGTTTTTCTATTTTCGTTTCCTTGTGTCCTTTTCCCTACTTCTTCGACAAGTACCTCCTGACCGATCCACTCCCCTCATCCTCATTGATCACCGCCACCACCAGGTCGTCCTTCTTGTCCCCGTCGTAGTCCCCCACCGCCGCGCTGTAGCGGTGGAAATTTCCCTTCCCGGTGAACTCGCAGTTTTGAGTAAACGCGCCCTTGCCGTCGTTCAGCTGGATCGTGACCGACCACGTCGCGTTCGCCTGCACGACGCACGCGCCGCACGCAAGGTCGACGTTCTTGTCGCCGTTGAAGTCGCCGGTGACGACGAACTTCGCCTTCCGGGCCGTCACGATGTCCATGAGCTTCACGAAGCCGCCCTTGCCGTCGCCTTTAAGGACCCGCACGAACTGCTGTTCTTCACAGGCGATCGCCAGATCGAGGGCTTTGTCGCCGTCGAGATCCGCGATCGCCATCCCGTTGGGCTTGAGGTTCGCGCCGCCTTCGTCGAGCTTCACCTGGATCGCATCCTTGGCGAACAGGCCATTCCCGGCGCCCGGGTAGACGAGCAAAATGCTTCCCTTCTGGTCGCTCGTGATGACATCGGGTTTCTTGTCCCCCGTTACGTCGCCCGCGACGACTGCGCCGCATTCCGGGATGTTGAGCGCAAAGGACTCTTTGAGCGTCGGCCCCAGCATGACCTTGAGCCGCCCCGGCGTCTTGTCCACGACCGGGTCCGGCCACCCGACGACGATGAAGTCCGGCCGCTTGTCCCCGTTCATGTCGTGAAACCACCCTGCGATCGGCCACCCGACCCCAAGGTCCGTCTCAGACCCGCCGCCGAGCTTTCCCTTCGAGCCCTTGTACACCGTCAGCTTCGTCGAGTTGTTGTCCATCTGGCAGAAGTCCCGAAATCCATCCCCGTCCACATCCGCCGCCATCCCCCAGTTCGGCCCCATCCGCGTCCCGAGCATCTTGTTGTAGTCGCCCGTCAGCCCGCCCTTCGCATCCGTCATGAAAATGTTGATCCCCGACGGCCGGATCTGGTCGACCACCACGTCCTGCCTCCCGTCCTGGTTCACGTCGATCAGCCCGATTCCGTGCGGCGCCCCCTGCTGCGTGTCGGCTTGCGGGGCTTCCTTGAGACAGGCGTCCTCGGCCGGGGAGAGCGAGGCAATGGCGATCAGCGTCAGGAACGTGCGCATGGTGCAACTCCGAATCGGTCTCGCGCGAAGAGTGCTTGTTAGTGGGCAGGGCCATCAACCGACCAATTCCTGAACCACAGAGACCACAGAGAAATTCAGTGTTTTTTTCTCTGTGACCTCTGTGGTTCATCCGTTCTCCGGAGGCGGTTTCGCCTGCTCCGGAATGAGCGTGATCCGGATGTCCGCAAAGTCCTCCGTCTGCTCGAGCGTCACCTTCTGCTGCTTCGCCAACTCGAGCGTCGCGAGGAAATGAGACACCGTCTTGAAGGGGTTCGAGCGGTCGGGGACCAGCTCGCGGAACGTCAGCTCTCCCCTCGCCTTCACCGCTTCATACATCGCCTCGATCACCTTCTCGATCGGCACGTCGTCGTAGAGAATCTTCTCGAAGCCGTCGATTCGCGTCGCCTTCGAGATCTTTGCCCACGTCGCGGCGAGGTCGAACGACGACAGATCGACTTCCTCTTCTTCTCCCTCCGGCACCTCCAGCCTTAACCGCGGCCTGCCGAACAACTTTTCCCTCCCGTCGGCGAGGCGCCCGAACTCCCTCGCGAGATCCTTGTACCGCTTGTACTGCAGAAGCTGCTGGATCAGTTCGAGCCGGGGATCACCCTCGTCTTCTTCCTCTTCCTCGACGCTCCGCGGCGCCAGCGTCCGCGACTTCATCTCCATGAGCGTGGTCGCCATGACGAGAAACTCGCCGGCGACGTTGATGTCGAGCTTCTCCATCATCTCGAGGTACTTCACGTACTGCTCGGCCACGCGGGCGATCGGGATGTTGAGGATGTCCAGCTCCTGCTCCTTGAGGAGGTGCAGGAGAAGGTCCAGCGGGCCGTAATACGTCTCGATCTTGACCTTGTAGTCGACGGTCATGAAGCGGGAGCCCCGAAGATGAGCGCGAGGTAGAGGTAGATCGGGAGGAAATAGTACTCGCGGACGTGGGGAATGCTCAGGACAAGGATGGCGATGATGATGCCGTACTGGCGGAGGCCGTCAAACTTCTCCCGCGCGCCGGGCCCGAGGAAGTAGCGGAGCACGTCGCCGCCGTCGAGGCCGGGGACGGGGAGCATGTTGAAGAGGACGAGAACGAGGTTGAGGTGCACCATGACGAGGGCAAGGAGGTGATAGATCGATCCGGGGGCCAGGGACCTGCCGGCGGCGAGGTAGATGCCCGAAAAAAAGAGCGCGAGGGCGAGGTTGACGGCCGGTCCGGCAAGCGCCACGAGAACGCGGTCTCGAAGGGGTTTCTTGAAATAAGCAGGGTCGATCGGCGTCCAGGCGCCGCCGAGGAGTCCCTGGCCGCTCATGATGAAGATCAGCGGGAGAATCACCGCGGTGAAGACCGGCTTCAGGTGCGCAAACGGGTTCAGGGTCAACCGTCCGTGAATCGAAGGCGTCGGGTCGCCCAGCCGGTCGGCCGAGTACGCGTGCCCCGCCTCATGGAGGCCGACGGAGAGAATCCACGCCGCAGCCTGAATGACGATGAAACGCGTGTCGAGTTCCTGGGCCACGAGCGAACGATAGCCGAGAGAAAAGGGCCGCGCCACACCGCTCCGGAAACGTCGTGCATGAACAGGGCATGAAGACTCCATGAGCGAAGGCGACGGGCACTGAAGGCGCGTGTATCATGCGCCGATGGACCTCGAATTCCCGAGGCAAGTTCTCCAGGGCGAGGCGGACGCAATTCGCTCCCTGATCCCCCGACTCGACCAGACTTTCGGCGAGGCGGTGCGGCTGATCCTGGGCTGCAAAGGCCACGTCGTGGTCACCGGAATGGGGAAGGCCGGGCTGGTCGGGCAGAAAATCAGCGCGACCCTGGCCTCCACCGGGACGCCATCGCTCTTCCTTCACCCGGCGGAGGCCATTCACGGCGACCTCGGGCGAGTGACGCGCGACGACGTCGTTCTCGCTCTCTCGAACAGCGGCGAGACGGAGGAAGTCGCGAAACTGCTCCCGCTTCTCAAGGAATTCGGCACGAAAATCCTCGCGATCACGGCGACGGCGAACTCGACGCTGGGGCGCGGTGCGGACCTCGCGCTGGCGATGGGGAAGATCGAAGAAGCCTGCCCGATCGGGCTCGCGCCCAGCGCTTCGACGACGGCGCTTCTCGCCCTCGGCGACGCGCTGGCTCTTTCCGTCCAGAAGGAGCGGGGGTTCACGAAGGAGCAATTCGCGTTCTACCACCCGGCGGGCGAGATCGGCCGCAAGCTGCAGCGCGTGTCGGACGTGATGCGCACGGGCGAGCGGGCGCCGGAGATCGGGGAGAGGAAAAGCGTGGCGGAAGCGATTTCGCTGATCACGAAAGCGCGGGCGGGGGCGATCAGCGTGACGGACGCCTCGGGAAGGCTCGCGGGGATCTTCACCGACGGCGACCTGCGCCGGAGGATTTCCCTGGACGCCGACGTGCTGAAGAAACCAATCGGCGAACTCATGACGAAGAATCCAAAGGTGATCGGGCCGGACCGGCTGGCGAGCGAAGCGCTATGCCTTCTGCGCGAAAAGAAAATCGACGAGGTACCGGTCGTGGGGGCGGACGGGAAACCCGTGGGGATGGTGGATGTGCAGGATCTCCTGGACATGGGTCTGGTCTAGCCGATGCGCCGATGGATCGCCGTCTTCCTCGCGGCCTTCATTCCGCCGACCGCCGTCATGGTGTTCTTTGCATGGCGCTCCCAGGCGCCGGGCGGAAACGGCGACGACCGCCCGCTCGTGGCCATTTCGAAACATGGCCTGCAGGTCGGGACGGCGCGCGGCGTCGCGATCGTCGTGTACGAGGGCGATCGCATGGTCGCCGAGATCACGGGGGCGGAAGCGCAGATCGAAGGGCGCGAGCGCGCGGTGTTCACGGACGCCGTCATCCGCGCGTGGCCGGAAAAGGGGCGCTTCGAGCATCCGCGCCAGCCGGAGGAAGTCACCATCCGGGCGGACCGCGCGGAAATCGATCGCGAAGAATTCGTGGCGCGCGTCGTCGGCAACGTGCAGGTCGGCACGGCCGAAGGGGACAACTTGCGCGCGGAGGACCTGAAAATCCGGTTCGGCAAGCGCGTGGAACAGGAAGATGGGAAAGACACCGTCGACCGCTCGGAAAAGACGATCGACACGGACGGGCTCGTGGAGCTGGCAAGCGGCGACTCGATCCTGCGCGGGACCGGCTTCCACGGAAATCTCGCGCTCAAGTCCTTCCGCTTCGACAAGGCGGTTTCCGGCACCTTCTTCGGCACCGCCGCCGATTTTGGCCAGACTGCGGCGTCGCGCTCTTCGCGCAAACCCGAGGACGTGACGTTTCACGCCGGCGGCCCGGTGACCGGGGAGCCTCTTCCGTCGGAAGGCAAGATACGCCGGACGCGGCTTGTGTGGGCGGGAGGCGTCGAGATCATGAGGCTCGACGCGGAGACCGAGAAGCCGACGCGGCTGCGCTGCGGGACGGCGACGGCGGATGTCCTGCGCCAGACGCCTCCGCCCCCGCCTTCGATGGCGGCGTGGGAAGCGACGCAAGCGCTGGCGAAGGCGATGGGGATGGACCCGAAGAAGCCGCCGGAGATGGCCGGGTCGCCGCCCGCGCATCCGCGCATTCGGCTGGAGCGGCTCCTCGCCGAGGGCGGCGTCTTCGTCGACGATCCGCGCGTCGATCTCGAGGCGGAGTCGCTCGAAACGGTGAACGCGGAGGATGGAAGCGCCGTGACGACGATCCGGGGGCCGAAGAAGCGGCTCGAGTTCCACGAGCGCGGCGCGATGTCGCTGGGGCCGATGGGCGGCGCGGGGACGGGCTCGAAGGGCGGGCCGGTGGAAGTCACGGCGATGGACGACATCCGCATGGTGCGTGCGGCGGACGGCGCGGACGGCGCGCCCGGGAATGCAACGATCGGGCTTTCGCGGTGGGTGTGGGTTCGCGAGGGCGGGCGGGAACTCACGTGCGACGCGCTGAAGCTGGAGTTGGCGCCCGAGCCCGCGCCTGCCGACAACGGAAAGAAGGCCGGCCTCGGTTACGCGCCGAGCACGCTCGCCGCCACCGGAAACGTTCTTTTGAAGGAACCCGGCCGCAGCGCGCGCGCTGACGGGATGACGTGGACCGCCGCGGATGACGCGGTCACCCTTCACAGCGACGCCGGCGCTGAGGTAGCTGACCCTAAAAGCCGCCTGGTCGCGAAGACCATCATCTTCGACAACAAGGCAGGTCGCATCACCTGCCGCGGCAACGTGCAGGCGTCCGGCGAAGGCGGCGGGCTCGTCCCCGCGTCGCTCGTCGATCTGAACGCCGCCCAGGGGAAGGATGGCGGCAAGTGGGAACTGCGCTGCCCGGAATTCACGGGCGTCATGGCGAAGAGCGAACTTGAGTCGCTCGACGCCATTGGCCCTGTGACCATCTCGACCGACTCGACCACGGCGACCTCCGACGCGCTTCACTTCGCGAACCAGACCGCCATCCTGACCGGCCGCCCGGCGCGAATCGTCTCCGGACAGGACGTTATTGAGGCGTGGGAGATCGCGCTCTCGCCCGAGACGGGGAGAGCGGTGCTGCATGGCGTGAAAGAAATCCGCCTTCACCTGAAGGGCGGACTCGGGGGACTTGCAGGGCTCGCACCCGCGCGCCCGGCCACGGCGGGGGGCGAACCCGAGGCGCCGACGCCCGTCATCCTCTCTTGCAGCGGACCCGTCGTGATCGAACGCGATTCGGGGATGTTCGTCGCGCGCGACCGGGTCCTCGTGCGCTCCCCCGAAGTTGGCTCCGGAACCGGGAAGAGTCCCGAATCACGCCTGGAGGCCGAGCGACTCTGGCTTCATTTCGAACCTCAGACCCGTCAACTGCTCGGCGCCCGCGCGACGGGTCGGGTCCAGCTGAGAACGTCGTCGCTCTTCGCCTCGGGCGACCGCCTGACGTACGACGTCCACACCGGTACCGCTTCATTCACGGGGATCGGCAAGCCGCGTCTCATGTCGGCGAACGGCGGAGCGATTAACGCGGACGAAATCCAGATCTCGAACGGAGGTCGAACTTTAAGCCTCCCGGCCCGTCACTCAAAAGGTAGTATCTCGTTCCCCACGGGCGGCCCCGGAGATCGCCGCCCCGACGACTTCCTTCGAAACCCCTTCGGCGACCTCAAGCCGAAACCGAAATAGCAACCGCGGACACCGCTTCACTCCTTTCTGAAAGGACCCGCCGATGAACGTCCTCGACGGCCTCTCCAAACAGCTTCAGGGCCGCGGCCTCTCGGGCAAGACGATGCTCGAGGGCTCCGTCTGGTTCGGGGACCTGCACAAGATGCTCGCGACGTTCGGCGACGACCTCGGGAAGTTCGCCAGCGGCGCGGCGGGGACGGAAGAGATCCAGAAGTTCCTGCAGAAGGCGTCCGACTCGGCCAAGGCGATCCAGACGCACCTGCAGGCCGATACGCTCGCGCTGGCGCTGATGAGCGAAGTTTCGTCGAAGCGGAAGCCCGACGACCTGGGCGTGGAGGAAGCGCCGAGCTACATGAAGGAGGGGAATCTCGGGGCGACGGTCACGGCGGCGCTGAACGCGAAATCCCTGGAGTGCGGGGTGCGGTCGGAGGCGTGGACCGCGTCCGGGATCCCGGCGCACCTGGCCGAGATCGCGCAGGCGGCGTCGACCGTCAAGGGCACGCTCGAGGTCGTCGCGGGCGCGGACCGGTTGACGGACGGGACGCTCGACGACCGTTTCTTCGAAATCCACTACGCCGCGACGGGGCAGATCGGCAACCGGCACATTCAGGACAAGTCGAACGAGCCGGGGCTGCCGACGGCGTGCGCTAAGCTGCTGACGGCGATGAAGCGGGAGCTGATGATGATCAAGGCTCCTCAGAAGTAAAACGGCAGGGGTTGGGGAAAGGCGGGAGTGGGATTGGGTGGGATGGGGATTGGGATGGGGATGGGGCGTCCCGAGTTCGGAGTGCCCCATCCCGATCCCCATCCCAATCCCACCCCATCCCTCACCCGCTTTCCCCCATCCCCTGCCGTTTTTCGCCCCCCTTCAGGGCACTTTCACCGCTTCATTCACAAACAGGTCATCCTCAATCCCTCGCAGGCCGATGAGGTACTCCTTCCCTTTCTCGTCGGGCTCAACCAGGAAGCGCACGATGCGCTCCTGCCCCGGTTCGAGCGCGTAAACGACGTCGTCGAGGGTGCGCGTGCCCGCGCCGCGGTTGAGGTAGACCTTGAAGTCGGCTTTCTTTTCGCCACGGTTGCGAACCGTCACGCTGACCTCGAGTCCCTTGCCGTCGGCGGTCGGCTCGACGCGCGGGGTGACTTCAATCTCGGGCTGGACGGGAAGGGCGCGGGTGAGGACGGCCTCGCGGCGCACGCCTCCGGCCGTGAACGAGACGCGGAGGCGGATTTCGTAGCGGCCGGGGCGGATGTCGGAGGGGATGGCGAGGTCGAGCGGGAAGTCGGCGGCGGCGCCGGGGTCGACCGACGTGTGCTCGATCGCGGGCTCGACAGGGCGCCAGCGCACCGGCAGGTCGACCGAGACAATGCGGAGGTTTTTCAGCGGCTCGGCGAAACGGTTCGTGAGGCGGAAAACGGCGCGCTGCGGGTTGGCCCGGGACTTGAGCGGGAGACCCTCGAAGGCGCCGCTGATCTGGGTGTCGGCGAATGCGGCATCGCGGACGACGAGGAACGCGGTTTCCGGGGAAGCGTCGACCTTGAGGCGGCCGCCGGCGTCGGGCGCGAGTTTGCGCACGCGGCCGAGGAGGTCCACGCGGACGACATCGTCTCCGAGCCACGCTTCGATCGTGCGCGGCGGGTCCGCGCGAAGCGCGAGGACGAGGCGGCCGTCCTTGCGGAACGCCGGCAGTCCGGGGAGAAGCTCTCCGTCGACCGGCGTTGCGCTCGAAAGCAGGTCGTTCAGGACCCGGAGCGCGAACCAGGCCGCCGCGGGGGTGCCGTCGTCGTCCAGCAGGGGCGCGCCACCGGACGCGACCAGCGCCAGGAACCCCCGAGAGCGTGCCGCGACGGCGCGCGCGGCGAGGTCGGCGGCGGAAGCCGGGTCGAATACGAATAGTTTTTC
>WSZJ01000114.1 GCA_009773755.1 Planctomycetota bacterium | reverse complement strand
AGCTCGCCCAGGCCGCCGCGATTCTCGGCGCGCTTTTCCCGCTCGGCTTCGCGGCGGTCGCGTTCGGCGGAATCCGGCTCGAACGCGCGCTGGTCGCCTGCGCCGGGATCGCGCTGACGGCGGGACTCTCGGCCGCGCTCGCCATCCGCGTCTCGATCACGGCGTCCCGGAGCGCGAACGCCGCGCGCGCGGCCGTGCTGGTCAACGGCGCGCTGTTCCTCATCACGTGGATCCTCGGCGCCATGGTCACGGCCTACGGCAACATGGCACTCACGGGGATTTCGCTGCTCGTCGCCGCCTTCCTCATCGGCCTGGCCGCCCATGCATGGTTCCGGGGCCACTCGCCGGTCGTCGCCGGGTTTGCCGCCCTCGCCGCCGCCCTCGTTCTCTACTCGCTCTTCCATTCGACACCGTCGCCGCGATACTCGTCGCTCCACGTAGCCGATCCCCTCTTCCTCGAACTCTTCTGCCCCTGGATCCTCTACAAGAGCGCCGCCCTCGACGCGATTTTCCCGAAATTCACGCGCCTCCAGGCCGCGTGGTGCGTCCACCTCTTCGCGATCGCCGTCGTCCTGCGCGGCCTCCTCGACCCGCGCGTCGCTTCGCGGCTCTCCGCCCACACACGTTCCACCGAAGAGGATGCGGGCCGGCCCGTCGCTGCGCGACCCGGGGGAGCGCCCTTCGAGAAGCGCGAGAAGCGGCCCGCGCCGGTTGAAGCGGAGCCGGAGGTTGCGCCGGCGCACACGGTTTTGAAGCGACCGGGACGCGGCCCCGGGTTTCTCTGGACCCCGCGACTTCCGATTCTCGGGAACCCCGTCTACTGGCGCGAGACGCTTCGCCACGACGAGCACGAACACGCGCGGGCCGGGTACTGGGCGGCGGCAATCTCGGCGGTCTGCCTGATGCCGGCGATCTCGCCGGGGTCGGACCGCCTCGCGCTGTGGGGAGGCAGCCACGGCGGAATCCTGATGGAGACGGCGCTGCTCGCGCTGATGGTCGCCCTGAACGGAGCCTCGACGCTCGCGCCGGAATTCGAGAAGGGAACGCTGTCGCTTCTCCTGAACACGGGGTATCCCGCCCACCGCATGCTGGCGGGAAAGCTGCGCGCGGCATTTCTCAAGTCGTGGCCTGTCGGACTCGTCACGGCGGTGCATCTGGTGCTGATCACGGTCGATGTCGGCTGGCTCGGCCCGGTGCTGGCCGTGATCGTGGGGCTCACCGTCGCGTCCGTCGCCGGATTGGCGACCGCCGCGTCGTATTTCGCGCGCCGTCAGCGGCTCGCTCTGCCGCTCTCCCTCATCCTTCCTTTCCTCATCTGGGGCGTGCCGCCGCTCGTCTCCGGATCGTGGCCGCGCGCCCAGCGACTCTTCGAGGACGCGCAGCCGTTCGCGCTGCTGGCGTCGGTCTTTCGGCACGGCGGGCCGTTTTCCCTTTCAAGTGATCCCGCAATTTTCTTTGTCGCAGTGTCCTTGCTGACCGCAATAGGGCCTTTCCTGCTCGTGACCCGCGGGATCGAGCGGAGGATGCGCGCGTGACCGGCCTCCTCTACGCGCGATGCGAACTGCGCCGGCTGGCCCAGTACCCGAGCTTCATCGTGGCCCGCGCGGCATTTCCGGCGCTCGTCATGCTCATCGCCGCTTCGCTGGTGGACGTTGAGGTAAAGCCGCAGGAACTCGGCGGCTCGGCGGCCGCTCTGTTCGTCATCTTCTTCTGGTGCCAGTTCATCGTCGCGGGGATTCTCGTCCCGGCGCTCGTCGCGCCCGACATGCCTCTGGAGCGGGAGCAGGGAACGCTCGAGCTTCTCCTTTCATGTCCTCAAAAGGAACGCGACCTCATTCTCGGGAAGTTCGTGAGCCACGCCTCCACCGTCTGCTGGCTTCTCGCAGCGAGCCTCCCCGTCGGCGTCTGCGCCGTCGTCCTCGGGGGCATCGCGTTCGAGCGCGCGCTGGCGGCCAGCTTCGGCGCGATCCTCACCGCCCTCTTTGCGGTCGCACTCTCGCTTCGCGTCTCGCTCCTCGAAACCGGAACGATCCGCGCCACGCTCAAAGCGCTGGGCCTTCACCTCGGGATCCTCGCCGTGCTCTGGATCTTCGGGAACATCGCCTCCGAGTTCGATGCCGTCGTTTTCATTGTCCTCGGGGGTTTCGCGGCCGGCGGGTCCGCCGGCGCCTGGGCATCCCGCAGATTCACCGGCGTCATTCAACCCGCCTGGGTTTTCGCCGGCGGCACCGCAGGCGTCGTCGCCGCGCTTCTCCTCATCCCGAGATCTGCGGCCCCCGCGCCCATCCCCTACTACGGTTACGGCCCGCCCCCCCGCGTGAAACCCCTCGTTCCCATCTACTTTCTCTGCCCCTGGCATGCCTACATCGCAGACGCCACCGCTTCCGGCCTCACCTGGACACAGCGGGCCGCCGCCTGGAGCGGCCACCTCCTCCTCATCGCCATCGCCGTCGCCGACCTCGCCTCCTCCCGCCTCGCCGCACGATTCGCCTCCGCTTCCCGCGGGTTCGACGAAGAGCCCCCCTTTATTCCCAGGCTGCTCGGCCCCCGCGCCGGGGGCGGCGAAAGCGTCGCGACCGCGCTTCTCGCTGCTCGCAGAGCCGCGGGCGCTTACCCCGCGGAGAATCCCGGCGCTGAAGCGGCGCAGCCGAGCCGGCCTCCTCCCCGGCTGGCGTTCAGCTCGCAGCAGGTCCGTGAGGTCATCCTGAAGCGCGAATCCAGGCTTCCGGTCTGGAGATTCCCCATCCTCTGGCGGGACTCCGTGTTCGTGCACGCCGGAAGTCTGAAGATCATCGTGTGGATGGCCGCCGTGGTTTCCGTCATCCTCCTGCTGCGGTCGTTCTTTTCGGACGACTCCAGCTCCGCCTACTATTACTCCTACTATGGGAGCGGGGGCTACTCCTGGTCTCCCTCGATCGTCGCCCGCTGGAACGGTGCTCACGACGGGCTCCACTTCCAGATCGTCATGCTCGCCACGCTTCTCGCCGTCACCGGAGCCTCCACCATCGCCCCTGAGCGCCAGAAGGACACGATCGGCGTTCTCCTGGCGACCGGCATCCCGGTGCGCAGGGTTCTCGAAGAAAAATTCATGGCCCTCGGCCTCGTCCTGGCGCCGGTCCTCGCCGCCACGGCTCTCCATCTCGCTCTGGTCGCGGGAGATCTCGGCGTGGCGGGGAAGGGGATCGCGTTTGTGTTCGTGATGACGGCGATCACCGTAGCCACGCTTTCGGTGGCCTGTTCGGCGCTCGCGACGCGGCTTCGAATGGCCCTTCCGCTCGCCTTCCTCGTTCCGCTGGGACTCTACGCGGTCCCCGAGCTGCTCGTGCTCGGCGAGCAGCCCTGGGCGCGGAATCTGCGCGACTGCCAGCCGATTTCGTTGATCTCCGGCCTGATCCAGCTCGGCCGATACGGCGACGCCGTCGGATCAGGGCCCCAGCCCACGGGCTTCCTCGCCTTCGCCCTCGGTTCGAGCGCCGTCTCCGTCGCTTCGATCGCGCTCTCCTGGTGGGCCCTCGATCGCGGGCCGAAGCGATGATCCGCTCCCCGATCCTCGCCGGCGAGCTCATCCACCTTTCCCGCGCCCCGCGGACGTGGGCGCTTCGCGCCGGGCTCGCGATCTTCCTCGCCTCCGCCGCGGCGCTCGCGTGGCCCTGGTCCGGCGACGCTTCCACCTACCAGGCGCGCGGCGTCGCGCTCTTCCAGATCTTCTTCTGGTCGGAGTTCGTCGCGGGGCTCGTCCTCGTTCCCGCGATGGTCGCCCCCGCCATCGCGTGGGAGCGTGAACGCGCGACGCTCGACCTGCTCTCGGTCGCGCCCGTCACCGACTTCGACATCGTCGCCGGCAAACTCGCCGCCAACGGCGCGCTCACCGCCGCCACCCTCGCCGCGGGACTCCCGATCGGCGTCGCCTCCCTCCTCCTCGGCGGCACCACCCCCCTCCTCCTCCTCACCACCACGGCCGGCCTCATCCTCAACGGCTTCTTCGCCGCCTCCATCTCCATCCTCATGTCCGCTTCCAGCGACCGCGCCGGCACCGCCACGGGCCTCGCTCTCGTCACCCTCCTCGTGTTCGGTGGGCTCTCCGCAATCCTGGGGGCGATTGCCATGGGGGCCGTGGGAAGCGCTGCGGGAAGTTCCTGGACGTTTCCGACGTTTTCGGTTCTCTGCCCGTGGTCGGTCGCGATCCGCGACGCCTTCATGCTCGAGTCCGTGACGTGGGCCGACCGCGGACTCGCGTGGGGCGCGCACCTTGCGGAATCGTTCGGCGCGCTCGCGATCGCGGCGACCGTTCTGCGGAACGCGCGCTCCCCTCGCGGCAACAGCGGGCCGGCGCTTCCGCCGCGAAAAGACGCGCCTTCGATCCCGATGGCATTTTTCGCTCGCGTGCCCGCGTGCCGTCAGGTCTTGAGCGAGCGAAGCGAGTCGAAAGGCCCGCCCGCCCGCCCGCCCGCTCCTCTCGCGGCGGTCGCGCCCTGGCGCAACGCCCGCCTCCCGATCGTCGGCAACCCTATCTACTGGAAGGACCGCGCGTTCGACGCCAGCCCCGCGCGCCAGGTCCTCACCATCTTCGGCGCCATCACCTGCGCCGGCTCACTCGCCCTCAACGGCCTCTACTGGATCATCTGCGTCTTCTCCTCCGCCTCCGCCACCACATCGCCCACTTCCCTCCATGTCCTGCTCATGTTCGATCTCCTGATCGGCATCATCCTCGCCATCGGCGCCGGAGCTTCCACCCTTGGCCTCGAACGCGACCAGGGAACACTTCCCATCCTCCTGTCCACCGGCCTTCCCGCTCGCGACATTCTGCGCGGCAAGATCCGCGCCGCACTCCGCTCGATCGCTCCGGCCCTCGCCGTTGCCCTCCTTCACGCCGCCTTCGCCTTCCTCACCCTGGGCCGCTTCGGCGCCCTCGTCGCTGCTGCATTCCTCGCCGGCCTCGTCGTCCCCTTCTCCCTCGCCTGCGCCGCTTCCCTCGTCGTCGGACGCTCCCGCCGCGCCGCGTCCGCCGCCACAGGCGCGCTCTTCGCGCTCTGGGCTCTCCCGTCGCTCGCGGCCCTGCCGTATCGGGAAAGCGCCCCCTTGCTTACGTCGCTGAACCCCTTCGGCATCATCCTGCGAAGCGTCTCGGCCACCTCGGACTGGCCGCTGTCGAAACCCCACCTCGTGGCGGCGCTGGTTTTCCTGGCCGCCTCCGCGGCAGTCGCGGTCGTGAGCGTCGCGGGCGCCGTCTCCGCTCTGGAGGCCCGGGTCCGCGCATGATCCCCTTCGACTTCACACGCCCCTGGGGTCTCGTCGCGCTTCTCGCGCTGGTTCCGGTCGTGTATCTCGCATGGTCGACGCGCCTGCGCCTCGTCAAGGGGCGCTTCTGGACCTCGAACGTCCTGCGCGCCATCGCGGTGACGGCGCTCGCGCTCGCGGTGGCCGGGCTCCGTCAGGTCCGCCTTTCCGACGAGCTTGCGGTCATTTTCGTCATCGATCGCTCGCGTTCGATTCCCGCGGAAGACGAGGCGCGGGCGCTGGAGTGGGTGCAGGAGACGGCGAAAGAGGCGGGGCGGCGCGAAGAGGTCGGGCTGGTGGTGTTCGGAAGAGAAGCGTCAGTGGAGGTCTCGCCGGCGCCGAGGCTTGACCTGGACAAGGTGCACTCCGTCATTTCTCCGGACTCGACGGACATCGCGCGCGCGCTGCGACTCGCCGCGGCGGCGTGCCCGGAGTGGGCGCAGAAGCGGATCGTGCTGCTGTCCGACGGGAACGAGAACTCGGGGGACGCGGCGGCGGAAGCGCTGGCGGCGCGGGCGCGGGGTGCGGAGGTGTGGACGGTGGCGCTCGGGCGCGAATCGCGGGCGGAAGTGCGGGTGGACCGCGTGCTGTCGCCGACGCGGGTGTCGCCGAAGGAGCCGTACGAGCTGACGGCGATCGTGACGGCGTCGGATGAGACGGAAGCGGTTTTCCGGATCGTGAAAAACCGCGTGCCTCTCGCGCCCGTGAAACGAACGTTGAAGAAGGGAACGTGGCCGCAGACGTTTGCGCTGAAGGCGACCGAGGACGAGGCCGGCGGCGCGCTCGACTTCGAGGTCTTCATCGAGGTCCCGGAAGGCCGCGACTCGTGGCGCGAAAACAACGTCGGCCGCGCCCACACCCGCGTCTCCGGCCCCAGCCGAGTCCTCTTCCTGGCCGGCAAGGAAGGTGAGGCCGACGCGCTCGCAGGCTGCCTGCGCGACGCCGGGATCGACGTCGAAGTCCGCGGCCCCGCGGGCTTCCCGCTCTCGCTCGCCGAGATGGACGCCTTCGACGCGATCCTCATGTGCGACATCCACTCGCGACAGCTCTCAAAGGGCCAGCACGAAGCGATCCGCCAGTACGTCCACGACCTCGGCGGCGGATTCGCGATGATCGGCGGCGACTCGTCGTTCGGGTCGGGCGCGTGGCAGCGCACGGCGGTCGAGACCTGCCTCCCGGTGGACATGGACGTCCGGCAGCTGAAGCGGCTCGCGTCGCTCGCGATGGCGATTGCGATCGACTCTTCCGGATCGATGTCCGCGATGGTCAATGGCCGGACGAAGCTGGATCTCGCCGGGGAAGGCGCGGCCGAATGCGTCCGCGTCCTGAACGAACGGGACCAGATCGCCGTCTGCACGACGGACACGGACACGACGTGGCTCATTCCTCTCCAGCAGATCGACGACCGCGAAGGGATCGAGGCCACGATCATGAGCCTCAAGCAGGGCGGCGGCGGCATTTACTGCGCGACTGCGATCCGGGACATGTTCGAGGAGCTCGACAGCGCCACCGCCCAGGCGCGTCACGCCATCCTGTTCGCCGACGCCGCCGACGCCGAGCAGCACGAAGGCGTCGAGGAGATGATCCGCAAGGCCGGCGCCGAGGGGATCACTCTCTCCGTCGTCGCCATCGGCCAGCCCACCGACGGCGACGCCGCCTGGCTGGAGTCGATCGCCACCCTCGGCGGCGGACGGTACTACATCACCGACGACGCGACCCAGCTCCCCAGGCTCTTTTCGGAAGAAACCGTCACCGCCGCCCGCTCCACCATCATCGAGCGCGAGTTCATCCCCACCATCACGCGGCCGACGCAGTTCATGGAAGGCGTCCCCTGGGACTCGACGCCTCCGCTTCTCGGCTGGGTTTCGACCGTGCCGAAGCCGACGGCGGAAATCCACCTCGAGGCCGAGGAGAACGATCCGCTTCTCGTGAAGTGGCACTACGGCCTCGGCCGGTCGATCGCGTGGACTTCGGACGCGACCTCGCGCTGGTCCGCCCACTGGGTCGGCTGGACCGGCTACCGCACGCTCTGGCCGCAGATGATCCGCTGGCTCCTCCGCAAGCAGGATCCCAATGCCTATTCCCTCGCCACCTCTCTCACCGCGAACGGCGCCCACCTCACCATCGACGCCGTCGGCTCCGACGGCCGCTTCCGCGAGTTCCTGAAACTTCGCGCGTTCATCCGTCCGCCAGACCGGCCCGGGCCGGTACGAGACCGACGTCCCCACGACGCTCCCGGGCTCGTGGTTCGTGACGATCGCCGAAGAAGAAGGAGGGGAGTGGGCGGCGAAGGCGAGCGTTCCGATCCTCATCCCTTATGCCGCCGAATACCGCGCGACCTCCCCTAACCACGCCCTTCTCAAACGCCTCGCCGAACTCAGCGGCGGCCGCTCCGTCCTGCTCGAGAAACTGCCGGACCTCTTCCGCCACACCGCCGCCCCCGCACGCGTCCCCCAGGAACTCTGGCGCTTCCTCCTCTCGCTTGCCATCGCCTGCCTCCTTCTCGACGTCGCCGCCCGCCGTCTCGGCGTCCCGGACGCGTGGCTGCGTCGCAAGATCAAGGCCGTGGTGACCGAAGCCGACGCCGTCGTCGAACGCCTGCGATCTGCAAAAGCGCACGCGCTCCCGGCGGCAGCGCGCGAGGCTGCGCCTCAGTCACCGGAAGCGCCTTCCGGCTTCCGTGCGCCGGAAATCGAGCTGCCTGCGGAACTTCCGAAACCTGCCGCGCCGGAGTCTCCGGAATCTGCGCAGGAAGGGGGATACCTCAACCGGCTGAAAGAGGCCAAGAAGCGGGCGCAGAAGTAAGGTCGCCGTCGATGCTGCGCAGTCCGTCGTGCTCGTGTATTCTCGTCGTCCCACTCCTGAGGAGATGACGTAACGTGCCCTCCATGCGCTTCAGCGTGTCCCTGCTCGCCCTGATTGTCGCAGCGGGTTGCGGGAAGAAAGCTCCGCCGCCTTCGGAATCGAAAGCCGTCCTCGACTCCTACGAGGCGGCGCTGTTCCTGCCGGAACCGGACATGAACGTCCTGCTCGTCCACGCGGCCTGGCTCGGTCCGGATGCGATTCCGCCGATCTTGAGGATCTGGCCTTCGACGTCCTTGAATGAGAAGAAGCGGATTCTGCTCACGCGGTTTCTGGAAATCCTCGCGTGGAACGGCTTCCGAACCATGGAATCGGTAAAACTGCTGGCGGGCATGAACCGGGAGCGGCAACCGCAAGTCCGCAAGAACGCGGTCGGTGCGCTCTTCGCGTCCGGAGTCGACCTTGGGAAGCTCGATCACTACTGGGACCCGGGCGATGCCGGGCCGGGCCATACCTCAAATCCAAACAAGTCGCTTCGCCTCCCGTTTCAAAACTGCCGTGAGCTCCTGGCCAGGCAAGGGGTTGCCGTCGTGAAAGGCCCCGATGGAGCGGTCGCCGGGGACCCGGGACGCACGCACGTCGCCCAGCCGCCGATCACCCAGGCGTTCGGGGTCATCCACAAGTGGTGGACCGTCGAATCCGAGCCCGCCCTTCGGATTTTCGCCGCGATCAACGCCATCCGCACGGGCGACATTAACGCCGCCGAACCCCTGATCGAGATCCTTCGCCCGGTCGACGACCCGAAGAAGAACGCGGCGCTCGAAAACGTCCGCAGTTGCGCTCTCAGGGCTCTTCAGGAATCCTCCGGCCAGCAACTCACATCCTGGGCACAGTGGGACGCCTGGTGGCAGAAGAATCGTCCTCCGCCGCCGACGCCGAAGCGCCCGCCCGAGGGTCAACCTCCTCCGCTCAAGCCCCGATGACCTGGGACGGGGTACAATCCCGACCGAGCCCATGAAACTCCTGGTCGTCGAGGACGAAGAAAAGGCGGCCGCCGCCCTCAAGCAGGGACTGGGCGAAAGCGGCTTCGAGGTCGACCATGCCGCCGACGGAGAGGAAGGACTGCGCCTCGCGCGGGAGCACGCCTACGACGGCATCGTGCTGGACATCATGCTGCCGAAGCGCGACGGGTGGAGCGTGCTGACCGAGCTGCGCAAGGAGGGGCGCGGAACGCCGATCCTGGTCCTCACGGCCCGCGACGAAGTGCCGGATCGGGTGAAGGGTTTCGAGCTGGGCGCGGACGACTACCTGGTGAAACCGTTTTCGTTCGCGGAACTGGTGGCGCGCCTGCGGTCGCTGGTGCGGCGAGGGGTCGGCACACGGCCCACCAAGGTGCAGGTGGCAGATCTCGAAATCGACGAATCAGTGCAGAAGGCGTCGCGGACCGGGAAGACCCTCGACCTTACGCCGCGCGAGTTCGCGCTCCTCTCCCTCCTTGCGAAAGCCCCCGGACAGGTCTTTTCCCGCGCCCAGATCAGCGAGCGCATCTGGCACGTCGAATACGACGGCGTCTCCAACGTCATCGACGTGCACGTACGGCACCTGCGATCCAAGGTTGACGACCCCTTCGACAGAAAACTGATCCGGACGGTCCGGGGAGTGGGGTATGCCCTCGACGCCTGAATCGCCGCAGCAGGAGGGAAAGCGCCGTCGCTCGCTGGCGGTGCGGCTCTCTTTCTGGTACGCGGGATCGTCGTTCGCGGTCGTGCTGGTCGTCATCGTCGCCTGCTACTTCTCCCTTGCGCTCGCCCTTCAGCGCGAAGATGACGAGTTCCTGCGGGACCGCCTCGACCAGATCAGGGCAAGAATCCAGCTCAGCCCGGGCGACCCCGTCACGCTTCGCGAGGAAATCGAGCGCGGCGCGGGCTCGCGCGAGTCCGAGCCGCTGTATCTGCGGGCGATCTCGCCGGCCGGCGCGGTCTACGAAACTCCCGGCGCCTCGACGCGCCTCGATCCCGCCGTGATCCCCGCCCCTCCCTTCGGCCCCGCAGACATCACTTCACTCGACGAACGCCAGCTCCGCGTGTCGACCACCACGTTCTCCGAGGCCGCAGGCGTCTGGACCCTCCACGGCATCCTCGACCGCGGGCGCGATGAACAGTTCACGACCTCCTTCCGCCACTTCGCCATCATCATCGCCGCCCTCTCCCTCCTCGCATGCGCCCTCGCCGGCGACATCATCGCCCGCGCCGGAATGCGCCCGGTCCGCGACATGGCCGCCACCGCCGAACACATCCGCTCGACCTCCCTGGGCGAACGCATCCCCATGAAGGGCCTCCCCAGCGAACTCTACAACCTCGCCTCGACCTTCAACGCCATGCTCGATCGCCTCCAGCGTTCCTTCGACCAGATTTCCCGCTTCTCCGCCGACATCGCCCACGAGCTGCGCACCCCGCTCATGAACCTGCGCACCACCGCCGAAGTCGCGCTCGGCCGCGACCGCACCGCGCCGGAGTACGCCGAGGTTCTCGCGTCGTGCCTCGAGGAAGCGGAGCGACTGACGCGCATCGTCGATTCGCTGCTGTTTCTCGCGCGCGCCGAAGCGGACAGGACGAAACCGCAGGCCGTCGACCTCGACGTCGCCGGCGAGCTCGCCGCGATGCGCGATTACCACGTCACCCAGGCCGAGGAAAGCGGCGTTGCCCTCGCCGTCGATTGTCCCGCGCCGCTTCCCGCGCGCGTCGACCGCACGCTTTTCCAGCGCGCCGTTTCCAACCTCGTCACCAACGCGTTCAAGTACACGCCGAAGGGCGGCACGATCACCATGCGCGGGTTCCACGAACCCGGCCGACTTGTGATCCAGGTGCGCGACACGGGCGCCGGCATCTCGGCGGAGCACCTGTCGAAGGTCTTCGACCGCTTCTATCGCGCCGACACCGCGCGCAATTCGCGCATGGGCGGCACCGGTCTCGGGCTGGCGATCGTGAAGAGCGTCGCGGCGCTGCACGGAGGCGAGGCGACGATCGACAGCACGCCGGGGAAGGGAACGACCGTGACGCTGACGTTTCCGCAGGAAGCGGCGAAGGGCAGCGGATAGTGGGTAGGGGGTAGTAACGGCAATGGACTGAGAGGCTGTTTCTACCCACTACCTCCTACCCACTACCCACGGTCCCCCTACCAGGAAAGCGCGTTGACGCCCGTCAGTCTGCCGGCAGCATCGAATGTGAATGCGCGCCCGCGCGCGATCGTGCCGCACTGGACGCGCGTCTGCTTCCCGTCCTGATGCACGACTTCGGTTTCGGCCAACCACTCGGTCCAGGCCTCCTCGAACCTCCCGGGCTCCGTCAGCGCGGCTTCGAGAGCGGCCGCAAGGCGGCAGGCGTCGGCAGTATTCTCGACCGGTTCCAGCCGCGAAAACAGAGCGCCTGTCTTTTCAAAGTCCGCTTCCGCCACCGCGCCGTCTTCCGCAGACAGCAGGACCTGCCAGGTCTTCGCGGCCTCGGCGCAGCAGGCGCCGCGCAGGGCGACAAGTCTTGCGCCCGGGAGAAACCGGGCCAGGAATGGGTCCCGCAGCCGGACCGCGTCTACGCCGGCCGATTCGCGGCAGTGAATGCACATCCGGCCTGTCGTCCGGCTCCGCGCGCTCCGCTCCGCTTCGATCCAGGCGACATCGTCGCGAATCCGGCCGATCGCGTTCACCAGCCGGGCGTTCGCCTCGACGTCCTGCCAGGAACAGTGCAGTTTCCTGCGCTCCAGCGCTTCGAGAATCCCGGGGCCCCTCGCGACAATCGCGCGCTCGGCCGCTTCGCGCGTCACTGCATTTTCGTCCGCGAGCTGGTCGATCAACTTTTCGAGCGGCTCTTCCGAGTACGCTCGCCCGGCCAGGAGCACGGCTGCGAAATAAAAACATCGGAGGCCGCACTGCTTCCCACGGGGGTTTGGGAAAGAAGCGCGAACCGCCGATGTCATCTGTCTTTCACTCCAGTCTCCCGACTCCCTACTCGCCCTTGTTGTGCTGTGCATTTCCACCCCACGCGGTCCACCCGTCGGCATCGGGACCGGCCTTGAGACAAACAAGGCGCCCGTCGGCCGTTCCGACATACAGGTTGCCTTCCGCAAGCGCCGGCTGCGACGCCATCGGCGCCTTCGTCGAGTAGAGGAAGCCCACCTTGCCGTCCTTCTGGGCGATCTCCGCGAGGTGACCCATCCCGCTGCACAGGTACATGTTCACGCGACCGAGAGACGGCGGGCTGAAGACCTGCGTCTCGTCCGTCACCCCAATGCCGCGGCACTCGGCGCGCCACGCCATGCGGCCGGACTCCCCCATGCAATTCAATCCGCGCCCCTGCGCGTTCATGAACTGCCCGTCGTTGTACCCCGCGCGCGACCCCTGGAACGCCCAGCCGCCCGCGACGCTGTTCACGCCGACGTGGTCGTTCGCAGCGCCCAGCCCCGCAGTGGCCGGCGCCTGCCCGAAACCGACCGAGCTGTCGAGCGCCTGCAGGTGGTCCTTCTGAAGCGCCACGCCTCCGCCCGCGTCCTTGCCCAGGTACTTCGCATCGGAACGGGCCAGAAGCTTCTCGTCCTTCTGCACGCCCTTCGCGTCGAGCCGCGCCATCCCTTCGCTCGTCTTTCCGTCCTTCACTTCCTTCTGAGTCAGCACGATCTGCCCGCGCGCCACCACCGGCGCGCTCGTGCCGGCGTTCGCCTTCTCCCACACCACCGCGCCGTCGTCCGCACTCACGCAGAACGAAGTCCCGTCGAAGCACGTGAACACCGCCTTCCCGTCCGCGATGATCGGCGCGGAGAGAATGTCGCCCGTGATCGGCCGCTCCCACAGGTGCTTTCCCGTCTTCAGCTCCGCGCACAGCAGCCGGTGCGGGTACTTCGGATCCACGGCCACCGGATCCTTCGCCGGCCCCGCTTCATTGGTCTGCATCCCGCCCCGACCACCCGCCGGATACGCCATGTACAGCCGCCCCTTCCAGATCGCCGGCTGGCTCATCAGCGGATCCCCCAGCCACTCCTGCCAGAGGATCTTCCCGGTCTTCGCTTCGGCAACGATCACCGTGCAGCTCTCCGTGTTGAACGCGACGCACCCGTCCTCGACCACGGCCCCCGTCGGCCCGTCGTCCCCCGTCTTGATCTGCCACACCAGCGCGCCGGTCTTCGCGTCGAACGCGTAGAACTCAAACGACCCGTACCCGCCGCCCACGAACAGCATCCCGTCCGCATACGCCGGCGTCGCCAGCGGCCGGTTCCCCGGAATCTGCACGACCCAGCCTTCGCGTCCGTCAGAAGCGCTGAAACATGCGGGCTTGAGGGCTTCAGGCGTTTTCGGCAGTTCGATCGCCACCGCCTTGTCCAGGTCGAGCTCGACTTTCAAAGGCTCTGTGGAAGCGCCCTTCGAATCCGCCGCCGGCTGCGGGTCCTGCGCGCAGCCCCAGAAGAGCAGAAGGGCGAGGCCGAGAGCAACGGCGCCGGCGAAAACGGGTTTCCTGCGCATGGCGGTTTCTCCGATGTCCCTCCCGCTTCATTGGACGCGGGAGCGGCGTGACGGTTCCGGGTGCAACAGACGTGCCTGCGGTTCGCGGGGGACGGGTCTCCTCCGTCGTATCCAGGCGGATACATCGCCGGCCCGGGGGTCACCCAACGCCCCGACAGGAAGACGCCGCCGCCGGCCGGTTTGTCAGGGCGAAATTTGCCCTGTTCCGGGGCTGGAATGCGTCCTTCTGATTGTTTATGCTGCATCTACATGAAAGATCTCATTCTCGGCGTCCGCGAATTCCAGGCCCAGCTCGGTCTCGCGCTTCGAACCGCCCGCGAAGGAGGCCGGGTCGTCATCACTTCGAGAAATCGTCCCGTGGCAAATCTGGTTCCGCCTGCCGAAGAAAGGAAGCCCGCCGGCGGCCTCGAGGCAAAGCTGCGCCGCCTGGCGAACCAGGGACGCGTGCGCCTCGGCTACATCGGCCCGATGCCGAAATTCAAGCCCCTGAAGTTCGCAAATCTGGGGGCGCAGATCGAGGCCGACAGGCGGTGAATTTCTGGGACTCAAGCGCCCTCGTTCGATGCACCCACGCGCGCGAACAGGGCCATGCCCGCGCTCTCAATTTCCTGGGGCAGCCTGTGAGGCAGATCGCGTCCGTTTTTCTCCGGACCGAATGCGTCGCAGGCATCTCACGATCTCGAAGGCACGACCCTTCCGGAAGACGCAGCACCCTGCGGTGGCTGGAAGCGCAGCTGCGGCGCTTTGCGTTGCTTGAGTTGACGCCGGAAGTCCTCGATCGAGCCTGCACCCTGGCCTCGAAGCACTTCCTCCGGGCCGGCGATTCCATTCACCTCGCGAGCGCTCTCGACTTCGCAGGACCCACAGACCGGAAACGGCTGGTCCTGATTACATGCGACGACGAGCAGGCGCGGGCCGCGGCGGCCGAAGGGCTTCGCGTAGTCCGTCCCGATGCGTGATGCATCGGAGCCGGACGCGGGCGGGTCGATCGGATTTTCCGGAGTTTTCGTCTCAGCGGCCGCGAACTTCCTTAGCGGAACCTGACGCGGGGCGGCCTTGACGCGGGCGGAATGTCCACCCGGCCGCCCCCGCGAATCCAGGTTCGAAAGGAGGCGCCCATGCGCTCGCTTCGATGGTTCTTGCTGCTCGTCCCGTTGTGCTCCGCTTGCGTCCCTCTCCTGAGCGGTTGCGGCGTGATGCGCGCCGCTGGCGCCGCGGTCAGCGAGGGGGACCGGGAACACAGGGAAAGGTACGGTGGCCTGAGCGGAGGCGGGAGCAGCCCGGTCGTCTGCCAGAAGTGCGGCGGCCTGGGCAAGGTGAAGTGCCCCCTGTGCCACGGCGCAGGCGTCTTCCACCCGAAGCTCTCCAGCTCCGTGAAATGCAACCGGTGCGACGCGGCCATGTACGTGCCGTGTTCCAGTTGCGGGGGTTCGGGCGAGCGGTAGTTCCTGGCGACACCTTCTCCGGCGGAACCGATTCCGCCGGGAAGTTGTCGCCCGCCGCGGTCCCGAACCACCCATTCGACAAATATCAGAATAGATCATCACAACTCCCGATGACCGCCTTAGAGGCCAGTGACCCAGGACCGGTTTCCCGATGGCGGAACACCCGCCTCGACGGCCCCGGACGACGCCCTTTCAGGAGGCTTCCCATGATCGGAACCCGTCACATTCTCTCCGTCACTCTCAGCGTCGCCGCCCTCATCGGCGCCTGCGCCCCGTCCCTCCGCGCCGACGGCCAGGGCTGCCAGTCCGTCAGCATCGGCGCCCAGGACGGCAACTGGCACTCCTTCAAGACGAAGCCCGGCCACAAGTACCGCATCTCCTTCAACTTTTCAGAACACTGCTTCGACTCGAAGCGCGGCGAGCCGCTCGGGTGGCGCCAGCAGTACGCGATCGACTACGGCGGGAAGGAGAAGACCTACTTGATCGAAGTCGGCAGCGATCTGGAGAATTCCAACATCGACATCCCGTGCAGCTCGCAAACGTTTTTGGCGCCGGGGGAGAGGGTGAGGGTGAAGGTTGTGGATTCGTTCTACGAGGACAACCAGGGTTAAGTAGAGGTTGAGCTGGATGCGTGCGATTAGCGGAAGGTGCATGCAACTCCCGGGGTCAAATCTGACCCCGGGGGTTGGACGGCACGCTGTGCACGCACGTCGCCTGCGAAGATCTGGCCAAGTGTGGCAGTGCACGACCTGATCACTTCACGAAGTTCTCGGGGCAGACGCCAAGCGTATTCCGATTTCCCAGCCGGTCCGTTCAGGTGGTATGCAACGCTTCAGCGCCGCGCGAGCGTGAAGGTACGGGTAGCTCCACCCCCCTCCGCGAATAGAGCGAGAATCCCGCAGTGGAACCGGCGCTGCGTTGTACGCCCACGTTAGCACCCCTCCTGACAGACCGCGAATCCCGCTGGGTGACTCATCGGAAGGGAACGAATCTACTGGCATCGGACTCAACTTCCCGGGAATCGAAAAACACGTATGCGAGTAATTCCCGTCGTACTCATTGCCGAACGAGAAGACTCGCGCATCAACTCCCCGAGCGGCCATTTCGAATTCCTCATCGTGCATCAACCGATAAACGCGCCCTTCTCGTTTCGATTTCCATGCGGCGTACGCCATTGCGTCGAACCAGTTGATCGAAAATACTGGCCAGCGAGGGTCCCACGAAAACCTGTTGTCTTCCGCTCCCGAAGGGAGTCGAAACCGCCCGGCGTCTTCGATCCACCAGGTCCTTTCCCCTTCTCGGGGCTGCCGATCGCGCGCCTCCTGTTTCCGGCCGTTCGAGACGAGGTCGTTTAGAAACTCAGTGTATTCGGCACAAGTCGTCGCAAAGCGCGCGACAAACAAGTCTTCCGTCGTCTTCGATTCCAACTCGCCTCCTCCTGCCCACGGACCACCGTAGAAAAATCGTCCGCCGGAAACGCAACAGAAGCCCTCGGGAATCTCTTCGCGGCGGTACATGGTGACCTGCTGTGTCCAGACTTCGCCTCGGTCCATTCGGACAGGCAAGAGCACGTCGGCATATTCCTCGTGCCGTAAAGTGCAGCGCCATGAGCCCTGCGGCAAGACAACTTCGGCGAACGGCGTCACGCCCAGAACTCGCTCCGGACCAAGTATCAGCCTTCTTTCGTGCTCCGTGTATTTCGCGATCCTAACTTCGACGCCGGGGAGCTGCCGGCGAACGCACTTGGACGAGTGGCCCCATTGAACGCCCGCCGGAAAGGTCCTGACCTCTGGTACAACCGCGTCCTCACTAGTCAATTCCAAGTCGGGTCGGGGCCTGCCGTCCCGCCAGGGGATTGATGCAGTGTTCGCGACGTCTACGCGCCACTCGGGGTGGATTACCGGCCGAAGGCAGTTGCACTCGTACCTGAAAACGCTCAGCGCCAGCTTCCCCGGGGCGTCTAGCCGCAGGGCGTACTTCCCCTCTCGATCGTAGGTTGCCAGCGTTTTCCTGTTCAGCAGCGCTTCTTCTCCGTCCCGCCTTGCCTCCGCATCGAGAAAACGATCTAGGAACAGATCACACTTTCCGTCGGAAGCATCGACGGAGCCCGGGTCCACGGTCAGCGCCTGTCCGAACTCTGCCGAGGAATTGGCAAACGCTTCGATCCGCTCCTCGCGCAGGGCCCGCAGGTGTGCCTCGGCGTCCCACAACGGACGTTTCTCCTCCAGCGGCTGGCTCGGTTCAATTTTGTCGTCCAGCGCTTTTACGGTCCTTTCTTGCGCTTCGACTTTGCCCCGCGCATTACGGTACCGCGCGAACCACTGCCTCCCGGCTTCGACCCGCTCACGTGCTTCTCTTTGCTTCCGCTCCTGCTCCTTCACGCCCTCCACGAACAGCTGAATCTCGTCGTGAAATTCCGTCGCCGTCTGGTAACGGTCCTCCCGGCGGAACGCCAGCGCCTTGACGCAGATCGCGTCAAGCTCCGGCGGGATCGAGTCCGCCGCGAGGAGCGTCGAGGGCGCCCGGATCACGGTCCCGTCGGGGTCTGGCGCCGACTTTTCCCGTCCGACCCGGCTCGACGGGGGCGTGACCTTTCCGCTCCGCACCTTCTCCAGGATCTCGTGCCTCGTCCTGCCCTCGAACGGCGGATGAAGGGTCAGTACTTCGTAGAGAATCGCCCCGAGCGCATACACGTCGCTCCTGTGGTCCATTTCCTGCACATGCCCCGCCGCCTGCTCCGGCGGCATATACGCCGGCGTCCCGAGGATGTCCCCCTCCATCGTCAGGTCAAGCCCGCTGCGCGCGGCTCCACCGCCCTTTTTCGGCGGCTTCCCGCTCCCGCTGGGAGCGCTGGCCGGAACTCCCGTCTCCGGTCTCCCGGCTCCCATCACCCGCGCGAGCCCCCAGTCGACGATCAGCGTCTCGCCGTAGTCGCCGATCATCACATTCGCGGGCTTGAGGTCGCGATGAATCACGCCGCGGTCGTGCGCGTACGCCATCCCCAGGCAGATGTCCTGCACGATTCTCAGGAGCCGTGCCCGCGTGTACGTCCTGCGAGTTTCGCGGTCTCCTTCCGCAATCGACGCCAGCAGCTTCCCGAGGTCCCGTCCGCGGATTCGGCGCATGCAGAGAAAGAGCTTCTTCCCGCTCTGCCCTGCCAGTCCTGAGCCTGTCGAAGGGGAGCCTGTCGAAGGGGGAAGCAACCCAAAGTCGTGCACAGGCACGATCGATGGATGCTCCAGCCGCGCCGCCAGCTCCGCTTCCCGAACGAATCTCTCCGCAAGATCCGCAGGTAGGTCGTCGAGTACCAGTTTCACGGCCACGTCGCGCTTGAGCTGCGCGTCGTACGCTTCAACGACCCGGCCGAGCCCGCCTTTGCCGAGTTCGGCGCCCAGGCGGTAACGGCCCTCCGCGGCGGAAGCAAGAAAGCCCGGTTCAGCGACCTTCGTACGGGTGGGTTCGGGGCCCCGGGCCTGCACCCAGGCGAGCGACTGCCGCACGTCCGGCGGCACGTTCAGGGCGAGGAGCGATTCAAGCACCGCTTTCGGCGACAACCCCGCGAGCGAACGCCCCGCGTCGCCCTCGTTTGCCTTCAGCTGCTCCTCCACCATCAGCTTCACCGCCGCGTGCTGCGACGGTTTCAGAGACTTGCGTTCCAGGAACAGCTTCGGCAGGTCTCCCTTCGGTTCGCTCATCCAGACCGCGGCGCCCTCGAGGAGTTGCTCCTTCGTGATGAAGTTCATCTGGAGGGCCAGCAGGCCGAAGAGCAGATCGGATTCGCGGCTCATGCGAATGCGGAATCATAGCACCGGGGCTGCAGCACCGGCCCTGCGTGAGAGAGCTTCATCCGGACGCCGGCGCGCGGAATTACGGGCTCATCGCGGCCAGCAGATCCTTGATCTCACGATTCAGATCCTCCTCCGTCGCCGTTCCCGCTACCAGCGCCGCCTTCAGATGCTCCTTCAGCCTCCGGCTGGTCCGTCGCAGGGACACGACGACGGCATTGAGATCCTTCCCCAGGAGCACCGCAACGTCCTTGCCGGACGGCGCTTCCTCCACGTGCTTCGCCCGGAAAATCTCGAAGTCTCCGGGCTCCAGCGCGCCGGTTCGCTCGTCTTCCTTCAGTTTCCTGAAAGCTTCGTCCAGCACGTGCTTCGCCCACTGACGGTCGAACTCGCGCTCGACCGACGCCTCGACCGCGGCGGGCTCCCATTGCTTCGCTTCGTCGTCGTCGAGGGAAGCGACGCGTGCGCCGCCGCCGCGTTTTTTCGCGCGGACTTCGTCGGACCAGGTGCGCAGCCAGTTTGAGAGGCAGGTGCGGAACCAGGCGCGGAAGCGGCCGCGGTTGCGGTCGGCGCGGCCGAAGATGGCGGTGCGATGGGTGAGGAGGTGGATGAAGAAATCCTGGGAGACGTCCTCAGGGTCATGGGAGGTGAAGCGGCGGGCCTTGAGGAACCAGGAGACGAGCTTGAGCACGGGCGCGCGATAGCCGTCGGCGAGGGTCTCCAGGGCGCGTCGCGAGCCATGCCCGGCGCGAGACACGACGGACCAGAGGGTTTCGGGAAATCCGACGCCCGAGCCGGCGCGGTTCGAGTCGGGCATGCGACCTCGCCTCCGAAGGGGCCGGGCTCAGAAAATGAAATCCGTCCTCACGAACTTTGACGTCCGCTGCATGAGCATGTCGCTCACGATCTGTTCGCCGCCTTCCCTGACGGCGACCATGGCGCGGATCGAGAAGACACGGAGGGCGTCGGTGACCGAGAGCGTGCCTTCAGCGGAATCTTTTCGGCCGGTGAACGGGAACGAGTCAGGGCCGCGCTGGCACTGCGTGTTGAGGTTGATGCGGCAGAGCTGGTTGGCGAGGACGTCGACGAGCGCGCCGACTTTTTTCGCGTCGCGGCCGAAGATGGAGGCCTGCTGGCCGTAGCGGGATTCGACGACGTACTCGAAGAGTTCCTCGTCCCTGTCGTAGACGGAGACCGGGACGACGGGGCCGAACTGCTCGGTCGACCAGAGCTGCGCGGCCTTGACGACGGGGAACACGACCGCGGGCCGGAACCAGGTCCCCTCGCGCTCGCCGCCGCCGTGATTCACGACCTTCGCGCCGTTTTTCACCGCGTCCTCGACGTACCCCCACAGCTTTTCGGCCTTGCCGTGTTCGGGAAGCGGCGTGATCTTCGCGCCGTCTTCCCACGGAAGCGCGACCTTCAGCGCCGCCACGCCCGCCGCCAGCTTCGCGACGAACGCCTCGGCGATCGAACGGTGCACGAGGAAATGTTTGAGCGCGGTGCAGCGCTGCCCGTTGAACGACAGCGAGCCGAGCAGCCCTTCGGCCGCCGCCAGGTCCACGTCGGCGTCGGGCAGCACGAACGCCGGGTTCTTGGCGCTCAGCCCCATCACGCAACGCAGCCGGTGCGGCGCCGGGTGGTCGTGCTTGAGAATGTCCGCGGCGCGGCACGAACCAATGAACGCGAGCACGTCGACCTTCCCGGTTTTCTGTACGGTCCCCGCGGTCGTCGGTCCGTCGCCGGACAGCGTGTTGACGACGCCCCTGGGGAAGCAGTCGCGGAACGCCTCCAGAAGCGGCAGCGTGCAGAGCGCACCGTAGCGCGGCAGCTTAATCACCACGGGGTTCCCCATGACAATCGCGGGGATGAGCGTCGTGAACGTCTCGTTGAGCGGATAGTTGAACGGACCGAGGCAAAGAGTCACGCCGAGCGGCGAGCGGCGGATCATCCCGACAATCCCGCCGTCGATGGAGAAGCGGTTGCCGCTGCGGTCGAGCTCTTTCAGCGCCTGCGCGGTGGCCTCGATGTACTCGACGGTGCGGTCGAACTCCTTCTCGGAGTCCTTGAGCGACTTGCCGATCTCCCACATCAGCAGCCGCACGCACTCCGAGCGCTTCTCGGCCATCCGTTTCGCGAATTGACGCACCGCGTCAATGCGGCCCTTCACCGCCATCGTCGGCCACTCGCCGCGCCCCCGGTCCCACGCCCGCACCGCCGCGTCGAGCGCCGCCAGCGCCGCCGCCTCGTCCATCCGCGGCAGCATCCCGATGCGGTGCCGCG
>WSZJ01000113.1 GCA_009773755.1 Planctomycetota bacterium | reverse complement strand
CCCCGGCCCGCCACGCGCAGAGCGGCGCGAGCGGAACCAGCGAAAGCAGGACAGCCGGGTGCTGAAAAGAAAACATCGAGCTTTGCGCGGCCTCTATTTCACCACGCGGGCGTCTCCCCAGCCGGCGCAGATCAGCATGTCCAGCAGGTCGTCCGTCTCAACCGACAGCACCAGCGTCTTCACCCCCTTCACGTCCAGCGCCACAGGCTGGATCGCGGAATCGCAGCTCAGCGCTTCGCTTCGCCACAACTCCTTGCCGTCCCCCTTGACGATAAACCGGATCTTCGGGTCCGCTTCCCCCGTAGCCTGAACCTCGTCCAGCACGCCCGCCGCCGCCGTGAATTTCGCGTACACCCCCCCGAGCTCGATCGCGATCTCCACGTGCTTCTTCGACGCAATCCCCTTCCGGTAGGCCTTCCCGCGAATCGCAATCGGCGCGTTCCGGGCGACGCCGCGGTCCAGGAAGAGCTTGTCCGAGCCGTCCGGCCTGGCATCGATGTTCTCGATGCCGTCGTGCCACGTCTCCAGCAGCTTCGGATTCATGTCCGAGAGGTAGGCGAGGTTTCCGTTCATGACCTGGAGAGAAGCGACCTTGTCCGCCTGGATCGAGAGTTCCCAGGGTTTCCCCTTGATCCGGTGCGTCGTTTCGACGCGGCAGATTTTCTCGGTCATCTCGAGCACCTTCCCCGTCACGCGCAGCCCGCGCTTCGTCGTCACCACGACCAGCACGCCTTCCGGGACGACGGCCTTGTTCCCCGGCGCCAGATGCACGCCGTCCACATCCGCCAGCTTGTAGGTGCGCAGGTTCCGGTACGTTTCAGAGTCCAGATCGAGCGTGTCCTTCCCGAGCCGCATGAGCGACCCCTTGTCCCGGTCCTGCTTGTTGTCGCGCGACCAGGTCACCGTGTCCACCGGCGGGGCGGTCTCAGGCACGGCCAGCTGGGAGCTCGTTTTCCTCAGCGCGTACGCAAAATCGAGCGGGAATTCCACGTCGCCGGCGTCCGTCGCCACCATGCGGATTTTTGAATCATCCGTGGGGTCCTCGATCGTCCCGGGAACGATGTCCCGGCACCGCGGATTCGCCGTCGCCAGGTGAACTTCCCAGGGGCAACCGCCTCCGATCGGCCGCGTCTCGTACACGATCTCCGAAACCTCGTCGAGCTTCGCCTTGAACGGCTCTCCGTCCGTGAGCACGGTGATTTCGCCGGAAGCGCTGATGACGATGTCGCGGCCTTTGCGCGTTTTCCCGTCGTTGTCGATGAGGGAGACCTGGGCGACTGCGGGGACTGCGAGAGCCGCGAAGGTCGCGGCGAGGAGAAGACGCATGGGGGGCCTCGATTGGGGTGACGGCACGTCCAATATACGGACGTCGCGCGCCGGGCGGAAGTTCAGATGGCGAAGAGAATTCGCGCGGCTCGAGCTTCGTCGGCCCGGTGACGGTTAGCTGGACGGGTTATGCCATTCCGGCCTCCTGCGCCCGAGCCGCGCGAATTCTCTTCGCCATCTGAACTTCCGCCCGACGCGCGACTACCAGACACCCCTAAGGAGGGACTCAAACTGCTCCCCGACACTTGTTCTCTCGACGTAAGATATTGCAAGACAACAACTTGCGAAATTGTCAATGGCCTGCTCGAACGCCTTACCATTAACCCATCCGATTTCCCTAAACTCTCGAATCCGGCGCCGCTTCGCCGCTGTACTACTCCCAGGAGGCCGATGCAGGACCCAGGCGTCCCCAATTCCGTCGTCCGCGCCGCACAGGGCGGAGACCGCAACGCGTTTCGACGCATCGTCGAAGCGTGGACCGGGGCGGTGTTTGGGTTGGCGTGGCGGTTCTGCTTCGACCGGACGGACGCGGAGGACCTGTCCCAAGAGATTTTCCTCCGGCTGCACACAAAGCTCGGGCTGTTCGATCCGTCGATGCCGTTCGCGCCGTGGATGTACCGGATGTCGGCCAACGTCTGCCTGAACTGGAAGAAGCGCCGGAACCCTCGCGCGGCGTCGATCGACGCGATGGGGGCCGAAGGCGAGGCGTACGACGTGGAGGACCCGCGCGACCCCGCGGCGGAGAGACGGAGGGCCGAGGAAGCTCGTGAAGCGCTGGGCCGGGCGATGAGCGGGTTGCCCGACGAGGCGCGGACGGCGATTGCGCTTCGATACGAGCAAGGGATGGAAGTGACGGAAGTCGCGAAAGCGATGGAGGTGCCGGTCGGGACCGTGAAGACGTGGTTATTCCGCGCGAGGGAACGCCTCCGCGCGATGCTGGCCCCAGAGTGGGAGGTGGAAAAGTGAGCTGTCGCGACATCCGGCTGAAGTTCAGCGCCGCGCTCGACGCGCCGCGCGACGCGGAGGATCGCGTGCGGATCGAGGCGCACTGCGCGGCCTGCGCGATCTGCGGCCCGGAGTGGCGGACGCTGCTGAGGCTGGAAGAGCTGATGATGGAGGCGCCGGCGGCGCCCGCCGGATTCGCGGACCGGGTCATGTCCGCGCTCCCCACCCCGGCTCCGGCACGCCGCGAAATCATGCCGTTCGCCGCCGCCGGCCTCATCGCCGCCGCCGCGCTCGTCGCTCTTCAGCTCGCAACGGTCGCGACGGCCACGGCCCCATGGCTCGCGCCCGTGCGCGACCTCATGGCCGGACTCACCGAAACCGTTCGGGCGCGCGTCGCCTCTTCGCCGTGGGAAATAACGGGCTGGGTGCTTGCGGGCGCGGCCACGATCGGCGCGTTGTCCGGAGCCGTGATGGGACGTGTGCGCCAGGTGGTGGGGTAAAGGAGACAACATGAAGCGCTTCCTCGTGGCGGTAGCAGTCGTGGTGATGTCGCTGGCGGTGCGCGCTGAGGACGAAGCGGGGCTCCGCGCCGGAGAACCGGAATTGAAGCGCGCGACCTCCGACGAGCCCGCCGGCGGCGAAGCAGTGGATTCTGAAACGGCCGACCCGACGCCTCCTGCGTACGACCCGAACGCGCCGATCTCGAACGCCGACTGGCGCAACCTGATGAATTCCGCGCGACAGATCCGCGAGACCTCGATGACGATCATGGTCCTCGCCGTCACGCTCTTCTCCATCCTCGTCCTGGGCGGGCTCGTGCTTTTCACCGCGGGACTCGCCCCGAACGCCGTCGCGCGGTCTTCGGTTGCGACGCGCGACCATCCCATTCGCTCGTTCGCGATCGGCGCCGTCGTCCTGGTCCTCGGCGGCCTCGCGACGGCCCTGACCAAGGGCATTCTCGGAATCGTCGTCGCCCCCGTCGTCACGGCGGCGCTGTTCATCGGCCTCGCCGGTGTCAGCGAGCACCTGGGCCGCAACCTGTGGCACCTCGCCGGCAAGGAAGGCAACCGCGTCGGCCACATCGCCGCCGGCTGGGGCACGTTCGCGCTCGTCGCCGTCGTTCCGCTCGTCGGCTGGTTCGGATTCCTTCCCTACTACGCCGCGGTCGGCGTCGGTTCGTTCTTCTCCGGGCTGATCTGGGGCGGGAAGCGCGTCGAGGAGCCCTACGGGCGGGTGTAGGAAATCCCTACTCCGGCTTCGGCGTCGAGCAACCGTACTTCTCCTTGTGCTTCGCCGCGCCCGCCTTGAGACCGCCGTCGATGTCGAGCTTCGGCAGCCAGACGTTTCCTCCAACTTCGATTTTGCCCCCATCCAGCGGCAGGCCCAGCATCTTGCGCAGCGAGTTCGCGTAATTGTCGAGCGGTTCCACGGACGCCTCCGCCGCCGCGCGATCGACGAGGACGCGAGATGCGTAGGCCTTGGTCCACGCCTCGGGCAGCGAGAGGCTGATCTCCTCCTTCACGTTGCCGGTGCAGTCGGTCAGGCACTGCGCTTCTTCTTCCATCAGCGCGAACTTGTGCTTCGTGGAGAATTCCAGGTACGGCGCCGTCAGGTACGCGCAGAACAGATTTCCCGTCAGCGCAACCGGGCACTTCCCTGGATTCGCCACCGCGTGGGTGTCGGAAAACCCGAAGACGTTTCCGATCGCAATCACCTTGACGCCCGATTCGATCTGAACCGCCATGCCGCCCTCGGTGGACAGCGCGTCGAATTTCCAGGAGAAGAGGATCGTGTTGTTTTCGAGCGTGTGCTCCGTGGCCTCCTCCTTGCTCCCCTGGTGCCACGTCGTGCAGCAGATGCCGCTTCCCGTGTTGTTGATCACGAGATTGTTCCGGGCCGCGACTTTCGAATTCTTTCCGCCGGTGAGGCGAAGCGCGCCGATCTTGTGGGTCGGCGCGCAGTTCATCACCACGCAATTCTGGACGAGCGCCGTGCCGTTGGTGGACGCCTCGACCGTGATCCCGGGCGAGTCCGGCGCGGCATTCGATTTCGACTTGGGAGCGAACATGCGGCGAATCTCGAGGTTGTCCTCGCGCGTGTAGCCGTTGCGCACCCCGTTGTCGACGATGATCCCGTCGATCAGGATTTCCGTGCCGTCCGACTTGTACTTCCGGCTGCCCACGGACAGCCGCGAACCCCGGTCGAAGTTGTCGCCCGTGTTGTTCCCGGCGAAAACCGTCCGGTGCGCGCCCCACGGGTCGCGCTTCGAAAAATCGTCGCTGTACCCCCCGATGATCTTCACGGGGAATTCGATCACGTCGCTTCCATTCTCCGACCGCCCGAGGTAGACGCCCTCGGCGATGTGCACCGTGTCGCCCGCCGCCAGCACGGGAACCAGGATGCCCAGGTCCCGGACAGGCTCTTCCTTCGACCCCTTCTTCCCTTTCCCGCGCGCTGCGGACACGAAGTAGTCCCCCGCGAAAGCGGAAGAGGCTGCCAGGACGACGACGATTGAAGCGGCGAGGTAACGGCGCATCGGGAACTCCTAATGGGATTTGACAGGGTCGAAAAGACTCTCAGGAAGTGGCGGTTGCGGCAACCCATTCCTGCGCCGCTTCCGGAATTCACAATCGGCCGTCCCGGCCGGCTGCAAAGAGTATCTGCTGGGCCAGGGCGGTGTGGGGGCCGAAGCGGTTTCGCAGGCGGGCCGCGAGAGCGCGGTCGGTTGTCTTGCGGCCGCCGAAGTAGAGACGGCGGACGATGCGCCGGATCCACACGTCGACGGGACAGGCTTCGCCGAAACCGAGCGAGAACGCCATGACGCACTCGGCGACCTTGACGCCGACGCCGGGAAGTTCCATGAGCGCGGCGCGAGCCTCATCGAAGCTCTTGAGCGCAAGCCCGCCCAGCCAGGGCTCTTTGACGGTCGCGAAAAGTTCCTCGACGTACTTTTCCCGCCACCCGAGGCGGATCGGGCGAAGCGCGCCTTGCGGCAGGCGGCGAGGCGACGGAAACGCGCGGCCTCCTGCGAGGTCCGCGCCGAACGCCGACGCGATCCCCTCGACGTTCCCCTGGATCCGCTTCACGTTCGACATCGCCGAGCAGACGAACGAGATCAGGCACTGCCACGGATCCTGACGCATGACGCGCATCCCGCCGTAGTCAGGAAGGAGCGGCGCGATGCGCGGATCGTCCGCGAGAGCGGCGAGAGCGGCCGTGTGGTCGGTGTCGAGGCCGAAGAGCTGGATGGCGTGCGCCCTGGTGGTGCCGCTGAGATGGATCGCGTGGCCTGACTGCCGGATTTGAAAGGCGCGCCAGCCGTCGACAACGCGGAATCCTTCCCCCTCAGGACGGTACCGGAAGAACTGCCCGCTTCGGAGGGTCAGGGAGAGATCGAACCGCTGAAGATCGATGGAAGGGGCTCGCTGCAATCGGAATGACTCTAGCACCCGTACTTGCTCCTTCAGCGCGGGACGTTTGAGCGTGCGAAAAGCACGGCGGGTCGGGCGGAGTCGGCCCGGAATGCCGCTGGCTGCGCTTCACTCGTATCGGGGCCGACGCAGCCCGACTCGTCGTGCTTTTCGCACGCTCAAACGTCCCGCGCGCAGCGGAAGCCGAAATTGTCGGCAGCGCGCTCCGGGTCCATCCCGTACTTGACGGCTCCGCGGCAGTAGAACACAGGGGACTTCCAGGAGCCGCCGCGAAGAACGCGAAGCGGGTCGGGATGGGATTCCCCGGTCGACTCGACTTTATCGAGGCACCACTGCCAGACGTTTCCGACGGTGTCGTAAACGCCGTAGTAGCTCTTTCCTGCCTTGAACTGGTCGACGGGAGTCGTGTCTCCGTAGCCGCTCTCGGCGCTGTTCGACTTCTCCGGGTCCCAGACGTTTCCCCAGGGCCAGACGTTTCCTGCGGGGCCGCGCGCAGCCTTTTCCCATTCCATCGCCGTCGGAAGACGCTTGTTCTTCCACTTCGCGTAGGCGGCCGCGTCGTCCCAGGTCACCAGGACGACCGGGTGCATGGACTTTTCGCGCGGAAAGACCAGGCGTTCGTCGTCGTCGATCCAGTGGGCGGGAAAGACGTGGTTTGTTTCCTGGCAGAACACGCGGTAGTCCTGGTTGGTGACCGGGAACTTGTCGAGCCAGTACCCGGAGAGGTGTTCGCCGCGGGACTGTTCGAGCTCCGCCGAGAACCAGTCGTCCTCCCAGTCGCGCCAGGCGCGTGTGAGGAGCTTGACCTGTTCTTTCGAAGTGCCCATGAGGAAGCCGCCTGGAGGAATGTAGATCATTCCTTCGGGAGCCATGAGGCGGATGGTGGAGGGGCCGGACATGGCGCTAGGGAAACCTCGACACGGAAAAACAGCAAAGAGGACTTGATGCTGAGTTCAGCGCGTGGGCCGGGCAGGGTCGGAACAGCTCAATCTAGAATTATGAATTCTAAATTTATAATTATAAATTACTCCGTTCATTTATCCCACCGCCCGCGCCACAACCACCGACACATTGTCCGCCCCTCCCCTCCCATTCGCCTCCGCGATCAACGCCGCCGCCCCCTGCCACAGATCCTCCCCGATCTCCCCGAGAACTCTGTTCAGGTCCTCATCCGTCGCTTCTTCGGTCATCCCGTCGCTGCACAGCAGGAAAAGATCCCCGCGCTGCACCTTCTCGACGAGAAACTCCGGCTCGATCCGCGCCTGTATCCCCAGCGCCCTCGTCACGAACTTCTTCGCCCGCTTCATTTCCCCGTCCGGCACCGCATCCGGCGACTCCGCGGCCCAGGAATGGTCCACCGACAGCTGCGCCAGCTTCCCTTCCCGCCGCCGGTACACCCGCGAATCCCCGAGGTTCCCGACCACAATGTGGTCCGCACACTCAACGAAAAACGCGATCGTCGACCCCATCTTGTGCCGCCGCTCGCGCGACTTCGCCGCGAGATAGAGTTCCGCATTCACGCTCGACAGCCACTCCCGGCAGGACACCGTCAGCCGCCCCAGCAGCTCCATCGGGCGGCCCTTCGAGCTTCGCCGCTCGCCGTGCGCCCGGATGAAATGCCCCGCCATTCCCTGCACCACCATCTGGCTCGCCACTTCGCCGGCCTCCAGCCCTCCCATCCCGTCCGCCACGATCGCAAATCCCTCTTCCTCGCTGAAATACAGCGAGTCCTCGTTGTTCTTGCGCTTCTTCCCCACGTCCGTGCGGCCCGCCATTATGAAATGGATGTCGCACCTCCGTCGCCCGCAAGCTCTTCCTCATCGGATCCCCGTGCCCGGTGGAACGCCCAGATCGCCGCGGGGAGAACCAGCGCGGCGACCGTCACCACCGGCCACGCAGGGAATCCCTTGTCGGGAAGGAGCCAGCGCGGGACCTTTCCGGCCTGCGCGATGAGCAGGCTCGCGTTCCAGATCGCGTGGGTCACCACGGAAACGAGCAGCGAGCCTGAATGAAGCGCCATCCAGCCGAGGATCATTCCGAAGAGGCTGACAATGAGGACCACGAGAGGAACCTGGTGCGCGACGCCGAAGAACGCGCCGCAGGCGGCGATGCCGGCCCAGCGGCCGAGGTCGCGTCGAAGACCCGAGAGGACAATGCCGCGGAAGAGGAACTCTTCGCAGACCGCGGGGAGGAGCGCCATGAACACGAGGATGGTGGGAAGGCCGCCGAGCGCCTTCTGCGTTTCGATCAGTTTCTCGCCATGTTCAAGCGCTGACTTCTTGAAAAACGCGAAGTCCACGAGCCACGCAGCGAGCGTGGTCAACAGCACCAGCGCGCAGACCGCGATGACCGGCGCAAGCGCCAGGTGAACGGGATTCGCCGCGCGGATGCGGAACGTCGACCGGAAATTCAGCGACGCCAGCATGGCGATGATCCCTGCGGGAAGCGCGATGATCAGCAGCTGGTGCGCGAGCATGAGCCGGTGCGCCTTCATTCCCTGCAATGTCGGGCCGACCGTGAGCGTGAGAGCCATCATCGCGATCACCGCGACGAGCGCCGTGCCAAGCCCTGGCCGCGCGCTTCCCCAGGTCTTCAGCCACCGCTTCCAATCGAAATCCGCGCCGCCGCGGAGGAGGACATCCTCGCGCTGGAAGATCGACCAGGTCCAGCGCAGGGCGACCAGCGCGTAAACGGAGCTGGAGGCGAACGTCGCGAGCACGTGCCCCCACTTCCAGTCCCCCGAGAGCAGGGCCACCGTCAGCATCGCGCAATTCTGGATCGGGATGAGAGCGAGCGCGTAGTTGAACTCGATCCCGGGGACGAGCGCGCTGAACGAGGCGACGTTCGCGACGATCATCACGGGCGTCAGGTAGACCATCGCTTCTTTGTACGACCGCGCGAACGCCGACAGGCCGAGGCAGAGGGCGCTGAAGAGCAGATTGAGCGGGATGAGGGGCAGAAGGACGAGCAGCGCGCTGGAGGGACGGATCGAGAAAGTCAGGCCCGCGCCCTTGGCGGCGCCGAGAGTGTTCTTGAAGAAGTACGAGAACGTGACGCCCATGGACGTCAGGTGCAGGACCGCCGTGAACGCCGCGATGGTCGCGACCGCCAGGTACTTGCCGAACACGATTTCGCTGCGAAGCGCGGGGGAGACGAGGAGCGTCTCCATCGTGCCGCGCTCTTTTTCGCCGCTGGCCATGTCGATCGCGGGGTAGAACGCGCTCACGGCCGACATGAGCACGAGGAGCATCGCGAGCAACCGCCCGAGGTGGAATCCCGACGTCCGCTCCGGCGGCGCGATGTCGTTTTCGTCCGCCACCACCGGCCGCTCGAAACCGTCCGGCTTCCCCTGCAGCCTGATTCTCAGGACCTGGGCGCTGTAGTCCTCGACCGCCTCGCGGGCGCGGTGCAGCGCGAAGTTGGACTCGTCCTTGGCTTTGTTGAAGCGGAGTTCGACCGTCGCGGATTTTTCGGCCTGCATGGTTTCGAGGAATCCCGCGGGGACGACCAGGACGACGTGGGCGGCGCCCTCGAGAAGCGGCGTGTCCGAGGAAGCGGCGTCGGAGCCCGGCGCCGCTTCCGTGATCTCCCAAGAGTCGTCGGTCTTCAGGTGCTCCACAAGCCCGGGCGCGTTCAGCGCGCCGACGACGACGAGCGAGTACTTGCGCGTCATCAGCCGCTCGGTCTGGGAAGCCAGGACCTGGCTGAACATGATCAGGAGCAGCGGGTAGATCAGGATAGGGACCACCACCATGCCGAAAATCGTGCGCCGGTCGCGCAGGAGATCGATCATCTCCTTGCGGAAAATCGTGAGGACGTTCGGGAGGCGAATCACGCGGTCGCCGCCTTCCCGGCGTCCGGCCGCGCGTCGAAGAGGCGGAAGAACGCGTCTTCGAGGTCGGGCGATCCCGTCTGCTCCTTCAGCTCGGCGACCGTCCCTTCGGCGAGCTTGCGGCCGTCCGCGATGATCGCAACCCGGTCGCACAGCTTCTCCGCTTCCGCCATCACGTGCGTCGAATAGATGACGCACTTCCCCGCTTCCTTTGCCCGCTTCACGTAGTCGACCAGCACGCGCGAAATCAGGATGTCGAGCCCGCTGGTCGGCTCGTCGAGGATGATGACCTTCGGGTCGTGCACGAGAGCGCGCGCGATGGAGACTTTCTTTTTCATCCCGGTCGACAGCTTCCCGCACGTCGTGTCGGCGTAGCTTTCCATTTCGAACTCGCGGATGAGCGAGTCTTGCCGGTCCTTGAGAAGCGCGGGCGGGATGCCGTAGAGCGCCCCGAAGTATCCGATCATTTCACGCGGCGTGAGCCGCTCGTAGACGCCGGTGTCGCCCGACAGAAAGCCGATCGCCTTCCGCACGAGGTGCGGCTCCCGCACCACGTCGTGCCCCATGACGGTCACGCGCCCGCTCGTCGGCCTGAAAACCGTCGACAGGATCCGAAGCGTCGTCGTCTTCCCCGCCCCGTTCGGTCCCAGCAGCCCGAAAACCGTCCCCGCGGGCGCATCGAACGTCAACCCGTCCACCGCCGCGACCTCGCCGCGTTTGCGGTCGTGAAACACTTTTCGCAGCTCGTGAACGCTGATCAAGGCGCGCCTTTGTACCAGCGAGCGAAGTGGACGGGAAGGATGGGGCTGAGCGTGTAGATATCCCGGTGGGTCAGGCTGCGTCGGCCCGGGCCTGATGGCTTGAGGGGTCTATCTATGATGGGCCGACTCCGCCCGACCCGCCGGGATTTCTACACGCTCAGTGGAAAACAGCATTCTTTCCGAACGGCGCGACCCGTGGAATCCAGCGTGTCGAACCAGTAAACTGCTCAGGGTTCGATTGCAGGAGGGTGCCGCCATGTCGCTGACCGACTCGCTGTGGCTCGACGCGATTCACGCCAGGGCGCGCGTCGCGCTCCTCCCCGCCGAGAAGAGCGGCCGCTCGGAACCGATCGCCTCCGGCCTCCGCACGCATTGCTCCTTCGGCCGCAAAGACCAGCACCTCTGCCAGATCCGCATCGAAGGCGCCGAGACCGCCGCGCCCGGAACCGAGTGCGAGCTGACTCTCGCCTTCGCCGCGCCGAAAGGCCTCGGCAACCGTCTCGCCGTCGGGACCGACTTCGTGCTCCTGCTCGAACAACGCCCGATCGGGAACGGGAAGATCACTGAAGACCTCAGGAAGGTCTCGTTCCTGAAGCGCCTCGGACTGTGATCTCCTGCGGGAAGCGCAGGTCAAGAGCCCTGCTCGTCCCCATCAAGCTCTGCTTCCGCCTCGGCCTCCTTGACTGCCTTGCGCTCCGCCGGGTCAATCGCCAGCAGAAGCCCTCCAGGCAGCGTCCAGATAGCCTGCGAGAGTCGAACCAGCAGGCTGAGCCCGACCGCCGTGGCGTCAGGCATCCCGACCTTGTGGAAAAACCCGACGAAGGCCGCTTCCCCGACGCCCCAGGTGCCGATGCTGATCGGCACCGAAGCGATCATCATGACCACGGGAAAGTAGATGAGGACATCGACGAGGGCGACCGTCGACCCGAGTGACCGCGCCAGGATGAACGCTCCTCCGATCGACGCCGCGTGGCCGAAAACGCTGAGGACGAACGCGCCGGCGAGGACGCCCCACTCGCCGCGATAGGCGTGGGCGGCGTCGTCGAGCTCGATGAGGATTCGGCGGCCCGGGAGCTTGCGGCGCAGGCCGCGGACCCATTGGGCCGCGCGGAGGCGGCGGTTGAAGTAGACGAGGCCGAAGAGCGTGAAGGAAACAAGGAATCCCCACAGGATTGCGGCGGCGAGGAGGAAGTCCGGATTGCCGAGGCGGGCGAAGCAGGCGACGCCGGCGATGAGGGCGAGGGTGACGAGGCCGACGAGGCGGTCGACGAAGACGGTGAGGACGGCCGCGGCGCGGCGGTCGGTGCCGCGGGCGATGAGGATCGCCTTGACGAGGTCGCCGCCGGTGAGGCCGACGAGGAAGTTATTGAAGAAGAGGCCCAGGTAGTTGAAGTGCAGGGTGCGGAGGAAGCCGAGGCGGATTTCGACCGGGCGCAGGAGGATCTGCCAGCGGAACGTCGTGATGAAAATCGGGAGCAGCTCCGTCAGCAACCCGAGGATCAGAAGCACCCGGTCGGTCCGCTTCGCCAGATCGCGGATTTCTTCCACTTTGATGAACTTGTGGAAGACCCACCAGAGCAGTCCCGCGCCGACCGCGATGCGCACAATCAGGAAAACGCGCTTCCCCCAGGACGCGTGTTTCCGGGGTGCCGAATCTTTTTTTTCGGTCGAAGGGGCGTTTGCGCTTCCGCCCCCCGCTGGCGAGCCTGGGACGGTCATTTCGGGCGCGTGGACGCCCAGTTCCTCCACGCTTCGGCGTCTCTTCCGAATTTCTGGCCGGTCATGGCCCGGAGGGATTCCGCCGCGAGTTCCTGGACGCCGGGGTCGCGGTCGTCGAAAGCGGCCAGAAGTGCGTCGACGGCGCCGTCGCCTTTGATTTTTCCGAGGGCGAAGGCCGCGGCGCGACGGACCGAGGCGTCGCCGTCGGACTTGAGTCGTCCCGCGACCGGAGCCGCGGAGGCGGAAATCGCGAGGTTGCCGCACGCGGTGATCGCGTCGCGCCGGACGATCGGGCTTTCGTCGTCGACGGCTGCGGTCAGGGCGTCGCCGTGCGCGGCGCCGGCAGGCATTTCACCGAGCTCCGCCGCGGCGAGCGCGCGGACCAGTTCGTCTTCTTTGCGATCCAGGAGGATAGAAGCGAGCTGAGGCGCCCTGGACGCTTCACCGGCGAAATCTTCGACTTCCCGGCGCCGCAGATCGGCGGCCGAACGCTCGTTCGTGTTGCACCCCGCGACGAGCAGAACCAGCGCCGCGAGGCCGCTACTTCCGGCTCTGCTGGAGCACCGCATCCGCCACCGCAACCGCAAGCCGTTTCCGGTACCCGTCATCGCGAAGATTGCGCTCCCCCGTCGTGTTCGAGACGAACTCAAGCTCCACCAGCACCGCGGGGCACGGCGCGTTCTTGATCACGAAATACCCCGCTTCCTTCACGCCGCGGTCGGGGGTGTCGAACCGGTCCGCGAACGTCTTGCGGATCTGCTCGGCCAGCTTTCGGCCCGTCTCGCGCTCCGTCGCGCTCCCCTCGCACCCGGCGCGAGGATAGAACACTTCGAAACCCTGCGCACCTTTGTTTTCCGCCCAGTTCGCGTGGATCGAAAGAAAGAGATCGGGGTCGTGCTTCTCGGTGAAGTCGACGCGCGCCTCGAGGTCGTCGCGGACTTCGGGCGCCAGGTGCCGGTCGGTCTCGCGCGTCATGGTTACCTTGATCCCCGCTTCCCTGAGGATGTCCCGGATTTCCATCGACACGTCGAGCACGATGTCCTTTTCCATCGTTCCCTTTGCGCCCTTGCCACCGGTATGCACGCCGCCGTGACCGGGGTCGATGACGACCTCGCGGAATTTGCCCGGTTTCTTCGCGGCGACCGGAGCCTGCTTGACGAGCGGCGCCTTCCTGACAACCGGCGACGACGCCGGCCGCGGTTCCGGCTCGTAGCGCGGCGGGGGCCGGGGCGCTTCGCCTTCGCGGATGCAGCTGGCGATTTTCGAGGCGTCCTCCGCGCTCATGACGGTGCGACCGTTCTCGACGCGGACTTCCTCCGAAAGCGGTATTACGCGCCCGTCCACCACGGCCAGCGACATCCCGGGGGCCAGGACGATGGTGGATGCGCCCTTGAGCAGGTCGCGACCGGAAGCGGCGTCCCGGGAGGCGACGAGACCGTGAAGGCGCGCGAAATCGGCGACGGTGACGGGCTCGGCGAAAGCGGAGGCGGCGAGGACGAAAGCGATGGCGATGAGGCGCATGGAGTCCCCTCTGCGGAGTGGAAGAACGCTCCCTTCAATATCGGCTGAGTAGCCGGCTGGCTGAAGGTGGGAGACGCGTCAGGCCTTTGTACTTTTTCTCAGGTCCGCATTAGCCTCTCCCCCATGCCCGACCGCGAATTCGACCTGATCGCCTGGATCCGCCGCTCCGCCCGTCGCGGCCGTGGCGTCATGAACGCCATCGGCGACGACTGCGCCGTGCTCGAAACCGCCGGCGGAAAACTCCTCGCCACCACCGACGTCATCGTCTCCGGCGTCGACTTCGTCCCCCGCGAGAACC
>WSZJ01000112.1:13930-25812 GCA_009773755.1 Planctomycetota bacterium | reverse complement strand
GAGTAGGTGCCTCGCAACACCCTCATCGGCAGGCCGGCCGCTTCGTTTTTAGCCAAACTAAAGGGCGTCTAGCGCCCTAAAAAGTGCAAGAGTTGAGAAATTATGAATTCTAAGTTATTCATTTCCGACCTGAGCCTGCTCCTAGAACAACCCGAACTTCTTCTGCTTGAACGCATTCATACAAGCCTCGTGCGTGTCGTGAATATCGAACACCTTGTCCAGCTTCGTGATCTTGAAGACCTCCTTGATCGCCGGCTTGATGCACGCCAGCTTCATCATGCCCTTTCCTTCCTGCACCTTCTTGTGGATCGCGACGAGCTTTCCGAGCACCGCGCTCGACAGGTACTCGACGTTCGAGAAGTCGATCATGAGCCGGATCTTGAAGGTGTTGTCGACGAGGCGCATCAACTCCTCGGCGATGACCTTTACCGTCGTCTCGTCGAGGATGCGCGCGTCGGAGAGGAAAACGACGGTGATGTCGCCGGCGACTTCCACCATGAAGTGATTCTTGTGCGGGTCGGCCATTTTCAGCCTTTCTTGCGGAGGAGAACGAGGCAGGAGCCGTTCCGATAGTAACGCACGTCGTCCATGATCGACTTCATCAAAACGATGCCGCGGCCGTGCTCGAGGAGAAGGGACTCGGGGTCGTCGGGGTCCGGGACGTCGGAGGGCTTGAAGCCTTCGCCCTCGTCCTCGATGCGCAACGACCAGTGCGTCGGCGTCTCATAGAGGCCCGCGAGAACCTTTTTGCGTTCGGAGAACTTGTTCCCGTGCTTGATCGCGTTGACCAGCGCTTCGTCGAGAACCAGACGCAGCTTCATGTCTTCCTCGTCGCCGCGGATGAAATTCCGCTCGTGGAGGTCCGCGAGAAGCTTGTTGAGCGCGATGTCCTTCTCGGGGAGGACGGACGGCAGCTCCATCTCAAGGAGCGGTTTCCCGAGGTTGGGCGGCGGATCCGGCGTATGGAGGAATTCGAGCGGCATGTGGAGAGTGAAAAGTTGGGGGTTGCGTGTTGTTGGGTTGTTGGGAGTTTAGCGTTCCGGATGTTGAGTTCCGAGATCCGTGTTCCGGGTTCCGGGTGGGGTTGGGAGTTTCGTGTTGCCTGCTAGTGAACTCACTTAACAACTCGTGACTCGCAACCCTGAACCCCACGCGGAACTCCGAACCCGGAACCCGATCTCAACATCCGGAACCCGAAACTTCAGCCGTTGCGCCTGACCACCACAAGCGTGAAATCGTCTCTCTGCGCAGCCCCGTCGCAGAACCGGATTACCTCGTCCCACACCGCTTCCACAATCTCGGCCGCACTCCTGCCTTTCACGCCGTCGAGCAGCGCGCTGAAGCGCTCGCGGCCGTAACTCTTGTTGTCGGGGTTCATCGCTTCCCAGACGCCGTCCGTGGAGAGCACGAGCAGGTCTCCTTTCTCCATCGGCGCTACCTCGGCGATCGGGAAGTCGCTTCCGGCCATGATTCCCAGGGGCATGCCGGTCGAGTCGAGTTCTTCGCAGGTCCCAGCGGTCTTGCGCAGGACGAACGGCGGGTCGTGGCCCGCGGAGGAGTACCGCAGCGCGCCGCTGGCCGGGTCGAGCGCGCCGTAGAAGAGCGTGATGAATCGTTCCGCTTCCATGTCGCGCGAGACGAGGTCGTTGAGGGTGGGAAGGACGGCGGCGGGGTTCGAGCTCTGTCGCGACAGCGCCTGGAGGAACGACCTTGCGCTGGCCATGAGGAGCGCCGGTCCCATGCCGTGCCCGCTGACGTCGCCGATTGCTACGCCGAGGCGCCCGTCGGGCAGCGGCACGAAATCGAAGTAGTCGCCGCCGGTTTCGTCGCACGGGATCGACTTCCACGCGATGTCCCACCCCGGCAGGTCCGGCGCCGTCTTCGGCAGAAGCCCCTGCTGCACGTTCCGCGCGATCGACATCGCCTGCTTCGTCTTCTGCTGCTCCACGTAATCCCTCAGCAGTCGCGCGTTCTCCAGCGCCAGGGCGCACTGCGACCCGAACGCGAGCATGAACGCTTCGTCGTACCGGGTGAACTCCCCGTCCTTCTTGTTTATCACCTGGAGGACGCCGATCACGTCGTTGTCGCGCGTGAGAAGCGGCGCGCAGAGGATCGTGCGCGTGCGGTATCCCGTCTTCTTGTCGAACTCCGGGTTGAAGCGCGGGTCGTTGTAGGCGTCGACGATGTTCACGACTTCCTTCGTGGCCGCGACGTGTCCCGCAATTCCTTTCCCGACCGGGAAGCGGATCATCGTGGCCGCCTTCTGGGCGATGCGCGCGATCAGTTCGTTGGTGCGCTTGTCGACCAGGAAGAGGGAAGCGCGGTCGGCGTTCATCACGCGGACCGTTTCGCTCAGGATGATCCCGAGCAGTTCGTCGGTGTCGTGCACCGACGACATCTTGCGCGTGACGTCGAGGATCGTCTCGAGATCGCGCGCCCGCTGCGCGGGGTCGACGTCGCTGAGGAGCTGGGTCGGATTGGTCACGGAGGACCGATCTTAACCGTTGGGCGGGGGAATCGGTATGCGCGTGGGCGGGTGTCCTCGGCCGGCCTTGCGGAGGTTGCGGATCAACGACCGGAAACAGCAGGAATGGCGCGGGATTCTCGGAACCGAGGCTCACCGCTGTAGACTTCCTCCGTGTCCCACGCCCCTCCCGATCCCGCACCACGCGATTTCGGCCCCACAGAGATCCACCCCGCGGACGCGAGCCGGATCTCCCGTCCCCCCGCGTCGGCGCCGCCGCTTCCCGAAGAAGCCGCGAGAGTCGGCCCCGAAGCGCGCTTTGACAAGTTCATCCGCACGCGCCGGATCGGCTCCGGGGGAATGGGGGAAGTCTGGCGCGCCTGGGACACGGAACTCGGCCGGTGGGTCGCGCTGAAGTTCATGCGGGAGCAGGAGGATCCGGTCGAGGTCGGGCGTTTCCAGCGGGAAGCGCGGCTGGCGGGGCAGCTCGGGCACCCGAACATCGCGCAGGTGTACGAGACCGGTACGGCGCAGGGGCGGCACTACATCGCGATGCCGTACATCGACGGCGTGACGCTGCTGCAGTTCTCGCGCCGGGATCGCCGCGTCGTCGTGACTCTCATGCGGGACGCGGCGCAGGCGGTCGATTTCGCGCATCGCGCGGGAGTCGTTCACCGCGACATCAAGCCGCACAACATCATGGTTTCGACGGTGACCCGCGCGGGACGGAAAGGGAGTTCGTCGACAGCGGAGCACCACGCGTACGTCATGGATTTCGGCCTCGCGCGCTCGACCCGCCGCGGGGCCGACGCTTCGCAGACCGGCGACGTCGTAGGGACCCCCGCCTACATGCCGCCGGAGCAGGCGCGCGGCGAACGGGTGGGCCCGGCCGGCGACGTGTACGGACTCGGCGCTACGCTCTACGAATTGCTCGCGGGGATGCCGCCGGTCGTGGCGCCGACGGCGGCGGAGACGCTGAAGCGCATCCTCGAGGACGAAATCCGGCTCCCTTCGGTTCTCGACAAGACCGTGGACCGGGAGCTGGAAACAATCGTCATGAAATGTCTGGAGAAAGAGCCTCGCTCCCGCTACCGGACCGCGGGGGAGCTCGCGGACGACCTCGGCCGATGGCTCGCCGGCGAGCCGATCCTCGCTCACCCTCCGTCGGCGATGTACCGGCTCCGCAAGGCGCTGGCGCGGAAGCGCGGGGCTGTCGTCGGCCTCGGCATCGGACTGGTCCTGACGGCAAGCGTCCTTGCCCTGGCGTGGCCTTCGATCCACTTCGCGCACAAAGGCCGGCAGGCGGCCGAACGCGAACGCGCGGCCGCGGAGCGCGATCGCGAACTGTGGCAGCGCGCGTCGACGGCGTTCTTCGAAGCGGAGCTGCTCTCGCGCGCCGGGGAGCGCAAAGCGGCCGCCAACCGGCTCCAGGCCGGCCTCGACGAGTGCCTGAGCGCCATCCGGGAGTCGGAAACCGCGCGGGCGAGATATTTCCTGGGCCGCTTCCGCCGCCTCCTCGGAGATACGAACGCCGCGCAGGCCGAGCTCGACCGCGCGATCTCGCTCGATCCCGGGCTTTCGGACGCTCGCGTCGAGCGCGGGCTCATTCGCGCCGCGGACTTCGCAGCCCGCGTGGACCAGCTTCTGCTCGACGCCCCCGCCTCGTGGCGCGCGTCCGGGAATCTCTGGGCGCAGATTCACCTGCTTTCGCCGGATCTGAAGGGCCTTCGCGTGGAAATTTCCGGAGACCTGTCGGCGGACACCGGCAGGATCTCGTACCTCGGCCGGGCCGACGCGGTTTTCGGCCACGCCGAGCTGGCACGCGCCAGCGGAGAGGAATCGGAGGCGCGCCGGTTCCTGGAACGCGTGCTCTATCTCGACCCGGCTCACGTCAGAGCGATGGTGTCGCTCGCGAAGCTCGAACTGGAAGAAGGGCTCTTCGACCAGGCTGACGCGACCGCGACGCGCGCGGCCGAACGGCACCGGGGCGACCCCGAGGCCTTCCTCCTCCGCGCCCGCATTTTCATCCTGCGGTGGGAAGACGACCCCGACCTCTCGCCTTCCAGCGGCCAGATCTCCCGCTGGCAGGACGACGCCTTGCGCGCGGTTGCGCTGGGAGCGTCGACGGCGGAAGCGTTCGCCTACCGCGGAGACGCGCTCCGTGAGACCGGCGAGAACGAATCAGCGCGGGCCGAATACGAACGCGCCCTCCAGGCGCGCAAAGGGTTCGCCTTCGCGCTTCGCGGAAGAGGACTTCTCGCCGGGGCGCGCGGGGATCACGCTGCGGCCTTGCGCGACCTCGACGCCGCCGTCGAGGCGCTTCCCGGCAGTCCGCGTACTCGCCTTCTGCTTGCGGGCGCGTGCGTCGCGGCCGGGAGTCTCGACCGCGCATGGTCGGAGTTCTCCAAAGTGCTGTCCGAATATCCTGGAATCCTGCGGGCGAGACTCGGCCGGGCGATCGTCCAGGAGAAGCGCGGCGCCGTCGATGCGGCCGTCGCGGAGCTGAACCAGGCGGTCGAGCGGCACCCGGCGGCGTTCCTCACGCGAGCCCTCCTGTTCGAGCGCGCGGGGCGCGTGAAAGAGGCTCTCGCTGACTTTAATACGGCTGTTCGCGAAACTCAGCCGGGGACGCAGGAGCGAGCCGCTGCGCTGGAGGGCGTCGCACGCTTGTCGCCGAGGTGACCGGCTGACCCCGTCGCAAAACCGTATCGCACGTGGTATACCTTGCTTTACTCCATGCCCGGCAACACCACGAGACACTTCCCGAACGACCGCCGCTCCTCCAAGCGCGTCAACGTCCTCTTCTCGGCCATGCTCAACCGCAGAGGATGGCGCTCCCAGATCGCCGAAGTGCTCGACCTCTCCGACACCGGCGCAAAGGTCATGCTCCGCTTCAGCCTCCCCGTCGGCGTCGACGTCGTTTTGCGCGTGCCGGGGGCGAAGCGGAAGCTGGGAGTCCCCGCCGTCGTCGCGAACTGCGCGCAGGATGAAAGCCACCCCGTTGCCGGACTTCGCTTCCACGCCCCCGAGGAAATGCGCCGCGAGCTGCGGGAGATCGTCGATCGGGTCGATCACGCTCGTCGCAAGCCTGCGGCGGCGCCAGCGCCGAAGGGAGGGACGCGCCGTACCACGCGGAAGAAACGGGTCGCCCCGGAGGAGAAGGGATCGCACGCGGAAGGCGGCGTGGCGTGAGCTACGAAGCGCTTGCGGGCAATCCTGAGGCGCAGCAGCGCGCTCTGAGCGAGGTTGCGGGGAAGGCGTCGCTCGTCCGGTTGCTCCCCGCGGCCGGGGCGTACTCGCTCGGCGCGATCCCCCTGTCGCGCGACGAGGATGGCATCGCCGTCGCTACATTTCCGGGCGTCTGCCCCGGCGCGCTTGCGCTGCTCCGCCGCCATCTGGGGGCGCTGGTCAAGCCGGTCGAATTCGATGAAAACGTGATGGCCTTTTTCGTGAACAAGATCTACCTGAACGACCGGGGCGTGAACATCCATACGTTCCGGACCGCAGCGTTCCTCGACGATCCCGCCAACGACGAAAAGATACTATCGGTCAAAGACGAACATCCGAATCCCACGGCCGCCGCGGTGGACGCCGGCCACATGGTGCTCGTCGACGTTCACCTGTCCTCCGAACTCGACGACCTCGATTCCCCGCAGCCCGCCCGCCTCGACTCGTGGCGCCTCGGCGAATTCTGTCCGGGGTTTCGCCGTGATGGGGATCGCTGGACGATCTGGGCGGCGGGGGCGCTTCCGCCGGACTCCCCGCTCTTCATTCAGTACTCCGAGGACTACTCGGGCGGCGAGTTCTTCCGCGACCTGACTGCCGAGGCCGTCCGCGAATTCCCGTTCATCCTCTTCCCGTCAGAGGTCCAGATCCTTGGCGTCGCGAAGGACGGCACACTCGACCTCTACCTCGACGGCAAGACTCACCAGGTCGCTCCCGGGCAGACGCCCGTGCTCGGCACCGAGTACTGGCTGGTGCGCCACGGGCACCGCTTCCACAGGAAGCTGAAGGTCGAGGTCAAAGGCGTGTGGCTTGTCCAGCGGAAGGAACTGGACTTCGCTCCGCCGTTCAGGGGAGCGGGCGCTCCGGAATTGAGGAAGTGGCTGAGAACGTGAGAGAGAGCGCGAGAAACAACCGAGTGCCGTCGGCGGTCGGACCTCGCGGCCGGGCGTCGGAAAGGCTCGACGCCCGACCGCGAGCCCCGACCGCTCGTCGTAGAGCCTGAGCGAGCGAAGCGAGTCGAAGGGCCGTCACTCGCTTGTTTCACGCTCAGGATCACGCGACTTCAGCCCGCCCGGCCTAGCGGTTCGAGTGGTGGTGATAGCGCTGCGGCGGGTCGATGATGATGCAACCGCTGCCCGCAACCGCCACGACGACCAGCGCCAGCACGATGCACAACTTTTTCAGCATGGGATCCCCCTTGGGTTATCGGGCGCGCGTACGGTCCTGGAACAAGGGCGACAGTGTACCCGACCGTTCCGGCGTGCAAATGTTACGTGACGGCTGGAAGTGGCCTACCCCTTCGACATCGCCTGCAGGGTCGCCAGCGCCGAATACAGCGCCGTTCCCTTTCGCTGCACGATCCAGTCCCACCCCGCCTTCGTGTAGTCCGCAAGCGCCAGCGGCCGCTTCAGCTCGATCCGCCCGTCCCGGCCCTTGAGGAACGCGAGCTGCCGCATCTGGTCCTGGCTGACGATCTTCCAGCCCATCTCGAAGATCTTCATGTAGGCGGCCAGCGAGTTGTTCGTCGGCCCGAACCCGGCGGCATAGAGGTACTTCTGCTCGAGGTCGTTGCCGGCGTCCTGCGCGTTGCGGTAGCGCTGGTTCTTGTCGACGCACAGCATCTTCATCACGATGTTCGACAGGACCTCGGGGATGTCCCTTCGGACCTGGATGGGGGGCGGGAAGGGCTGCTGGAACATGGCGTTGAGGTACTGGACCTGCTGGAGGAGGGGCATCCCCTTGGGAGTCTGGAGCAGGTTGATGCCGGTGAGCGTCTCGTAGGCGACCAGGCCGAGGGACCAGATGTCGGAGCGGCCGTCGAGCGGCTCGTTGGCGACCTGTTCGGGGGACATGTAATTCAGCTTGCCGGCGAAGAGCTGGATCGCCTCGGCGCCGGTGACCGCGACGCCGAAATCAGTGAGCTTTGCGACGCCCTGGTTGTTGATCAGCACATTTTCGGGCGTGACGTCCCGGTGCACGATGTGGTCGTGCGCGTAGGCAAGCGCCCGGCACATGCGGCTGATGACGAACGCGGTGAGCAGGCAGGGGATGAGCGTGAACTTCTCGATGTGTTCGTGATGAAGCGAGCGCAGGTCGGTTCCCTCGACGTAGTCCATCGCGAGAAGATAGAGCCGGCGCGGGTCCTTTTTTTTCTCCACGACGTGGATGACCGGCTGAAGCCGCCGGACAGGCGGGCGCACCGGCGCGATGTTGCGCTCCATTCCCGTCGCGCCGACCGGCTTTCCTTCGAGGATCGACCGCCGCTGCGCGAAGGAAGGGATCGACAGCTTCTTGCGCACGCCGCCCTGGACTTCGAACTGGTAGTTGTCGATCGCCTGCTTGATGTTCTCGGGAAGGTCTGAGTACGAGATCGACTCAAGCCCGTAAGTCTTCACGATGTTCTCGTGCCGCAGGCTCGTCGCGATGTTCGCTTCCGTCTTCAGCCTGTCCACCTGCTCCGGCGACAGCGTGCGGATCGTCTTGAGCACGACGTAATCCATCACGCCTTCGCAGTCCTTCTCCGCAAGAAAGACGATGCCCATTCCGCCCCGCCCGATCTCCTGGACGAAGTGGAACGAGGAGGAGGACTGGAACTGGACGCCCTCGAGGGTACTGGTGTCGATCTCAGACATGGAATTGCAGAATAGCTTCGCATGTGACGGAAATCAAGGCGGGGCAAAGGGAACGGGCGACCAGAGGCTCCGGCGAGCCGACCTACTTGGGGGTCACTTCGATCACCCTCTCCGCCCCCGGGTTCTTACCGACTTCCTCGCGTTTCGGCGGCATCTGCGGCTTGAACCCCGCCTTGTTCTTCCCCCACCACTCCTCAATCACCTTCAGTGAATCCTTTCGCGAGTCCGGGCCCATGAAGGCGTTGAAGCGAAACTTCTGCCCGGTCAGGCTCCTGAGCGAGTAATAGGCCTGGAAGCGGAGGTGTGGGTCTTCGGAAGCCATGGCGCCGAGAAGCGGCTCAATGGCGGACGCGGACGGAAGAGTCTCAAGCGCCATCGCCGCCGCGCGCTGCACCTGCTTTTCGCCGTCGGAAAGCGCCACGATGACCTGATCCACGACCTCGGGATTGCCGAGCTTCCCGAGCGAGTAGGCCGCGATCGCGCGCGTCATCATCTCCTCGTCCTTCAACAGCTTTGCGATCTGCGGTGCGACTTCGGGCGCCACCATCTCCGCGAGCAGGTAGCACACGTTTCGTTTCAGATTCCCCGACTCGTCCCCAAGCGCCTTCGCAAGCCTCGGCGCCAGCGCTTTTCCCTTCAGCGCCTCGCTCCACTCCGGCTTTTCGTTCAGCTGGTAGAGGTAGAAGTAAGGTTTCGGGCTGCTGCTGTACCAGGCAACGCCGTCCTGCGAGCGCAGGAGTTCGAGCATCTCGTCGAAACTCTCGTCGGTCATCTCGGCGGCCTGAAGCGCGCCCATTTTCTGAAGGAGCCGCTTCGCGCTGACTTTCACTTCCGGGTCGTCCGCGCTGTCCATCGCTTTCTTGAGGGCGTCGGCGGCCGGCTTGCCGATCGCTTCGAGCTCCTTCGCCGCCGCGGCGCGCTCGTCCCAGTCCGAACTCCCGAGTTTCTCGATGAGCTCGCCGATCTTCTTCTCGTCGACCTCGCCCCCGGCGGGCGGGATCGGCTCCGGCATGGGCGGAGGAGGTTCCTCCGCGCGGAGTGAAATCGAAGCGGCGAGGACGGCGCAGAGCGAATGTGCGAGCAGGCGGTTCATGGTCGACTCCCTCGGGAAGAACCGTTCTTTTTAAGAATTGCGGGGGGCCGCGTCAATACAATCCCGAAAGGCGGCCCCAAAAACTGTGGTTGCGCCGCCGCCCGCCCCGTTAGCATTGACCCTTCGCCCCAGAAACCATTGCAGGGAGAAATTCATGCTCCGTCGCTTCGTCCCCGCCGCGTGCTTCGCGGCCGTCCTCGCCACCGCCCTCCTCGGCATCCGCCTCATGGCCGAGCCCGAAACCGTCGACGCGCGCGCCTGTATTCCGGGCACCGCGTGGGTCTATGCGGAATTCGGCCCCGGCCAGACGACCGACTGGAAGGAGTACCTCTTCAGCGGCCTTCCGGAGAAAGAGCGGAAAGACGCGGAGAAGGCGCTCGACGACCTGTGGAAAGAATTCATGGACGAGGCGTCGAAGCACGCCGGGACCGACGTCGGGACGCTGCTCAAGGAGATCGACCGCGTTCACTTCGCGCTGCTGAATTTCAGGCTCGTGCCGACGGTGCGCGACTTCGGCGGCGGGATCGGGCAGAAGCACGAGAGCGAGCGGCCGGACGTCGACATGGTGGTCGCGATCAAGTCGAAGTCGAAGGGGTTCTTCGGGAAGCTGCTGGAGGGCGACCTGAAGAAATTCCTCGAGGCGGGCGAGGACTACAAGAACCGCAAGACGTGGACATTCCGGACAGGCATGGAGCACTCGGCCGAAGCGAAAACGGTGGGAATGCTTTACGCAGCCTCGGTCGGCGACACGGTCTTCCTCGCCAACGTTCGCACCTCGCTCGAGCGCATGCTCGACGCCGCCGACGGCGGCGGGGCCCCGGGAGGTTCGATCACGGCCAATCCGGATTTCATCCGTGCGCAGAAGGCCGCGGGCAAGGACCCGATAGTGCTCGGATATGTGAATCTCAAGACGGTTTTCGAGGGCGTCGAAGCGAGCCTGGATCGCGAGGCGCTGCGCATCTACCAGATGACCGATTCCATCGCGGGGCAGTCCACGCTCCGAAGCGCGGTTCTCTTCAGCGGTCTTGAGGGGAAGTACGGCTGGAGCGGTGGTTCGCTCTTCCTCGATCCGAAGAACGAGCTGTGGTCGATTCTCCGGCAGGCGCCCGCGAAGAAGGACCTGCTTCGCTTCATCCCGGCGTCCTGCGTCGGCGCGGGAATCCTGACCTTCAATCACCCGGCCGAGACGTGGGAAAAGCTGCACGCGTTCATCCAGGCAAAGGTCGAGCTGCTCGCCGAGGAGAAAGACAAGGATGACTTCCAGACGGGCATCAACCGCTTCGAGACCGAACTCGGCGTTTCCATCGGCGACATCCTGGCCGTGATTGACGACGAGATCGGCTGGTGCGGACTCGTCCCCGAGGGCGGGCGCTTCGACGAAAGCGCGCAGGTCGTCTACATCGAGCTCAAGGACGTCGACAAGGCCAAGGCGGTGATCGACAGCATCCGCAACGGCGGGCTGATCGACGAGATCGGCGGCGAGATCACCAGCCGCGAGTACTCGGGGTACACGCTTTACACGTTCGAAGGCGCCGAAGTCCCCGCCGGCTACATGATTCTCGACAAGGTCTTCGTCCTTACGTTCAACCCCGAAATCCAGTCGGCGATCGTCGACGCCTACAAGGCCGGCAAGGTTCTCGAAAACGACGCGCAGTACAAGGCGTCGATGAAGAAGCTCCCCAACGAGAACTCGAAGCTCATCTACTACAACGCCGGCGCGTTCATGCGCATCATGGCCACCATGACCCGCGAACTCGATCCCGATGTTGCGGACAAGCTCAAGGGGAAGGGCGACCAGGGCGTGGCGCTGGTGACGGTCGAGAAGCCCGACGAAGCGTCGCTTCTCTGCGGCGCCGAGCTGAACAGCGAGTATTACGCGAGCATCATCCAGGCCGCCCTCCCCGCGCTGCAGGAGTCGCGCGAGAAGGCGAAGCAGCGCATGGCAGAAGCCAATCTCCAGATGATGCAGTACGGGTTCGCCTCGTGGGTCAACCAGCACGGCGACGGCAAGGACTACCCGATGGGGCTGCAGGCGCTCGTCGACGACGGGGTCGTGGCTGCGGCCACGCTGAAAGGCGGGCCGAACGCGCCGAATCCGAAATACGAGTACTTCTATCCGCCCAAGGGATTCGGGACGGACGGCGCCTTCGTGCTCGTTGTGGACAACGAGCCGTTCACGGATGGACGGCAGGTCGTCCTGAGATTCAGCGGGACGGTGGACGCGCTGGGCGCGGAAGATCTCAAGGCCGAATTGGCGAAGCAGGACAAGAGAATCGCGGAGGAACTGGATGAAGCGGTTGAGGACGCGCAGGCCGCGCTGAAGGGGGCCGAAGGGGAAAAGAAAGAGGCGCTGGAGAAGAAGGTGAAGTTCCTCGTAGATTACAAGGCGGAGGTGGAAGCGAGGGTGAAGGGGAAGTAGAAGGGCGGGCGGAATAATCACAGGGCGGCCTCGCGGCCGCCCTTTTTT
>WSZJ01000112.1:0-13925 GCA_009773755.1 Planctomycetota bacterium | reverse complement strand
GGGGGGGCGATCCATGGGCGGGGAGGGCAAGGGCAAGGGCAAGGGCAAGGGCAAGGGCAAGGGCAAGGGCAAGGGCAAGGGCAAGGGCAAGGGCAAGGGCAAGGGAATGGAACTACCTCGGCGGTGACGTGATAATCTCCTTCCGTGTCACCGAAGAAACGGCGAAAAACTCGCGACGCGGAGTTCGAAAAGGTCGCGCTTCCGCACATGCACGATCTCTATTTCGCCGCCCTCGGTCTGGCCCGCAACGCGCGCGATGCAGAAGACCTCGTCCAGGAGGCGTACCTCAAGGCCTACCGCAATTTCCGCCGCTTCCGCGCCGGGACCAATTTCAAGGCCTGGATCTATCGAATCCTCGTCAACACCTCGATCGATTTCTACCGCCGCCGCGCGCGGCAGCCGGTGATCTCGGAGCTGACCGACGAGGCTCCCGCGCCGGCCGCGGCGCCCGAACGGCACCGGCTGCTGGATAACATGGAAGCGCTGGACGCCTTCGTCGGCGATGACGTGCGGCGCGCCCTCGACGACCTTCCGCCGCAACATCGCATCGTGGTCCTGCTGGCGGACATCGAGGGCTTCAAGTACCGTGAGATCGCTTCAATTCTCCGCATCCCGATCGGCACCGTGATGTCCCGCCTTCACCACGCCCGGCGCCACCTGCGGCGCGCGCTCTGGGATTTTGCGCGCAAGCAGGGATACGCCGGGAAACCGCGCAGGGGGCGCAACCCATGAACTGTCACGAGATCCGCCGGATGGCCGACGCGTTCGTGGACCGTGAGTTGAAGACGCCCGAAAACGGGCGCGTCGAGAACCACGTGCGCCAGTGCCCCGAGTGCCAGCAGTGGGTACAGATGGTCCAGCGGGCGCGCGATACGGTGAGGACCAAGGTCGAGAAGGGGCGTGCGCCGGACCGGTTGACCGAGAGAATTCGTGGAGCCATCGCCTCGCCTCAGTCGGCGCCTGGGAAGTGGGAATCGAAGAGCTAAGCGAACAAGGGTAAGTGTTTTCCCACCTGCGCCCTCCCGCATCTTCGGAACCGTTCGACTCGCCCCTCGGGCTCGCTCACGGTAAGCCGGGCCGAACGAGGTGAAGGCATGAGAACAGACTTACCCGGCCCGGCTTAGTTGCGAGGAAAGGCGACGTCCGGGAAATGAAGAAGCCGCGCCCGGGGGTGGGGTGCGGCTTCTCCTCGCATCGCGACGGCACAACGCGCGCCGCCGCGTCAGCTACGGTGGGTTACTTCTGCGTCTTAAGCCACTCCTCCCACTGCTCGACCTGGTGGGACTTGATCGCGCGGCCGCTGATGGCCTGGAGCGCCCGGTTGATCCCGCTCTTCACGAAGTCGTCGGACTCGGTCTTCATCGCTTCCACGAGAGAACTTGCGGCGCGCGGGTCGCTGATGACGCCCAGAATCTCGGCGGTGGCGCGCTTCACGCGGTAGTCCGTGTGGTGCAGGCCCTTTGAGAGCGCGTCGAGCTGCTCCGAGCCGGCCGCCTCCAGGAGCTGGCGCGCGACGTCAGACTGGGCCGCGGGCTGGGCAAGCTGGTCGAGGAGCCTGGCCACGGCGTCGGCGTCGAGGACGTTTTCGCGCCTGAACTCGACGTCGCCCTTCGCGAGCTTGTCCTTCGGGAAGAAGCCGTTGAACTTCGTGACGAAGAGTCCGCGGTAGCGGTTTCCCATGAATTCGGCGAGCTGCTTTTCATCGACGGCCCTCTGGGCCTCGGCGAGTTTCGCGAGGCCGCCGTCGGGAGAGAGGAGGACATCGGCGTCGAAGACTGCGGCGATGTTCGGGCGGCTGCGAAGTTCCTGCGCCGTGAGCGGACGGGCGAGGGACGTCACGCCCTGCTGCTCGAACCCGGGGAGGGAGACGCGCGAGTTGGTGACGACGTAGATCGTGAACGCCATTCCGTCCTTCACGATCGAGGCCATTTTCGTCGGGAGGACGATGGTCTTCGTCGGGAAGCGGAACCCCATCGGCTGCGCGCGCCCGTCGAACTGCTGTTTCTGTCCTTCGACGGTGACTTTCACCGCGACGAAGAACCACTCCTTGTCGAGGTAAGACTGCATGAGCGATTTGTTCTCGTCGCTCGTCTTGTAGCCGTTCTCGCCGAGCCAGTCGTTAAGCGCATCGAGTTTCCTTGCCTTGAGCACGACGGTCTCGAACGGGCCGACGACGTCCTTCTTCACGACCTCGACCCTTTCGAGCGCCGCGTTGTCCGCCATCATCTTCCCGGCCCCGCCCGCCGCGCGCGCGCCCTCTTCCCAGGCAACCTGCCTCGTCCGCGTCATGTCGAACAGGTCGTCGAAGAACCCGCGCTCGACCTTGCGGATGTCGGGGACGGCGGGGAGCGGCAGGACCATGCCGAAATCGGCGCCGTTTCCCTTGATCGACGCCTGGAGGACGAGATCCTCCATCCCGTTGCGGTGGTAAATGAAGACGCGCTGGTCCCCGTCGACTTCCACGATCTGCTGCTCCCGGCCGATCGGGCCGCACATGGCACGGGCCGATGACGGAGGCAGAAGAGCTGCGACGCCGACGGTGGCGGCAAGCGCGGCGTAAGTGATGATTCTCATCGGTGGATCTCCAAGGGAAGTGCAGAAGCGGTCTGCTCTGCGATGTCGAGGAAGGCCTGGAGCCGGGCGGCGGCATCAGAAGAAGCGGCCGCGACGGCGGGGTTCATAGAAGTGGACTGGGCGCGGGCGGCAGCCAGGAACTCGGCGATTTTCTCGCGCGCCTCGCCACCCGGCAGGTCCTGCACGCTGAACGAGTCGACGCGCTTCCCGTCCGCGCCGTCATACGGCTCCGCCCAGACGAAGAGATGGACGCGGCGCAGCGTTTCCGTGTCGCTGACGGTGTACTTCATGATGAAGTTCACCGAGTCCTTCGCGAAAACCGTCCGCCTCGGACCGAGGCTGCACGTGCGCCCTTCGATTCACAACGAGGTCCACCAGTGGTCAGGGCCTTCGGCGTGAAGTGTGAACGAGTAGCGCGTGAAGGTGGCATCGCTTTCCGTGCGTACCTCGCGGAAATTGCTGCACTCCGGCGCCGAGGCGAGCTCGTCGTACCGGAACACGCCCCCGTCCTCGAGGACGTACAGGATCTTGATCTGCAATCCTGGTTCGCCGGCGCGGCCGGGCGGCTGCGGTGCGGAAGTGCACGCCGCGAGGGCGAGGGGGAGGGCGAAGGAGAGGCGCCGGAGCATGGAGGATTGGACGCATGCGGGCTGAAAGAGTTCGGTGAATTCTGAAGCTGGGTGAAGTCGGTTCACGTGAGTGGTCGGGAGTTGGATCGTGAGCTTACGGGACACTCTCGCACCGGTTTTCGCGGAAAGAGCGGCAACGAAAGCCGCCCTAAACCTCAGCTTCCACTCCATCCCGCTTCAGAATCTTGTACCGCGTATCCCGCTGCGCCGGCACAAACCCCGCTTCACGGATCTGCAGCTGCATTTCCTCGACCACGATCGAGCTCATCGTCGAATTCCCCGCCTGGCTGACGACGTTTTCCTCCATCATCGTCGACCCGTAGTCGTCGCATCCCGCATTCAGCGCGACCTGTGCGATCGCGACGCCCTGCGTGGGCCAGGACGCGCTGTGGTGTCGGAAATTGTCGAGGAAGAGGCGCGCGACGGCGATGTTGCGGAGGTATTCCTGCGCTCCGGCGGGGCGCAGACCCTTGCGGCGCACGAGGCCGCTCATCGGGACCGTGTCGAGCTGGGCGGTCCAGGAGATGAAGGCGGTGAACCCGTTTCCGTGCTTCGCGAGCGACTCGTCCTGAAGCTCCCGCAGGCGCACGAGATGGTTGACGCGGTGTTCGTACGATTCGCCGAAGCCGATCACCATGGAAGCGGTGGTCGCGAGGCCGTGCTTGTGTGCGAGCCGCATCGCCTCGAGCCAGCCCGCGGTCTTCAGTTTCTTCGGCGAGATCTCGTCGCGCACCGCGTCGTCGAGAATTTCTGCGCCCCCGCCGGGAAGCCCCTTGAGTCCCGCCGCCGCGAGCCTCCGGAGGACCTCTTCAAGCGGCAGTTTCTCGACCTCGGCGATGTGCGTCACTTCGCTAGGCGAAAACGCGTTCGCCTCGACGTCGGGATACTCCGCCTTCAGCCACTTCAGAAGGTCTTCGTACCACTCGAGGCGCAGGTCGGGATGATGCCCGCCCTGGAGCAGGATGCGCGTCCCGCCGATCGCGCGCAGCTCGTCGATTTTCCGCGCGAACTCCTCGCGCGAAAGGACGTAGGCTTCCGCGTGGCCGGGAGGCCTGTAGAAGGCGCAGAAGAGGCAATCGGTGATGCAGACGTTTGTGTAATTGATGTTGCGGTCGACGAGATAGGTGGCGGTCGCCGGGTCGTTCTGGGCGCGCCGGACGGCATTCGCGGCCGCGCCGAGGTGGATGAATTCGCCTTCCCGATAGAGCAGGAGGGCGTCTGCCGGGGATATCCGGCGTCCGTCGCGTGCCTGGGCGAGGATGTCCGCAACGCTCATGGCGCCAGACTAAGGAGAAGCGGCGAAAGGTCAAGGGCGACCGCCTGGATTCGCCGGCGCCGGAAGATTCAAAGTGACCGACCGCGCCGACGATTCCATCGAGTAATTGACATCAATCTGTTCCCGCGGCCCCTCTTCGCGGCCCTTCTCGTCACCCGAAGTTGAGACCCAGTCTCAACTTCTCCACCTTTCCCTTGCGCTCCCTCACCCGCTCCCCGGAAAATCCCATCTTCTTCCAAACGGAGGTCCCGCCACCATGGCCGCCTACACCACCGACACCCTCAAGCCGCTCTATCACTCGGCCATCGTCGACTGGCAGAAAAAAAACTTCCCCGAACTCGAGCTCCTCGAAAAGAACTGGACCACCTATTTCGGCGGCCAGGCGAGCTTCGCCCTCATGGCGAAGATCGGCAAGATCAAGTCCGAGCTGATCGAGTACGGGAAATTCGCCGGCCAGCCGAAATTCGAGCTCGCCGGCAAGATGTCCGGCAACATGTTCTTCAGCGCACGCGACATCATCAAGGCGCAGTGCTCGACCGAATTCGGCTCCGTCCAGCAGCACCGCATTTCGCTCGAGGCTGCCACCGGCGACGAGGCCAAGTACTGCATTCTCCGCATCATGGCCGAGGAGCTTCGCCACGCTTACCAGATGTTCTGGGTCCTCGACCACGACGCGACCTGGCGCAAACTCGGCATGGGCGATGTCGCCGCCGAAACAATGGACGAACTCCTCGCGATGAAGACCGGTGAGCACGTCCTCGACGCCTTCAACATCGAGTTCACCGAGTTCCTCGACAACATCGTCTTCGGCGCGCTCATCGACCTCGTCGGCAAGTACCAGCTCGACATGCAGAAAGTCTTCGCTTATGCGCCCATGGCGCGATCCATGGCGCCCATGTTCTCCGAAGAAGGATTTCACCTCGGAACGGGGAAGCGCTTCCTCCGCGAATACTCCGTCGAGTCCGCAGGCGGCAAAGGGAAGTGGTCCTTCCCCGAGATCCAGCGCTGCATCAACCAGTGGTACCCGCGCGGCCTCGAGATGTTCGGGAACGAGCACGGCGGCACGACGACGGTCGAGTTCGGGTTCAAGGACAAGACGAACGGACAGGCGCAGGGGGAGTACATCGAGGAAGTGCGCCAGATCCTCGAGCACGTGAACATCGGCATCGTGGTCGCGCGGAACCCGAAGCACTCGCCGCAGGACGCGCGCCGCGTCGTGAACGAGATTCTTCAGACGGGGAACAAGGTCGACAGCGTCGGCGCCGACGAGATCATCTACCTGCCCTCGAACAAGTTCTTCCGCCGCCGCGGCCTGCCGGAGTACGCGCTTCAGCCCTTCAACCTCCGCGGGGAGCTCCTCACGGACGGCGGCAAGCCGGTCGGAGAGGACGCATACTTCAAGTACCTCGCGACGCAGTTGCCGACGACGTACCTCAAGTGCCCGGACTACGCGAAATTCCTGGGGATGTACAAGAAGGCTCACGAGAACGGGAACGGGCACAGCTGGTAGGGCAGTCGGGAGACTGGAGACGGGAGACGGGAGTTAACATCCAAGGCACAAGACAGAATCGGCCCCGGACGATGTTCGGTTCTTTTGTTGCACCTCCTTCCACGAGATTGCCGTTTGGCAGTTAACTCCCGACTCCCGACTCCCGACTGCCTTCTTCCTTTGTCACTCCGAGGCCCGGAAGGCAGAATCGCGCCATGAGAAACCTGCTTCTGCTGTCGGTGCTGGTCGTGACGGGCTGCGCCGGCTCGCGCGACCCTGGCGTCGTCACGCTCTCCGCCCTCGACCAGATGGGCCGCAACCCCGGCAGTTTCAATTTTGCGATCTTCGAAGAGGGCACCAACAAGGTCGCCTGGAGCGGCGTGCCGGCCCAGGGCGCGACCGTCTCGGGTAACGTCAAGGGCGGTGAATACCGCCTCCTCGTCATCTCGAGCGCGGGCGTCGCTTCCATGGAAATCGACGTCGACGGCGACGAACGCGTCACCGCGCGGCTCACGACAGGCGGCGCGGCTCGCGGGGAAGCGCGCAAGAACGGGAAGCCGTTCAGCGCCGAGATCTGGATGCCGATCCCGGGGAAGGGAACGGAGAAGTCGAGCGCCCTGTCGTACATCACGCGCGCCAATGCGGATGGAAAGTTCCAGATCGACCGGCTGCCTCCGGGGAAGTGGGTGCTGGTTGTCGGGACTTCCACGGAGGGCTTCAAGGAGGTGACAGTGAAGATCGACGAGGGAAAGGTGTCTCAGATCGGGTACGTGGACCTGCCCTAGGGCCCGCACCGGATTTCAGGCGTACCGTGAACCCTGCCCTCGCGCGGCGCGATCAAGCAGCTACGGAGTGAAGACCACAACATGGGAGAACCCGCCAAAACCACGGTTCCGATGCGCATCCTCTCGGGCGTCCAGCCCTCGGGGCGGCCGCACATCGGGAATTATTTCGGCGCCATGCGGCAGAACATCGAGCTGTCGCACCGCTCGGACGCGTTCATCTTCATCGCGAACTATCACGCGATGACGACGGTCCGCGACCGGAAGCTGCTCGCGGAATACACCGACGGCCTGGCTCGCGACTACCTCGCGCTCGGCCTCGATCCCTCGAGGTGCGCGTTCTATCGCCAGAGCGACGTTCCCGAGGTCTGCGAGCTTTCGTGGATCCTGACGACGGTGACTCCGATGGGGCTGCTCGAGCGCTGCGTTTCCTACAAGGACAAGGTGGACAAGGGAATCCCCGCGGACCACGGGCTCTTCGCCTACCCGGTTCTCATGGCCGCAGACATTCTCATCGTGAAGTCGACGACGGTGCCGGTCGGCGCCGACCAGAAGCAGCACGTCGAGGTCGCGCGCGACATCGCGATCAAGTTCAACAACACGCACGGAAATGTTTTCCCGCTTCCGGAAGAACGCATCCTCCCCGAAGTCGCCGCCGTCCCCGGAGTCGACGGCCAGAAAATGTCGAAGTCGTACGGCAACACGATCGAGCCGTTCGAGGACGAAAAGGCGCTCCGCAGGAAAGTCATGTCGATCAAGACGGACTCGAAGGGCGTCGCGGAGGTGAAGGATCCGGAAACGTGCAATCTGTTCGCGCTGTTCAAACTCTTTGCGAAGTCGGAAGAGCGGGACGCGCTGGCCGCGCGATACCGTTCGGGTGGACTGGGGTACGGCGACGTGAAGAAGCGGCTCGCGGATCTGATTCTCGAGCATTTTGCGGAGGCGCGGAAGCGGCGGGCGGCGCTGACGGCGGAGGAAGTCGAAGCGGCGCTGAGGGTGGGCGCGGAGAAGGCCCGGAAAGTTGCGCGGGAAACGATGGTGGAGGTCCGGAAGGCGGTGGGGGTGTAAGGGAGCTACTTCGCTTTCGCTCCCTTCCGCCAGGCTTCCCATTTCGCCGCGTCCTCGCCGTACCACTGGCCGGTGAATTTCCGGAGGACGACGAGCGCGGCTTTGCGCGGCTCCGCCTTTTCGTTGCGCAACTCCCCGATGAGGAAGTCGATCGAGGCGTCCTCCGCGGCGAGCGTGGCCAGCGACTCGATCATGAGAACACGCAGGCTCGTCTTCTCGGCGAGCGCGGCGGCGATGATCGCGGGGAGGACCGCCGCGTCCTTGCAATACTGAAGCCCCTTTACGGCCTCGCGCCGTTCCATCATGTTGTCGGACTTGAGGAGCTCGATTTTCTCGGCGATCGTCTTCGGGTCCACGACGCCGGCGCCGACGTTCACGACGCCTTTCCATTCCGCGCGGATGGACGGAAGTCTGGCGGCGACCGGCGCCCAGTCGGCGTCGGAGAGCAGCGGGCCGAGGACGTCCTGCGCGCCTTCCTGGTAGCAGGGGAGGTACCGGTAGTACACCTCGAGGTTCATGACGTTGAGAGCGGTGGCGTAGATGCGACCGGTGCCGGCTCCGTCTGTCGTGACCGGCGCCCACGAGCCTTTGGCGTGGCCGGTTTTCTCCTGCGTCTTCAGGGTGCACTCGCGCATTTTCGGGTTCCAGCGATCCCACGCCTGGCCGCCGGCGTGGAAGCAGGCAATCGTCGCGTTGTACGTGTAGTAGAGCGTCCAGTGCTTGCACGTGTTCACCTCTCCTCCCGAGCCCCAGTTCGGGCACTGGCCGGCCTCGCCGTCGTACCGGGGTGGGACGCCTTCCAGGCGCGCGAGCATCCGGCTGAGCACCTGAGGATCCTCGTGAACGCCCAGGTACTGCCGTGTCGCCAGCCCCGCCGCCGTCATCGTGTTGCAGCCCGGCTGCGTGCCCCAGTGACCCTCAACCCCCGTGACCCCATAGGCGAAATTGCCGGTTTCGCGGTGAAGCGCCCTGTCGGTGAACGCGATCGCGTTCTTCCACGCCTTTTCCGGGACCGCGAGGCGGCCGGCCCGCGCGCTTCGAAGCGACATCACGCACCAGGAGGAAATCGAGCTGTCGCTTCGCCCGGACGGATACGCCATGTAGTCCCACCCTCCGCTCGACTGCTGCGCGTCGACCGTGAACGCGACGGCCGACTGCGCTGCCTTGCGGAGCGCGGGGTCCTGCGTCAGGGCGTACGCCTCGCAGAGCGCGAAGGCGCAGATTCCGTGCGTGTACATGTACCCCGCGAACTGCGGGTCCATCGAGCCGTACTTGTCCTGCGAATCGACGAGCCACGTGAGCGCCTTCTTCACCGCTTCCCCGTGCTTCGACTGAGAGTCACCCGGCATCTGACCGGCGCCGAGGAACGCGAGCGTCGCGAGGCCGGTGCACGCGCCGCGGTAATGCGCTTCGAAGCGGCCGCCGGCGCACGCGTTTTTCTTCGGGCAGTGGCTCGCCATTTTCGCCGGGTTCCAGCTTCCGTCCTGCTCCTGGTGCGCGGCCAGCCAGTCGAGCCCGTCGTTCACCGCCTGCTCCGTCGTCCCGTCGCCGCCGAAGCGCTTGAGCGCTTCGCCTCGGCCCGCGCCGCCGCGGCCCGCGAAGAGTCCGCCGGCGCCGTCGAAGCCGGAAACGCCGATCCCGGGAGCGGGGAGGCTGCCGGGGAGTTCGAGGCTACCCGCGGTGGAACGGATCGGCGGGAGGTCGGTCCTCATTCCGGAAGGCGCGGGGTCCGATGGATCGAGCCGCCCCGCGGCAGGGGAGTCCTCGTTGTGCTTCCCATTCACGCCGTTGTCCTGGTCGCCCTGCTTCGCGCCGCCGGGCGGGCCGGGGCGCGCGGCCGAAAGCGAAATCCGGAAGACCTGCCCGAACCCCTGGCGCGTGGTGAAGTGGACGATGTTCATGAGGACCACGGCGGCGACGAGGTGAAGCGCCAGCGCGATCGCCCACGCGGGGCTGCGGCGGACCCACGCCAGGGGCCGTCGGTCCGCCTCGTCCGCCGCCGCCGCACGCTCGAGCCGCTCGCGCACGCCGGGTTTCCGTTTCATGACAGTCATCGGACGCCCTCCGTCACTTCCCGTCCCCCCGCGACACGTACCACAACTTTCCTTCCCGGTACGTCACTTCCACCGGCGCACCCTTGGCCAGCGCTGCGAAGATCTCCCGGAGCGTGTGAAGCTCGCCGTCGAATCCATACTTCGCCGCGCGGCTCCAGGTTGCCGGGTCGATCGAGTAGCCGATGCCGAGCGCTTTCGAGATCCGCTCGGCGACGTCGCGGATGGCGAGGTCGTCCCCTTCGAGCGCTACCGTCTTCGCGAAGACGTCGTCCTCCGTCTTCGCACGTTCCTTGCGGGCCGCTTCCGCGACGGCCTTTTCCGCTTCGCCCCGGGCGCGAGCCTCGGCCGTCGTGATGTTCACGATGCCGCCGCCGACGAACCAGACGAGCCCGGCCGGGAGGATCGCCGCGTCGATCGCCTGCCGGACGGTCGTCTCCTCGACGGCCAGCGAGAGCTTGACCTCCGTCGAATTCGGCACGGCCTTGTAGTTCGTCTGCGAGTACACCTCCGCTTTCACGATGAGCTCTTTCTGGAATTCGCTCAGCGTCATTTCGGCGCGGTCGGGGGTGAAGCGCGTCCCATCAAGTCGTTTCTCCAGCGCCGCGTCCAGCGGGTTGGGCGCCTCCGCCGTGCGGTCTGCGAGCATCGCCGCGGACGCAGCCTCGATTTCGGACAGCTCGCGGCCTTCCTTCGTCTCGTACAGGTGCTTCTTGGCCAGCGGCACCAGCCAGGACTCACCGTTGCCGTCGACAACCCAGGCCATGTCGAAGATCTCCGTGAAGAACTCCATCGAGCTGGCTGCGTCGAGGCCGGAAATCTGCACGGAGATGTGCGCGTCGCGGGTGACCCCGGCGTCGATCCCGACCTTCAGCCCCCACTTGCGGAGCAGTTCGGCGGTGATTTCGTGAAGCGGCACGTCGTCGTACGTCAGGTCGATCGTCGTCTCGCGCCATTTCTTCAGCTCGGCCTCGCGCTTCTCGCAGTAGCTCGCGCTCGGGTAGGGCGGCGCCGATGGATCGGCCAGCGAGCCCCTGGCGAAATCTCCGAAGCGGATTCCGCGGCGCTTCGGCGCCCTGGCGGTCACTTCGTGGGCCTCCGGTGCGGCCGCAGCCGCAGCCGGTGGCGCCGATTCCTGGGTCCCTGCGGTCGCCGGCTGGTCCTTCGTCGTCGGCGGCTTGCTCTTCAGCTTCAGCGCAAATCCTGCCAATCCGGCGCAGAGGAGCGCGGCGGCAATTCCGGCAAACGCAAGCCTCACTCCACGGGCTCTCGTGATCATGGGTTACTTCCCCTTGACCACGATGGCGCCGTTGCTGATCCGGATGTCGAGGCCGGCGCTGAAGGCGATCAGCTCGAGCGCGTCCCGGAGCGACGCTTCGTCGATCTTCAACGAGACGGTCTTCTGGTTGCAGCTCTCATCGACGATGACGTTGAGCTGGGTGACTTCGCGGATGAAGGACATCGTCTCGTCGATCGGCGTCTCGGTGAAGTTGAGGCTGATCTTGATTGCGCCGATGGACCTGGAGACTTTCTTGTCGTCCTCCGCGGCGTCATCCGCAACGTCGATGGCGGTGATCTGCTGAAGCGCGGCGAGCCGGTCGGGGGTTGTCCAGATAAGGACTCCGTGCCGGTTTGCGAAGGACATGTGGGCGGTATCGGCGAGGAGAGCGAGGACTTTGTTCAGTGCGAGATCCTTCACCGCAAACGTGAATTTCTTCTCCGCCAGCTCGTTCGCAGCGGGGTCGATGATGACGTTGACCCGCGCGAACTCCTGGATGAAGTCGAGGATGTCGTACATCGTGGAGTCGGTGAAATCGAGGTCGATCTTCGTCGACTCCAGTTTGCGCGCGACGATCTCCTCCGGATTCTTCTGGACGGGCGCCCCCGCCATGGCGGCGAGGCGCTCCTTCGCCTTGTCGACCAGCGCGACCTGCGACGGGAATTCCCGGACGAGCGTCTCATAGGCTTCCTTCGCTTCGCGAGCGACGCCCAGCTTCTCCCAGCACTCGCCGAGGCGGAACTGCGCCTTCGCGGCGATTTCTTCCTCGTCCTTGTGCTTTTTCAGGATCGACTTGTAAATCTCCATCGCGGCGTTCAGGTCGCGGTCGGTGTTCTCCTTGTCGAGCGCTTTCTGGTAATCCTCCGCGGCGCCGTCCTCGGCGAAGGCGGGAAGAGTGAGTAGCGCGGCGAGCAGGGCGAGCGTCTTCATGAGGCCTCCTGGGGGTGGAGTGGGTTTCCTTGTGACGCGGGGAAACATACTCCAGGGGCAGGAAGGGGGTGTCACGGCGAAGTGGGAAAATGTAGAGAGATGTCATGGCCCGAACCGGAGAAAGACAAGAACTCCAAATCCCAACTCCAACCCCAACCCCAAAACGCCCCGACACGGCGTCGATTTGGGGTTGGGGTTGGAGTTGGAATTTGGAGTTGCCTTTGAGCCCCGACTACGCCGGTTCAACCACTTTGTACCCCGCCCCATGCACCGTGATCAGCAGCTTCGGATTTTTCGGATCCTTCTCGATCTTCTGCCGCAACTTCACGATGTAGTTGTCCACCGTCCGGTCCGTCGGATACGCGTCCACTCCCCACACTTCATTCAGAATGTCGTTCCGCGACACTACCTGCCCACGCCGCTGCGCCAGCAGCCGCAGGATCTCCGCTTCATAACGCCCCAGATCGATGTTTTTTTTGCCGCGCTTCGCCGTGAATGCGTCCGCGTCCACTTCCAGGTCCCCGATCGCGAACTTCGCCGGTCTCGCCGCCGTCCCCGCGGCCCTCCTCAAGATTGCCTTCACCCGCGCCACCAGCTCCCGCACGCTGAACGGCTTCGTCACATAGTCGTCCGCCCCCATCTCCAGCCCCAGCACGCGATCGACCTCCTGCCCCCGCGCCGTCAGGAACACGACCGGCACCTGCGCCCCACGCGCCCGCAGCTCCCTGCATACCGCCAGCCCGTCCATCCCCGGCAGCATCCAGTCCAGAATCACCAGGTCCGGCTTCTCCTTCATCGCCAGCGCCAGCCCCTTCTCCCCGTCCCCCGCCGTCAACACGCGCCACCCCTCGTACGCGAGATTGTCGCGCAGCCCGCGCAGGATGTCCGCTTCGTCCTCAACGACCAGGATGGTCTGTGGCATCGGTTCTCCGGGGAAACTCCAGCACGAAGCGGCTCCCGCCGCCCTGCCGCGGCTCGCACCGCGCGGCGCCGCCGTGGCCTTCCATGACGCGGGCGACCAGCGCGAGGCCGAGGCCCGTCCCTTTGACTTTCTTCGCCCGCACATCTCCGGCTCGATAGAACCTCTCGAACACCCGCTCGCGATCGTCCGCCGGCACGCCGATCCCGCGATCCTCGACCATGACCGAAGCGGTTCCGTTCCGCTCGCCGATCTTCACCGTGATGTCCGGCGCCCCGTCGCTGTACTTCACCGCATTTTCCAGCAGATTGCGAAGCGCCAGCCCAAGCCCGTCCTTGTCGAACGCCGCCCGTACCGGCCGCGCCGCTTCCACTTTCACCGCAACTCCCGCCGATTTCGCGAACGCCCCCGCCGCTTCCTGCACCGCCGCCACCAGATCTCCCGCGCGCCTCTCGAGTGTTTTCTCCCCGCGCTCCAGCTTCGCGAAGTCCAGGATCTTCTCGATCATCGCCGACAACCGCTCGGACTCGCGCAGGATCACCTGCATGTACTCTTTCTTTTGCCCCTCCTCCGTGATCTTCCCCGCGTCCAGCGTCTCCGCGTACATCCGCACCAGCGCCAGCGGCGTCTTCAGCTCGTGCGACACCTGCGACACGAAATCGCTCTTCAGCCGCGCCAGCTCCGCCTCGCGCCTCACCGCCCGGAACGACATCCACAGGCCTGCGGCAAGTGCCGACATCAGCACCGCGATCCCCGCGAGATAGAGAAGCCGCTGTCGCTGGACCGAGGAAGCGGCCTCGTTCGAGGGCGGAAGCGCGACAGCGAGCCCGTCGGCGCCCGGGATCGCGGCTGAAGCGCCGCCCGAAGCGGCGGCGCCGGCCCATGCGCCCCCAGGCGCCGTCAGCGCGCCCTTGCCCGACAGTCCGAG
>WSZJ01000301.1 GCA_009773755.1 Planctomycetota bacterium | reverse complement strand
CTTCTCCTCGTTCGGCAGGATCGGGAACACGCGCAGCTTGAACATCTTCGTCCCCACGTACTCCAGCAGCGCCGGGTCCTGCTGCGACCGCACGATCTCTTCGTACGTCGCCCGCGCCTTGTCCGCGTCCAGCAGCTCCGCTTCCATTTCCTTGCCGTCGATCCACATCGACAGCTTCGAGACCGAAGCCCCCGCCGGCACCGGGAACATGTACGTCGCTTCGACGTTGAACCCGTTCGGATTCACAAACACTTCGTCCACCGACGTCGTCGCCACCTGGTTGTCGATCTCCACGTCCACCTTGTGGTACTTGACCGCCATCGGGATCGCGTTGCGCGTCGGGCGGTCGATCTGCATGAACCCGTCGGCGCGCGCGATCGTTGCCGCCAGCGCGAGGACGGTGAGTGAACGGATGATGCGGGAAAGCATGGGTGGGCCTCCGATGAAGTTACTGGGACTTTGCTGTCTGACGCAGCTCGCGGCACGGAGTTCCAGAATTCTCGGATCGTTCTGCGTGGATCGTGGGGCGCGTCGTCTACATGTCCGACGCCGTCCATCCCCGACTCGTACGAGAAGACCGCCATCGAGTACGGCTGGTACTCCAACCGGACGCGCGGCTACCGCAAAGAGCACGGCCTCCTGAAAGCCGACCCGCCGGAGAGGAAGGACCCCGCCGCCGATTCCGACAAGGCCTCCCTCCACACCCGCCGCGCCTGGGCCCGCCTCATCGCCAAGGGCTACGAGGTCAACCCGCTGCTCTGCCCGCGCTGCGGTTCGGAAATGAAAGTCGTCGCCGTCATCGACCAGGAAGACGCGGTCTACAAAATCCTCCGCCACCTCGGTCTTCTCGCCCCGGAATAATCGCGCGGCCCTGCTCAGGGCTGGCGCCAGACCCGTGCTCCGTTCGTGATTCGAATGCCATAGGGTGGGTCTTTCTTGCCCTCCTCCTGGATGGCACCCAGTTCAAGTCTACGAGCCTCCAGACCCACGCGCTGGCCTGTGTCTTGCCGGATGAAAGTGAGACCGCTGCGCGACAGATGCATCGTATCGACTCTCGCCCCCTGGAAGAACAGTCCGAACTCTTCTTCCCCTCCCTTCGGGCCATAGCCCAGGTAACCGATCTCGACGTGCCCGAAGAACCTTCTTCGGCACCGGATCTTCGGCCCGGGCCAGGGAGGGCCACTGGCACATCAGGCTCGTGAGAGCGCCGCCCAAGAATGAAGAGAGGACGCAGGCCGCAATCAGGCGCGAAGGCGTGAAGTTCATCGGGGATCTCCTTGTGGATTGGAAGGGGAATTGTCGCCGAAACGGCAGCTCGAGATGCGAGTCCGACGTTTATTCCAGAACGCCCTCCCACTTGCGAACCTGATCGCTCGAGTACTTGCAATATGGGTCGGGGTCCGTTTTGCCGGTGAGCCATTGCATGCGGAACGTGGCTCCAGGAGGTACTTCCGCAATCCACGTGATCAATTGTGTGGGTGTACACCCGTCACCCATGACCTCACCCTCGGATGCCAGGCCAACGATGACGTCGCCGGGTTGGAGTCCAATTCGAGCCGCCAGAGAATCCGAATCGACTTCGAGGACCCTGACCCCGTCGGCGTTCTGGACGAATGTGATGAGTCCTCCCCCCCTTTCGGAGTACGAAACATGAGCGGAGTTCGGACATATCCGGACACCGATTCCCATCCTTCGATTCTTGCCGGACAGACGGGGATCCTCAGGCTGACTGCAACCGGAATGGTCGCCTCCTCTGCACCGTTTCGAGGCCTCGGCCGCACGCTGCTTTTCCTGGTCGGCCTGGACGCGTTTCATCACCCCGTAGGAGATGAAGGCGACGCCCGAAATGAACGCGATGACCGGAAGGAGCCACCACCACTTCCTCATGTGTCCTCCCCAGTCGGGCCCTTGCAGGTCCAGGCGGCTTCCTCATTCGCCTGACCCGGCGACCCTGTTCATTTGGCGGCGGAATGATCACGCCTCAAGGAAAGCACTCTAGTCCCGACAGCGGGCGCGAATCAAGCGAGGCGTAGCGCACGCAGGGCGGGCCGCACATGGACACAATCCGGCGAGGTCGATACCCTTCCCCCCTTATGGCACTTCGCATCGGCCTCCTCTCCGAATAGTACGGCCCGGACGCGGGCGGGCTCGCCGTCTCGGCCGAGCGGCTAGCGACTCTGCTCGGCCGCGCGAAGCGCTTTACCCCATCGCCTCCGCAAGCGCCCGCAGCTCTTCCTCGACGCGCGCGGGATCCGCGACGGTCTCCGTCACCTTCTCGCGCAGGATCTTCGCGAACGCCACTCGCGCGGCCTTGAGGGCGTTCTCGACCTCGTGCGGCTTCCTGCCGGCCGCTTCCGCCATCTGGGCGCAGCTCGGCGGATCAGGGTCGAGTTCGTGGCGCTCGAACCAGGCGAAGGCGGCGTCGCGGCCTTCGGCGTGGTAGAGGGTGCGGAGGTCGTCGACGGACTGGCGGAAGACGTGGATCGCCCAGGCGCGGTCGAAGGCCTGGTCGGGGGTCAACGAGTCGTCGGGAACCGGGGGCGCGTCGTCTTCGCCGTCGATCGAGAGCGGCTTCAGCCCGCCGCCGCGCTTCTGGGCTTTCGCCGCTTCCAGTTCATTGCGCATGAAATTGTCGAGGACGACGCGGAGCCAGGCGCGGAAGCGGCCCTTGTCGGGGGTGACGGCGGCGAGGGCGTCTTTTTCGAGGAGGTGGGCGAAGAAGGTCTGGGCGAGGTCGAGGGCGTCGGCGTGCTGCTTGCGCCAGCGGGAGCGGAGGGACCAATAGACGGGTTTCCAGTAGAGGCGGATGAGGCGGTCGAGGCGGGTGCGGTGGTCGGGGGAGGTGCGGTCCTGGGCGCCGAGGACGG
>WSZJ01000111.1 GCA_009773755.1 Planctomycetota bacterium | reverse complement strand
CTCGAGCGCGCGCGGGTGCGGCTCGCGCTCGGGGACGGCGCGGGCGCGGAGGCCGACCTCGAGCACGTCCTGAAGGTGGCGCCGGCGTGGCGGGACGCGTGCGCGCCCCTCCTCGAACAGGCGAGGCGTCGATGATCTTCGAATTCCGCGCGCCGGATGGGCCGGCGTCGCGCGCCGAAGGGCGACCGTTGCCCGCGCGCTCAGAATTCGTAAGCGTGTTCGCCATGCTGCGTCTGGTCCAACCCCTTGTGCTCGTCATCGGCGGAAACACGGAGTCCCAGCATTTTGTCGACGATGACAAGGCAGACAAAGGAGCCTCCGATGGCCAGCACCCACGCAATGAGGACCGCGATCGACTGGTTCACGACCTGCGCCCCGTGCCCCTCGAGCAGGCCGACCGGCTTCCCGGCGCCGTAGACAGGGTTGACCGCACTGTTGGCGAACACGCCGGCCAGGAGCGTCCCGATCGTGCCGCCGATCCCGTGACAGCCGAACACGTCCAGCGAGTCGTCGTATCCGAAACGAGCCTTCACGACCGCGCACATCAGGTAGCAGACGACCCCCGCGACGGCCCCGATAATAATGGCGGGGAAGGGACCGACGAAGCCGGAAGCGGGCGTAATGGTGGCGAGGCCGGCAACGGCGCCGGTGACCGCGCCGATGCTGCTGCATTTCCCGGTCTTCTGTCTCTCCGTGGTCATCCAGGCCAGCGCGCCGGCGGCGCCGGCCAGGTGCGTCGCCACGAACGCGCTCGACGCGAGGCCGTTCGAAGCGAGCGCGCTGCCAGCGTTGAACCCGAACCACCCGACCCAGAGAAGGCAGCCGCCAATGAAACTGAGGACAGGGCTGTGCGGGGGCATCGGCGTCGTGGGATATCCAATGCGTTTGCCAAGGTAGACGGCGCACACGAGCGCCGACACGCCCGCGGTGATGTGGACGACCGTGCCGCCGGCGAAGTCGAGCGTCGGAACCTTTCCGCCGAGCGTCGCATTCAGGAGGCCACCTTTTCCCCACACCATGTGGCACATCGGGAAGTAGACGACGATCGTCCAAAGGGTCATGAAAAGGACGATCGGGCCGAAGCGCACGCGGTCGGCGAAGGCGCCGGTGATGAGCGCGGGGGTAATGACTGCAAACATGCACTGGTAGATCATGAACGTGGAGTGCGGAATCGTGGCGCCGTAGTCGGGGTTGGGGGAAGCGCCGACGCCGTTGAGGAACGCGAACGAGAGCCCGCCTATGATGGGAGTTCCCTCGGAAAAGCAGAGGCTGTACCCGAAAACGGCCCAGAGGATCGTGATGACGGCCATCATCGCGAAGCTGTGCATCTTGATGGAGAGGACGTTTTTCTTCCGCACGAGCCCGGCGTAGAAAAGGGCGAGGCCGGGCCCGGTCATCATCAGGACGAGCGCGGCGCTCGCGAGCATCCACGCGTTGTCGCCCGCGGACTGGGCGGAAGCGGCCGCCGCTTCAGCTTTCGAGAGGCGCTGCTCGAGGTCGCGCGCGGCCCCTACCTCCTCGGCGAGGACGGGAAGTGCGGCTGCGAAAAACACGAAGACAGCGATCGCGTGGCGGAAACTGCGCATGAAAGTGCTTCCCTCTCGCTACTTTCCGCGGCGGAGTCTACTCGAACGGATCGCAAAGGGGCGGAGTTCTTTCCTGAGGCGACGACCTGTACGTCGTCGGGGCTGCGCGAACTAACTGCGTCGCTCTCATACCGAGGAGGACCTTGTGAGGAACTCATACGCGAGGCGGAATATCAGTCCGATGTAGTACATGCAGATCAGCGTGGCGGAGATGTGCAGTCCCTTCTCGACGCGCTTTTCAGGCCAGCCCGCCGGATCCTGGACCCACTCGAGGATCGGCGCGCCGGCTTCCCCGCGGAGCCCGCGAGCTTCGCACTCGCGAATGGCCCGGCGGAAGCCGTTGTCCGGGTCGTCGGGAACGTCGACCCGGGCGCCGCCGCGCCAGGGGAGGTGCCACGGGTTGTTCATTTCTGTCGAACCGACCCAGGCCGGCACGGGTTGGCCGAGAATCCAGTCATCGGGCACCAGGGGTGCGACATAGTAGTTCGTCCGGTGGGTCGAGTTCTTCGAACGCCGCACGCGCTCGTAGTGGCCCGAAAATCCAGTCGCCACGCGCCCGTCGCGAAACCGGAACAGGGTGGCCTCGGGATGCTGCGGCGCCTCCGAGACCGCGAGGTCCAGCATCTTTCCCGCACTCAGGCGCGCCGCGGCGCTGACCTCGTACCCGACTCCGCCCCCGCAGATGCCTGCCAGGAACATCGCGATGAGCAGGGAATTCCCCAGCCTCCGGAGCAGCAGCACCGTGAGCGTGGCGCCGACGACGAGAACTCCGATGATCGCCACCACGGTCCCGCATGCGTAGCCCAGACCGGCCCCGGTCGCTACAAGGGGAGGAAACGCGACCCACGGTGCCAGGAACCGGAGGAGCACACCCGACCGGCCGCGCGTGCTTCTCATGTTCTTGCGGACCGATGCCGGATAACCGAACAATCGAGGAGGTGCAGGCTATGGTCCCTTCTCGCGGCCAGCGACCGACACGACCTGTCCGAGGATGAAGCCAATCATCAACATCATTCCGAGCATTGCGACAGAGTCGTTGTTTGGCAAATCTGCACCGGCTGAGTTGGTTGCGCGAGGGTCGACTTGAGACTGGTGCATGGGAGAGCACAGTCGTGCCACGCACGCCAGAGAGACTGCCAGGACTAACACGAAGGTGATCGCGAATTGTCTCCGGTGCGCCGTATTCTTGTCGAATTCGGCCTTCGCTTCGCTGTCGAGCTGATCGTAGGAATCTGGGCGATGGTTGAGGGTTAGGAGAGCCTTGGCCGCTTCTGTTTCCGCTCTCGAAGTCTGTGGCGCTTCTTCCGCTTCTTCCAACAGATAGGGGTAGTGAGTTTGAAGCTGGTGAATCACGGTTTCGTCACGCGCGTTGCCCAAGCGAATTCGATTCAGCCAGCCCCTGTGAATTACGAGCAGGGCGAATACGAACAAGATCGCTACCCAAAGAGCAACCTTCGTGACCGAATCGGTGAACCGCAGTGACTCGGAGTCGCAGACGATGACTAGCGTGGTCAGGATGATGCTCCAACCGAGCAGCACTCCTTGGAATCCGCGACTCTTGCGATTCTTCAAGCTCTCCTTTGCCAAAGCTAGCGCGACTTCCACTCGGTGCAGGGCGTTCGCCTTTGCCATTCAACTAGCCCTCCGCGTCATGCGTGATGAACTGCCAAGTCTCGCTCGACGAGGTCTGATGCGCAGCATTCGCTGCAGAGCGGCCAGGAACTGCCACTCATGGACGGCCTGCCCGGGACTGCAAGTCACCGGGCGTAACAGCGCTGCGCTGGTCGGACTCGCCGAGCACGGCTCCACACTCTACCCGGACGCGCACGCCGGAACTCGAACGTCAACGCGGCACGGAGCTCTTCTTCTCCGTCATCCGCTGCACGATCAACCGCAGGCGATCCCGCTCGGCGGGCGCCATGTCGGCGAATGAGAGGGTGATTTCGAAGCGTCCCATACCGGGGACGGGCTCTGCGCGGTTCACGTGGAGCTTCGCCTTGAGCGCCGCCTCGCCCGGGACCTGGATCTCCGCGTGGATGTCCTTCCCGACGCCGAGCTTTTCCTCGGCGTGCATGACGACCGTGATCGCCGAGAACTCGACCACCATCGCCTCGCGCTTCTTCGCGAAAAACCCTTCCTCGACCCCCTTGTAGGAGACCGGCATGACCTTCTTGATTCTCTGGATCAGGCGCGAGTCCGCCGATCGGGGCGCCACCGAAGCGGCGTTGACGGTCTTGAGCACGGCGAGAAGGCTCTCCCGGGTGAACGGCTTCATGAGGCGCGCCGACCCGCCGTCCGCCAGCACCCGCGGCACGTTCGAAGCGTGCTCGACGCGGTGCAGCACGAGGACCTTCATTTCCGGCCGCTTCGCCAGCAGGGCCTTGATCGCCGGCCCCGCGCCTTCGCGGGGCAGGTCGATCGCGATCGCGACGAGCCACGGGCGGTTCCGGTCGGCGATCTCGACCATCTGGTCGCCGCGCTCCGCTTCCGCCACGATGCGATAGGGTTCCCCTGCCAGAGCCGCCTGGAATGCCGCGCGGTCCGCGGCGACATGATCCGCAAGGACAATGGTCGAGCCCATGGTGCATCCCTTTCAAAGCCGGATTCCCGGGTGCGCGCCGGGCGAGTCTTCCGGCGACGTTGCTCATGATACGACATGAACGAAGCGGCCCCTAGCAACCGTGCTGTCGTCGCTCTTGCTTCGGGGCTGCCGGGAAGTCTAGGATAAAACGCCGTGAAAACCTTGCACCAGAACCGTCGCGCCGCCCGGCAGGGAGCATGACAGCGCTCCCCGAGGTGGTGGAGACCATTCCAGCCAGCGCGCTCGTGGTCGACCTGCGCAATTTCACCTCCCATCTCAACGCCTTTGCGGGAGTGGAACGCAACTGGGACGGCTTCTGCCACTTCCTCCGTAACTTTTATGCGCTTTGCCTGGACGCGGCCGTCGTAGCGCTGCCGCCCTGCGATCGCGCGATGCCCCCGATCTACCTGAGCAGCGGCGGCGACGGGATGCTCATGGTCTTTACCCACCGGGAGCGGCACGCGATCGACGCGTTTCTCACGGCGATCGTCCTGCACGCGCGACTCTGCGGCGCCTGCGACCGGCGCAACGCCAGCCTTCACGATCCGGGACTTCCCGCCACGGGATTCGGAATCGGCCTCGAGTCCGGAATTGTGACGCGGCTGCGCGCCAAGGCGCGTAACGAAGTCGGGCATCCGCTCGTTGACACCTACATCGGCGGGTGCATCAACGTCGCCGCGCGCGTCCAGGACGTGACCAAAAGCCTGCACCGCGCGCGCACGCTCATCGCCGCCGAGGCCAACGACCACCTCTGCCGGCAGGTGATGAATTCAGGCTACGGCGAGCTCATGGCCCAGGCGGACGAAGCGGACGACAAGCATCGCATGGTCCTGCACGACCGCATGACAGAGCTGAACCGCTCACTCTGCCTTCAGTTCATCCACGTCCACCGCCTGCGCGGCGTGCCCCACCCGCTGCCGCTCTTCAGGCTCTCGGAAAGCTCGATCCAGGTCGCAAATCCGCGGTTCGAAGCGCTCATCCAGCGACTGACCCGGGGTGACCGCGGGCACCACGACGAGATCCTGGAAGCGGTTCGATGATTGCAAATTCGGAGAATTCGAAGTGAATCCACTCCCCGCCGCCCTTTTCTCCCTGGCTCTCCTGTCGCTGCCGGCGCGCGCCGACGACCTGTCGGACCGGCTTGCGAAAATACTGCGTGAAGCGGACTCGGACGATCCGGCCGCTCGCGCGGGAGTGGAGAAAGCGCTCGATGCGTGGTGCCTGGATGCGGGAGAGGGCGCGACCGGGCGGCTGCGCAAGGCCGCGGAAGGAGCAACGCCGGAAGTCGCGGGACGTCTGAACGAGCAGGTCGGATTCCTCGAGAAGCTCGCATCGAGCCGCGAATTTCTCGCCGTGTTCCGGGAATTCTCGATGGACCCGATCAAGGACCGGCGGTGGGTCCGCGCCAACACGGGGTACGGCGACGTCGTCGTGAGGGAAGGTGACCGAACAGTTCGCTGGGTCGTCGTGGAAGGCTGGCTCCTCGAGGAGTCGCCGCAACGGCTGCGCATCCTTCAGGCGAACATGCGGGTGGCAGAAATCCGTCTGCCGGTCAAAACGCGCCCCGGATGGGCGGAACTCCCCTGCGGAGATGCGCCGCCGCCCGGCACTCTCAAAGAAGGGGACTTCGACACGACTGCCCGCAAGATTCTCGATGTCGAAGCGACCCGGCAGCGCGTGGAAAACAACGCGTTCCCCGAATTCAATCGGTTGGCTCAAGGCGGCCTGCCTTGGGATGCCGAACCTGCCCTATTCGCGTGGTGGGCCCTGGAACGAGGCGACATCCGGCTGGCCGCCGGCCTCCACGCGGCCGCCCTGCGGGCCTGCTCACCCGATCTGGATACGGACGCAGCGGTGAAGTACATCCTGCGCACGCTTCACACCCGGCTGCGCTGGGAAGCGGTTACCGGGGCGGAGGAGGGATTGCCGAGGGACCGGCTTCTGCGGATGTGGGAAGGCGTCGCGCGCATTCCTTCCGGCGACGAGCCGGTCGAGGCGCGCCGGATGATTGCGGGGTATCGCCGGGAACTGGAGGAGGATGCGGCCTGGAAGGAGCCCCCGGCCGGCGAGGTTGCGGCGCTTCCTGCCGCGAAGCGGGCGGCGTACTGGCTCCATCATCTTCGCGACGCCGTCCAGCTCCCGGATGACGGGAAGCCGGACCCTGCAGCGGAGCTCGCGGCGGTCGGCTGGGAGGCGTTGCCGGCCCTTGTCGGGAGCCTGCACGACTCGCGGCCGACGCGCTTCGTCCTCACCGGTATTCGCGGCTACGAGCTCGACATGTTTTTCATGCAGACCTACGGCGACCTCTGTTTCAGCGCGATCGAAGAAATCACGGGGATGGACTACGCGCATCCGAAGCCCGCGGAAAAGCTGCAGCGCGTGGAGGAGTGGTGGAAGGAAGCATCGGACGCGGGGCCGGAGGCGTTTTTCATGCCGCTTCTGTCCGAGAATCCGGAAGTAGGCGCGAGAGGGCTCCTTGCCGTCGACGCGCGCAAGTACCTGCCGCGACTGATGGAGGCTGCGGCGAGCGGCGGCGCGCAGGCGGCGGAGATTCTGAAGAAGGCGCACCCGTTCCTCGGGCCAGGCGACGCCGAAGCCGTGCGCAAGCTGCTCTCCGATCCTGAGCCGCAAACCGTTCTTGCTGCGGCGCGGATCCTGTTCGAGCGGTGCAAGGATTCTGCGGGCGCGAAACGTGTCGCGGAGCTCGCGAAGGGATCCGCCGACAGGCCGTTCCGGCAGTCAGCGCTCGAGCTCCTGGCGGAGGCCGACCCTGAAGCGGGCGCCGCCGTGCTTCGCGCGGCGATCAAGAAAGAGCCGCCGGATTTCGAATTCTCGAGGATCGCGGCGTACTTCCCCGAAAAAGGCCTCGTGTCGGACCTGGTTGTCTGGCTCGACGACGAAACCCTGACCAAATTCACGGGCGGGAGCACCCTGTGCGAGGTGCGGGATTTCGCCGCCTTCGCGCTTTCGGCCATGTGCGGCTACGCGAAGGAATGGACCTGGGAGATGGACCGCGTGGAGCGTGCCGAGTGGATTGAGGAATTCAAGAAGTGGCTGAAGGCGAACGGGGACTCGCTTGACTGGAAAAAACTCAGCGCCCGGGCTCTCGAGGCGTTCCGCAAGACGAATCGGAGTCGGTAACGTCTCCCTTCCTCGCAACGCCTATTCAGCCTTCGAGGCCTTCTCGCGCTTCGCGTCCACGCTCCACGGCCCGGCGCCTTTGCAGGCGATGAACAGGAAGAGGAAGCAGTAGAGCACCGCGGGCTCCCCGCCGTTGGTGCCGGGAAGGAATCTTGAAATGCCCGTAATCTCGCTCTTGATGACGTGGAACTGCCAATAGGCGACCGCCATGGTGCCGCTCGAAATGAACGCGGCGGTGCGAGAGAAGAACCCGATGGCAATCATCACGCCAGCCCCGAGCTCGATAATGCCGCCGATCCCGCCCTGTGTCGCCAGGTCCTGTCTCGGGATGCCCATGACACCGAACACCTTCTGCATCCCGTGAAACGCGAACATCAGGCCCGTGATGATGCGCATCAGCGCGTAAACGCGGTCGGCGATCGGCGAAAGCACGGCGTTCAGCATGGCGTCGCTCCGATTTCGGTTGCCTCGGTCCCGGGACAAGTAAGAACGGCCTCCAGCCGGTCAAAGTTCTGTTCGTTCGCCACCACCACGAACGACCTGACCTCAGTGCATTCTCGCGCGGATTCGAAAACCATGCGGAAAGTAAGCTCGGTTTTCCCGGCCCGCTCCGCCAGCGTGGCTGTCACCCTGAAGCCATGGTGGGGAGAAAGGTGGTCGAAGACGATCCGCTCCGGCTTCGCTATCTCGACGAAGACGCTGTGGTTCTCCCAGTCCTTGCCGTCGGGGCCGTGCATGACGAAGCGCCAGTGGCCACCAGGCTTCGGGTCAAACTCGTGGAACGTGTTGGTGAACCCCTTCGGCCCCCACCACTGCGCCAGGAGAACCGGATCGGTCCAGGCGTTGAACACGCGGTCGCGCGGCGCGTCGAACGCCCGCGTGGACACGATTTCGCGATCCCCAGCGCCGCTTCCGCCCGAAACCGCCTGCAGGATCGCGATTTCGTCGCCGTCACGCAGCGGCACGTCCATCGTGCCGATGTCGCGCGTGCTGCGGTCGTTCACGAAACACAGGACGTGCATGCGAAGTTCGCCGGAGTCATCGCAGAGGGCGAAGCGGAGCGCCGGGACCCGGCGGTAGACCTCTTCCAGCGCCTCCGCGGCCGTGGCCGCCTCGACTCGCAGGCGTGCGGCGCCCGCGATGTTCTTGAGCATTCCGGGAAGCGTGACCGTCACCGGGATGCGTTTTTTCGCGACCTCAGACAACGGTCGCGCTGACGGAAAGAACGGGAGGGAGATACTCCGCCAGCGTCCTCCAGGAATTCCCCGCGTCGGCGCTGTGGAAGACCTGGCCCGTTCCGGTGCCGACATAGACGCCGCAAGGGTTGAGCGTATCCGAGGACATTCCCTCGCGCAGGACGTTGAGGTAGGCCCCCTCCTTCGGCAGGCCGCGGGTGAGCCCGGTCCATCCGCGCTTCCCGCCCTTCCAGCGGTAGACGCGGAAGGCCCCTTCCGTGGCGCGGAAGGCCCCCTGCTTCGCGGAAAGAGGGACGACGTAGCACGTGTCCGGATCGCCGTAGTCCAGGGCCATGCCGAACCCGAAGTCCGAGTCGAGGCCCCCGTGGATCGCGTACCACGTGTCGCCGAAATCGTCGCTGCGATAGATGCCGAAATGATTCCTCTGGTAGACGCGGCCCGGCACCGCCGGGTGGAGAAGGAGTTTGTGCACTCAGGTCGCCGTCTCTCCCCCCTCGGGCGCGCCGATGTAGCGCGCGACCGCCTTGTTGATCGGCTTCCAGTGCTTTCCGCCGTCGTCGCTGCGAAACGCTCCCGCGGCCGAAATCCCCGCATACATCCGCCGGGGATCGGCCGGGTCGACCTGGATCGAGTGCAGGCAGTTGCCGCCGAATCCCGGCATCCACTTCTTGCGCGTCGGATGGTTGTTCATCCCCTCGACCGGCTTCCAGTTTTTTCCTTCGTCCTCGCTTCGAAAGAGCCCCGCCGGCGCGGTCCCCGCGTACAGGACGCTCTGCTCGGAACGGTGACCCGGCTCGAGATGCCATACGCGCTGCGCGCGCGAGATGCCGTACTGCTTGTAGATCTTCTCGCTGCCGGCGCTCGGCTTGGGCGGAATCGGAGGCCGCTTCGCCCCGGCCAGTTTCGCGTCCGACAGGTTTCCGCTGAACGTCGTCGTCGCGAAAACGTCGCTCACCGCGGCCGCGTGAATCTTCGGCGTCCGGCGCGCGTCCACGATCGCGTGGTAGACGCTCCAGCCCGCCAGGAACGGCCCGCGCCGCTTCCAGGCCCGCCGCCGAGCGTTCGACTCGAACACGAAGAGTCCGCGCTTGGTGCCGACGCTGACGACGACTTTGTCCGCCATGGGTCCTCTTCTCCGGAATCGGTTTTTCTCAACGGCCGGGGGAAGGATAGTCGGCGTCTCCGGCACGGTCAAAGGTCGAGGAAGTAGACTTGGGCCCATGAAGCGCAAGAAACCCGCGCAGGATCACACCAGCCGGTCTGACCCGGCAGCGAGCGTGTCGTGCGAGATCATCGGCCACGTGCGCTCGCCCTATAAGGAACGATTCGGCACTCCGCGCCAGCCCCCGGTCACGGAGCAGACGCTGGAGGATCGCGCCCTTGAAGCGTCGATCGAGTTGCTCCCGGGGCGAAATTTCGAGCAGGCGCTGAAGGACCTGGAAGGCTTCGATTACATCTGGGTACTCGCGTGGCTGCACCTGAACGAGGGCTGGAGCCCGCAGGTGATCCCGCCGCGCGGTCCCGAGGTCAAGCGCGGCCTGTTCGCGACGCGCGCTCCGCACAGGCCCAACCCGATCTCACTCTCGGCGCTGCGACTGCTCGGCATCGAGGGACGCGTGCTCAAAGTGCGCGGCATCGATCTTCTCGACGGCACGCCCGTGCTCGACATCAAGCCCTACATTCCTTATTCGGATGCGTTTCCTGACGCAAGGACCGGATGGCTGAAAGGGCTGATGCCGGTGGAACCGGATCGGTGGAAGTAGGAACCCGCCCGCCTGGATCCTCAGCTCTTTTCCCGCGGCACCACGCCTCCCGTCCCGACGGCGAGGACGAGCCAGAGAGCGTCCATCGGAATCGAGAGTTCGCGGATGTGGCCCGCAACGAACCTCAAAACGTCGAAGCTGAAAAACGAGGCCGGCCCCGCGGGGAGGCCGAGGGCTTCAATCGTGAGTGAAGCGGCGATGATGTACCAGCCGAGGACGAATCCAATCAAGCCGCATGAAGCGCCTGCGATCATCCACGGCACGCCGCGCTGCCCTCCCGAACCGCGCACGACGCCGGAGCCCGCAAGCCATCCGATCCCCATCGCCACGTAGCCCATCTGGATTCCCATGAAAATTGAGATCGCAGCCCAGACGATCGCGGAGAAGACTGCGGCCGAGAGTCCGTAGACCAGCGCCCCTGACCAGGGGGACATAGAATCGGAGAACGCCTCGGGCGGCGGCGCCACCTTCCTGGCACAGCCGGAACAAAGGTCCTTGCCCGCAACGGCCTTCGTGCAATTGCGGCACCGTGGCTTGCCGCACACGTCGCATTCCTTCCGGCTCTCCCAGTCCGTCTCGGGACAGCACGGCCAGGACTCGACGCCGGAAGGATTTCGTTTTTCAGCCATGGGGATCGCGGCGATTCGGCCGATCCTATTTCGACTTCTCCCACGCAGCTTTCAACACCTCCGCGCGCGCTGCGGCTTCATCCACCTCTACTTGCGCAGACTTCACGCCGACTTCAAGCGTCGCAATCTCCTTCTCGGCATCCGTCTTTTCCTTCTCGATTTCCGTGATGCGGAGCTGCACCTCCCGCTTCTGGACCGACTGCTCGTTGAAGACCTGCTTCGCCGCCGTGTGCGCCTTGGACTCCTTCTCGGCCGCCGCCCGCGCCGCAGCTAGATTCTTCTCCGCAGCCTGCATCGCCGCGCTCGGCGCCTTCGGCGGATCGCCCTCCTTCGGCGCCTCCTTCTGAGAAATGGCCGTCAGCTTGTCGGAAGCGGTCTTGACCTTGGCCTCGGCGGCGTTGAAGCGCGCCAGCGTGGCAGCCTGGTCGGCCTCCGATTTCGTCATGAGCTTCGCGATCTTGTCCATCGCGACGTTCTCGGTGGCGATGCGCGCTTCGATCTTCTTCACCTTCCCCGCCACGGCCGCCACCGCAGACTTCGCGGCGTCCCGCGCCGCCGCGGCCGTCGCGACCTCCTTGACCGCCACGCGATACTCGTGCTCCGCCGGGGAGCACCACTTGCCTTCGAACTTGATCCATCCGATCGAAGGGTAATACGCGTCCGGGGTCAACCAGGAGCCGTCCACGAGATGGTAGTCGCGCTTCGTCAGCTCCGCCGCAACGCCGTCGAGTTTCGGATCGAGCCTGTACGCCGCCAGACAGTGGAAGATCGCCTCTTCCTCCAGCTCCCGCCCGCCGGCCCACTTGCCGAGCTCGAAATGCCCGGCTGCGCTTTTCGGGTCGAGCTTTGCAAAGCGCTCCTTGTACTCGTCTTCCGGCGTCGCCTTTTTTTCAATCGAAGCGATGTCCTTGTGGTCGAACGACATGGTCCCCTTCTTCAGCTTGATCTTGATCGCCGTTCCGTTGTCCTCCAGGATCTTTCCTTCGACGACACGACCGTCTTTCATGGTGACGACGTCGGCAGAGGCGAAGGTCGCGGCACAGAGAAGGACGAAGGTGAGTTGGAAGGAATGTCGGGTCATGTCTCCTCCGGGCGGTTCAGGGGAAGAGCCGAGTTTAGCAGCACGGAGTGGCCGCCGGCCCGGCGAGATCCGCTCAACCGTTACAATCCTGCCGTGAGTTGCCTCCGGTCGCATGCCGCATGAGCCAGAATCTGAAGCCTTCACCGGGGCTCCGTGGCCGCGTCTACGCTGCGACGAGCGCGGTCTGGCGGCTCGCGATTGCCGCTTTCTTCTCGCTCCGCCAGGGCGCGTGGCTCGGGTTGATGGACAACCGCCACCTGAACGGCCTCTCGACGCACTTCTACACAGGCCGGAAACAATGGCGTGACGACGCGCACAACGCGTCGGGACTGTTTCCGTGGGAAGAGCGCGTCGTGCGCGAGTATTTCCCGCCGGCTGGCACGCTCCTGGTCGGCGCTTCCGGCGGCGGCCGCGAGGCGGCGGCCCTGGCGAAGCGCGGCTACCAGGTCGACGCGTTCGACTGCGTGCCGGCGCTGGTCGATTACAGCCGCGCGTGGCTCAAGCAGCAGGGCGGCGAAGTGCGGATTTTCTCCGCGGGGCCCGGCCAAATCCCGGAGGGTCTGGGCCGGTACGCGGGCGTCATCGTGGGCTGGGGCGGCTACATGCACATCCCCGGCCACTCGAACCGCATCGCGTTCCTGAAGGCGCTCCGGGCCTGCGTCGACTCCGGCGCTCCGATTCTGCTCTCGTTTTTCGCGCGCCACGGTCCCTCCCGCCGCCTTGACCTGATCCACCGGATTGCACGGATTCTGCGCGCCATCCGCTTCAGCCGCGACCAGGTCGAATACGGCGACATGCTCGACGGCACGTTCGACCACTGGTTCACGCGCGACGAAGTCGCCGGCGAAATGGCCGCCGCGGGGTTCGAGCTGGCGCTGTACGAGGAAGCGCCGTACGGCCACGCGGTCGGGCGTGCAGCGCCGGAAGGTCCAGGCGGGATGGCGGGCCAGGAATGAAAGTCCCGCCCTGGTGGAAGACCTGGCACATCATCAGCGCGTACCTTGCGCTGTTCGTACTCTTCTCGTTGGCTGTCGTCATCGCGGAAATCGTCACCATCGCAAGCGGAGGCCAGGTCAGGGGCAATGCCTGGGTTCTCCTTGTCCCGCTTTTATTGTTCCCCTGGGTGATCTACCGCATGAATCGCCTGGCTCAGAAGCAGTTCAATCCGCTCCATTGGGTCGACCCTGACGTGCGCCAATTCCGCAAAGTCGTCCTGCGGCGCGTCGAGGAGCTTCGCGACGATTGCACGCGGCGCATCGCGGATTCATTCTCCTCCGGCCCGTCCGAAAGCGCCAAAGTGGAGGGCGTGGTTTACAACGAAGTCAGGCACATGGTCAGTCGAGCGTCGCCGGAGCGCGGCGAGTCCACGCTCGCCTATCTGGCCCGGCTGCTCGAGGGGATCGAAGCGCTTCGAGCCCGAGACGGAGGCGTGGCGGACGAACGGGGACGGACCGACGCGCTGGATCGCGCCATTGAACTTGTCGAGGCGAGCCACGAAGACGTCTTGAGGCAGACATGAACCTGCCTGGACGGCGGTGGCGCGCTGACATAGCCCGCTCGCGCGAGCTGGGCGGAAGCGGCCTGGGCCTGGCGATCGCAAAATGGGTCGTCGAGGCCCACAGCGGGACGATCACGTTCGCGAGCCGCGAAAGCTAAGGAACGACGGTTACTGTACGGCTGCCGCTGCTTACTGCGACCCGGGCTACAAGACCATCCTCTGGGAGTATTCACCCGGGAAGTAGTCGCCTCGGCGCGCTGAATCATCGCGAGAGTCCGGCGAAAACGCCGTTACACTTCCATCCCATGCCCCCCTGGTCCTGGAACAAGCTCTATCGCACGACGCCGCCGGAGAAACTCCCGTGGCACTCGGGCTCGGCCGAGCCTGAACTGATCGACCTCGTGCGGCACGAGGTCGTCAAGCGCTGCCGCACTCTGGAGATCGGCTGCGGTCAGGGAACGGAAGCGGCGTTCCTCGCAATGGCGGGGTTCGATGTGTCGGCGATCGACATCGCACCGGCAGCGATCGCGCGGGCGAAGAAACTTGCGAAGCTCCTCGGTTGCGAAGCTCCTCGGCGCGAAGGTCGACTTCCGCGTCGGGAGCGCCCTGAAGCTCCCCTTCCGCAACCGCGCCTTCGCGTTCGTCACCGATCGCGGCTGCTTCCATTGCCTCTCCGCCGAGGACCGCCCGCGCTGGGTCACCGAAGCGGCGCGCGTGCTGAAACCCGGAGGAACGCTTTTCCTCCGCACCTTCAGCGACAAGGCGCACCCCGAGTACGGCCCGCACTGCTTCAAGCGCCGTGAGCTCCTCGACGCGGTCAAGGGTCATTTCCGCGTGCTCTCCCTCAAGCGCTACCCCGCGCTCGGCTCCGGCGGCCCTCCCTCGGAGCCGCTTTGGGCGCTTCTCGCGAAGCGGCGCTGAAGCGTCGGCACACGACTACCTGGATGGACGATTCACCCGAACCAGTTGACCGGGCAGGATGACGAAATTTCTCAGGACTTCGTCGATTCGGCTGGCCTGCCCGACAAAATCGGCGTCGACGGTGCACACCACGATCCCCTCGTGAGCCGGCCTGGAAGCATGAAGCCGGATGAAGTGCTTCCGATTCAGCGTGAGAACGGCGCGTTTCGCCTTGCAGGCGAACTCCAGAACTTGCTCGTCGGGGACGGCACGCCCCGCATTACCTGCTTCGAGGCTCGTGAGGACGTCGTGCCCGAGTGCACGCAGCGCCACGACGACTGGCAGCGGGAAATTCTCGTTCGCGTAGAACGCCGCCACCCCAGGCGCCCTCGTTGTCCGCGATCTGTTTCTCAATGGCCTCGACGTGGGAATGGACGAATGCCCACGCTTGCGCCAGGTCCTCCGCGCGCAGAGACGGGTAGCTCTTCAGCAAATCCGATTCTGAAATCCCTTGCCGGCGCGCCGCTTCGAGAACCCAGACGGGGATGCGTGTCCGCACGATGCAAGGTTCTCCGCCGCACACGTCTGGAGTCGACTCAATTCCCGGAAACGAGTCGCCCATTTCGCGCACCAGCGTCCCGAGAAGGAGAGCCTTCTCAGCGCGGCTGAGCGATTCGAGCTGGCGTTCGATGTCCTGGAGGCGATTCATCGGGGGCTGATTCCCATGGGCATCAGTATATTGGAATGGGAGGCTGGCGGAAGAACCCGGATGAGATCCGTCCGAGGGTCGCTTTGGGTCTGAGGTCATCGTGGACCTCATGATCGTTGACGGGAAATTCGAGATTCCAGACCGGGTAATCATGACCACCGCTCACGCGAGTATTTCCTTCAATAAGGCTCTCAGATACATGCTGGATTTCGCCTTTCCACCGGATCCGCCGGTCTTCGATGTCGTCCTGGTCGCGGCACGCCGCGAGTGATTCGCTTCCCGACCGCCCGCGCCGCACTCGCGTACCTCTCGCGCTTCACCAACTACGAAAAGACGCCTCCGAAGGGGAAGCGGACGCCGTACGACCTTGCGCGGATGCGGCGGCTGTGCGCTGCGCTGGGACATCCGGAGCGGGCGTTTGCGGCGTACCACGTGACGGGAACGAAGGGCAAGGGGTCGACGGCGCACTACCTGGCGGCGGCGTTCGGGGAGAACGCGGGGCTGTACACGTCGCCGCATCTGAGTTCGATGCTCGAGAGGATCCGGGTGGGCGGGCGGGCGATTTCGGGGAAGCGGTTTGCGGACTTGATGTCGCGAGTCGTTTCGAAGGCGCGCACGGGCCCTGCCGAGTTCGCGACCTACTTCGAGCTCATGACGGCGTGCGCGTTCGAGGCATTCCGCGAGTGCGGCGTCGCGGTGATCGAAGTCGGGCTCGGGGGGCGGCTTGACGCGACGAACGTCCTCCCTGCGCCGCTGGCGTGCGGGATCACTTCGGTCGACTGGGACCACATGGACCGGCTGGGAAACAAGCTGGAGAAGATCGCGGGCGAGAAGGCAGGGATCATCAAGCCGGGCGCGGTGGTGGTGACGGCGGAGCGCAAGCCGGGGCCGCTCGCGGTGATCCGGCGGGCCGCGAAGCGTTCCGCGTGTCGCCTGCTGGTTGTCGGAGTGGATGTGCAGGTCCGCGTTGCGCGGGCCGACCGGCGTGACCGCTGGAGTGCGACGATATCCATGAAGGGCGCGCCTGACGTCAGCGTCTCGCTTGCTACCGCCGGCCGCCACCAGCTCGACAACTTCGCGGTCGCGTATGCGATGGCGCAGTCGACCGCGCCGCTCCCTGCCGCGCGCTGGCGCGCCGCGGCGTCCGTGGAAATCCCGGGGCGGCTGCAGCTCTTCCCCGGCGCGCCCCCTGTGCTGCTCGACGTCGCGCACAACCCGGTCTCGCTGCGCGCCCTCGCCGCGCATCTCGCCCGGGCCTTTGCGCGCCGCCGCACGGCGCTCGTCTTCGGGGCTTCTTCCGACAAGGATGTCGCCGCCAACATCGAGGCGATCTCAGGCGCGGCCGACGGGCTCTTTTTCACCGCGGCGCGCCACCCGAGGGCCTCCGACCCGGAAGAGCTTCGAGCTCTTGCCGGCGTCGGAGAGGCCTGCGCGAATTCAGGCCGCGCACTTAACGCAGCGCGTCAATTCGCCGGGAAGCGCGGGCTCGTGGTCGTCGCCGGTTCCTTCTACCTTGCGGGCGACCTGCTCCCACACATCCTCCGCGGCCGGTGAGGCGGGCGTTTTCCCTCGCAACTCGCAACTCGCAACCCGCAACTTTTCGTTGCTACACTGACACTGCATGCCGCGTAAGCCTTCCAACGAGGATCTCCTGATCGGCCGCATCGCCCTCGCGAGCGGCCTCCTCACGCGCGACAAGCTCGACGAGTGCATCCACCTCTTCGAATCCGCCGAAATGCCCCCCACGCTCGGCGAAGTATTTGTCGAACGCGGCTACCTCACCCGCGAACGGCTCGCCATGCTCACGGCCGTCGTCGACCGCGACCTCCCAGTTCCGACAGCCGCTTCCCCCACCCCCGCCCCCCAGAAAATCAACACGCCGCTTCCGGAATCGCTCACCGAGTCCGCTTTCTTCGGCAAGATTGCCATACGCGAGAATCTGGTGACGCACGAGCAGCTTTTCGAATGCCTCGACCAGCAGTTGAAACTCGAGAAGGAAGGCAAGGCGAGGCAGCTCGGCGAAATCATGGTCGACAAGGGGTACCTCAAGCTGGGGGACGTGACGCGGCTGCTGCGGATCCAGAAGAAAGTCGTCATGAAGTGTCCGAGCTGCGAGGCGTCGTACACGGTGAGCGAGGAGATGGCGAAGACGAAGCTGCCGTGCCAGCGGTGCAAGGCGCAGCTGGTGCCGGTGAAGCGGCTCGTGACGGCGCGGTCGGAGGCGATCACCGCGACGGGAGAGGTGCAGGACTCGATCATCGGGAAGATGTTCAGCGGCGTTCAGGTGACGCAGCGCGTGGGGCGCGGCGGGATGGCGACGGTCTACAAAGGGATCCACGTCGCGCTGAACAAGCCGATGGCCGTCAAGATCCTCTCCGTGTCTGTGAAAGACCCGGACATGATCCAGCGCTTCGTCAAGGAGGCGCGGTCGGTGGCGAAGCTGGAACATGCGAACATCGTGCAGGTCTATAACGTGGGGCAGAAATTCGGCTACACGTTCATCCTGATGCAGTTCGTGGAAGGGCACACGATCGCGGAGATTCTGGACCACAAGAAAAAAATTCCGCCGGGGCAGGCGATCAAGATCGTGCGGGAGATTGCGAAAGGGCTCGGGTACGCGCACCGGATGGGGCTGGTGCACCGGGACGTGAAGCCGGACAACGTCTTTGTGACGGTGGACGGCGAGGTGAAAGTCGGGGACTTCGGGCTGGCGATCGAGACGAGGAACGTTCACAAGACGGACACGATCACGGGGACCCCGTTTTACATGCCGCCGGAGCAGTGGCGCGGGGACCAGCAGGACGGGCGAAGCGACATTTACTCGCTGGGGGTGACGTTCTACTTCCTGGTGACGGGGCGCCGGCCGTTCGAAGGCGAAGGCCCGATCATTCTGATGGAGCAGCACATGCACGAGCGGCCGAGGCCGCCGTCAGGGCACAATCCGGACATCCCCGCGGGCGTTTCGGCGGTGATCATGAAGATGATCGCGAAGAAGCCCTCCGAGCGTTACCAGTCGGCGGAGGACCTCCTCGCAGACCTCGAGCGGATTGAGAGCGGCCGCGAGCCCCTGGCGCCGCCGGACCCGAGCGAAATGCTGACGTGCCGCTTCTGCCAGACGCGGAACAAGCCGACGGCGAAGAAGTGTTCGGACTGCGGCGAGTATCTGGGCGCGAACATCGAGATGCTGCTGATGGACAACGAATTCCAGTGCCCGAAGTGCCGGAACGCCGTGACGATGGGAGTGCGGATGTGCGAGTCGTGCGGGATGATTTTCTGCAAGTCGTGCAAGATCATGCCGGTGTCGACGGGAACGCAATTCTGCCCGCAGCATCAGGAGCCGCCGCCGCAGTTTCCGGAGCGAAGGCAAGTGCGGAAAAAATGAGAGGGCAGGCGGGCGGGCAGGCG